>NZ_JAAKZY010000172.1 GCF_011045015.1 Streptomyces scabichelini | reverse complement strand
GCCCGGCCCCCGCCGCCGCCCCGGCACCACCGGGAACGCCGCCACCGGCGCCAGCTGCTCGAACCGCACCGCGACGGCCGCCTCCACCCAGCGGCGCTGCACGAGCGTGCCGTCCACCCCGGTGAACTCCGCCTCCAGCGTGCCGGGTTCCGGTACCCGGTAGACGCTGCCGGCGACGGCGGGTAAGCCGGCTGGCGCGCCGTCCTGGCTGCTGTCGATGATCACGTACTCCAGACAACGTCATGCCGGTCGCGCTGCGCAGGCGAACCGGGTGGTAACCAGGACACGTTCTTCTCGGCTCCCGGCCCCTCGTCATAAGCGTGCGCGCCCAAGGTGCCACCTGGGTGCCGCCCGTGTCAGTGCGGGTCTCTGCACCTTCCCGCCCGCCCCGCGAGCAGTATGCGCGCCACGCGGGGCGGCTCTCCGCTGCACAATGAGGCATCTTCAGCCACCTGAAAGGAAGACGTGCCGCCGATGCCGCCAAGGCGCATCCCTGTGGTCGCAGTGGACACCACAGAGTTCTTCACCGACCTCACCCTCTCGAAAAGCGCCTGGTCGCAGATGCGTGTCTGGGCTCTGAAGGGACATGCCGAGCTATGGGTCCCGGAGGTCGTGATCCAAGAGGCAATGCGGCACTACCGGGGCCACCTCGACGACCATTTGAGGAAGCTGAGCGACGCCGACAACGCCCTGTACGAACTGGCCTGGGACCGGGACAGCCAGTCCTCCGTCGAGCGACGGCACGACGAAGTCGCCGCGCTTCAGAGCGGCTACGAGAAGTGGCTTCGAGCGCGGCTGGACAGGGTCGGCGCGGTCATCCTGCCCCTCCCGCGCATGTCCCACAAAGAGATCCTGGGGCGCATGCTGCGTGAGGAGAGGCCTTTCCGCGCCAAGGGCGGCGGAGGAAAGAAGGGCTCGGACGGGTACCGCGACATGCTCATCTGGGCGAGCATCGCCGAGCACGGAGCCGAACACCTCGGTCCCGAGGACACGCTGTACTTCATCACCAGCAACCACAGCGACTTCTGCGAAGACCAGAAGACCGACACGGTCGCCCGTGCCCTCCTCGCGGACCTCACCGGACAGCCCCCGCAGGACAAACAGGTGTACGCCATGGGCTTGCAGCCCCTAGACGGCAAGATCCCGGCCGTACAGCGCCTGGACAGGCTCGCGGACCTCGCCCAGATCCTGCCGAAGAGCGCACAGGACGCCGCCGAGCTGACGTTCCAGGACCGGCTGGCGACGGATGTTCACCTGCGCACCCGCCTGCAACAGGCTGTCAAAGATGCGTGTGATGAGCTGGCAGGCCGGGAGATCGATGACGTCGACCGGGTCGAGCCGTATGGAGCCGGCCTGGACTTCGACGAACTCCGTCTCCCACTCGACGATCCACGCCTTGCGGCGATCGACGTGCACCCGGACACCGTACGAGCCGCTGTCTACGGAACCGACCCCGACGCCGAGCCCGTTCAGCTCCTCGCCACCGTCACCGCAGAGGCCGAAGCCCACGTGGAGGGCTTCATCCACGTCTCCGACCACGACGAGGACTCCGACTTCTCGGTCTCCCTCGTCAACGACTACACCTACGAAGCGGAAGGCACTCGCCCGGTAGTTCTCCACTTCAACGCCCGCTTCGCCCCCGACCACGAGAACACCATCGAGCTCGATCTCGACAAAGCCACCCCATTGGGCAACTGATGTCCGATTAGACCGCCTACGAGACCGCCCTTCACAGCCCCACGGCACCAGTCCCCGGGGGGCGTCAGTCGTCGACCTGGCCCGCGGCAAGAACCCGTGCCAGCTCCTCGGTGGGCAGGCGGGACCACTGGGTCACCTCCTCAAGAGCCACCCCGGCCGCGACGGCCGCGGCGGCGGTATGCAGCACGGCCCGGTCGATCAGCTCGGCACTCTGACTGAGGTGCTCCAGCAGCGTGCGGGCCACCTCGGCGGTGGTGCCGCTCTGAGCGCCGCGCAGCTGCGCCAGCTCCTCGCGGGCCTCGTCGAGCAACCGCGTGATGTGGAAGCGGTGTTCGGCAGAAACGGTGGCACGCCACCGGGTACCCGAGCCGCCCGCCTGTGCCTCCGCCGCCATGACACGCAGCTGGCCGGCCATCGTTGCGGGCTGCTGCTCCCGCTTCAGATGCCACGGATCGTCCCGCCACCCCGGCGGCCCGCTGCCGCGGCGGGCGCGCACGATCGCACCCCTCCAGTCGCTCAGCGGGCCGCCGTAGTCGGCCGCGGCCAGCGGCCCCAGCCAGTCCCGGTCCACCCGCTCGCCCAGCCGGTGGCACAACGGATCGTCCTTGCCCCGTGCCCGAGGCCGCATCCCCCCGCTTGCCCGCCAGGCCAGCTCGGCCGTCGCCGGCTCCAGCAGCGCTCCCGCCACAGCCACGACTTCCGGGAAGACGGCCGCGTCCCGGCCGACGATCCGCCACCACGCCAACTCGCCGCCCACGCTGCCGCCCGCAAGGTGGTGCAGACGGTAGGGCCAGATCTCCTCCTGCTCCCAGTACAGGGCCTGCTCCCACCACCGGGCCACCACCGCATGCGCCAGCGTGAACACCTGCTCCGGCTCCACCCCGGCCCGCACCGCACGCCGCGCTACCGAGGGCCACTGCCGCTGCGCTGTGACCACCTCCGCAACGCCGCGCAGATCGAGGTGCTCGAGCGGCTGGTCGGCGTCCGCGTCGAGCAGCCAGCGTCCGTGCCTAAGGCAGACCCGCTGCCAGTGCGGCACGTACCGCACCGCCTGTACCGCCTGTACCGCCTGCCCGGTGCGCCGCGCAGTGCACAGCCGGCAGCCGAACGCGGCCGGACCCACCACCGCGCCCGCCGCCCGCCACCGCGCCTGCGCCACTCCGGCCTCCTTGCCGGTGCTGATCTTGGGGTCGTCTACGGTGAAGGCCGGCAGAGCCCGCGCCAGCACCTTGGGCTCAACCCGGCATAGCTCGGCGAGCACCTGCCGTCCGGCCTCGTTGAGCACAACCTCCGCATCGGCCCGCACCCCGCCGCCGTCTCGCCGGACGGGGGAGTTGCGGCACGTCCACAGCCCCAGCACGCTCCCGGCGGGCAGACCGTAGCGGGCCGCAACTCGATCGATCAGCGACGCGGTCAGCTCCCCGGCCAACGGCACGGTCCGCAACGCTCCTGCCGGCACCCTTCCCCCTGATGTTCGTCTCCTGGCCGGCGCTCCGCCCCGGCCAGGAAGGACCCGGACACGGCGGTCACCGGGTCGAGCCTGACGCCCTTTCGGCATGGTCCGCCGCGTGGACCTGTGCAGCCAGGGCAGGGACCCCTGTACTACGGACGCCTCCGAAGCACGCATTTCATACGCGATACGTACGCCAACCGTACGCCATCTGTACGGTTCATCTAGAGTGTTGCTCTGGAGGTGTTCCATGTCCGAGTTGTTCGACCGGGTCGACGCACTGGTCGCGTCCAGGTCTGTGCTGCCGCCGCCGGCGGAACGCAAGCGGCTGCGCCAGGCTCACGGGTTCACCCTCGATGAAGTGGCCGGTGCCCTGGAGGTGCGGCGGGCGACCGTCAGCGGCTGGGAGTCCGGCAAGACCGAGCCCAGACCGCCGGAGCGGGATGCGTACGCACGCCTGCTCAACAAGCTCGCGGAGCTGTACCCCGCTGATGCCAACCCCGCCGCACCCGAGCAGGACACGGCGGTGCCCGAGACGTTCGCGAGCGCTCCCGCCCCCGCTCCGGAAGCGCGGCCTGTCTCCACAGACACCGCATCCGACGCTGCGGCCATGACCGCCGAACAGGACACCCAGCCCGCCCCCACCGCCAACGCCGCGTCTCCGGCTGCCGCGTCGCGTCCGGCCCGCACCGCCAGGACGACGTCGTCGACGTCGCGCCGCCCGGCCGTGAGGAAGGCCACCCCGGCCAGCACCCCGGCCGGTGGCACGGATCCGCGCTTCGCCAACGGTCCGCTGGCGGTCGTCGACGTCGACGCCGATGGCCAGGTCCTCGCGTACTGCGTCGGCGGGCTGGTCCTGGAGGTGCCCGCCAAGTCGATCCCCTCCCTGGTGGAGTGGACCCTGCGCGAGGCGAAGCTCGGGGCGCCGAAGCTGTCCGGGCCGGGCAAGGACGCCGACCCGCTGCTCGTGCTCACCGAGGCCGCGCTGGAACGCTACGGCCTCCCCGTCGCCCTCACGGATGAGGAGCGGCTCGCCGGACGGCTCCCGGAAGGCCACAAGGTCATCAAGCAGCTGGTCCGCGCGGAGTGGAAGCTGACCAAGCGCGGGTTCGGGCCGTGGGCGCGGATCTACCGGCCGGCCACCGGTTCGGAGCGGGCCTGTGTGCAGCTGTGCATCCCGTCGTGGAACGCGCTGGACACCCGCCACTGGGGCGAGGCCGCACAGCTGCCGCCGGCGGAACTGGCCCGCGTGCTGGGTGTGTACGCGTCCCGGGTGATGACCCCACGCGGATCGACCGCCGTCACCGGCCTGGAACTGATGACCGCCCTGCACCCGCCGACCCGCGCCTCCGAGCCGGGCGCGACGGGCAGGCGGCACTCCGAGCACAACCCCGGCAGCCTGGGCAAGGACCCGGTGGACTGCGCGCCGTGCGAGGCCCCCGACGGGCACCCGCTCCTGGCGGACCTGCCGCGCTTCCACGTGCGCGGCCCGGCGGAGAAGCTGTTCGAGGAGGCCTACGACTGGGCGCGGCCGATGACCGATGACGAGTGCACCCTGCGGCACCTGGTCGGCATCGACGTGAACATGGCCTTCGCCGCCGGCGCCAACGGCCTGGTCGTCGGCCTCGGTGCGCCCACGCACGTCAAGGCGCCGGTGTTCGATGCGAAGCTGCCCGGCTCCTGGCTGGTCGACCTCAGCCATGTGGACCTGTCGTGGGTGAAGGTCGGCAAGGACAAGTGGGCGGACCTGGACGCCACTCTGCTGCCCAGCCCGTTCACGCCGAAGGGCGAGCAACCGCAGGGCCCGGCCTGGTACGCGACGCCGACCGTGGCGTACGCGGTGGAGCTCGGCTACGACGTCGCGCCGATCGAGGCGTGGGTGCGCTACGACAACGGCCGCTACCTGGACGCCTGGTACCAGCGGCTGCGCGACGCCTTCCTCGCCACCATGGCCGACCTCGGTGTCGACGCGGACATGGCGCCGGCGGACTTCCTGGCGGCGATGGACGGCTGGCGGCAGCGCGATCCGCAGCTGGCGATCGTCGTGGACGCGGTCAAGGCGACGGTCAAGGGCGGCCTGGGCAAGCTGCGCGAGCGGCCCCGGGGCGAGGGCTGGAAGCCGGGCGAGCCGTGGCGGGCGCTGTCCCGCGCGACCTGGCGGCCGGACATCCGCGCGGCGGTTATCTCCCGCACCCGGATCAACCTCCACCGGAAGATCGTCAAGCATGCGGCGTTCACCGGTCAGTACCCGGTGGCGATCCTGTCCGACTGCGTCGTGTACGCGGTCGATGGCGCCAGCCCGCTGGACTTCCTGCCCTACCGGGACGGCAAGCCGCTGCCGGGCGGCTTCAAGCTCGGCATCAACCCGGGCCTGGTCAAGCACGAGGGCACCCAGGAGGTGCTGTGGGGCGAAGAGGTCCGCGAGCGGTTCAACGCCCCGGAGCTCAACCTCGCCCGGTACATCAAGGACGGCACCGTCACCGACGTCGACAGCGGAGAGTAGGAGAAGGCCACGATGACCCTGTTCGGGGACGGCCTGGAGCAGGCGGTGCAGAAGGCGTTCACCCGCCCGGTGCCCAAGAGCGCGCCCGCGCAGATGCGGTACCTGGTCAAGCAGCTCAAGGGCACCAAGGCGGTCTCCCAGCTGCTGCGGGTGTCCCAGCGCACCGTGGAGCGGTACGTGAAGGACCAGATCAAGAAGCCCCGCCCGGACCTCGCCGCGCGCCTGGAGCGTGAGGTGAAGGCCCGGTGGCAGCCGCAGATCCGGGCGAAGGCCCGCGAGAAAGCGGCGACCACCGGCGGCATCGTCATCGACACCCGCGCCCGCATCGGCTACACCGCGCCGATCGGCTCCACTGACGAGGACCGGCTCCGGCACTTGACCGTGGCGCTGCCGCCGCAGTACGCCGCCCGCCTCTTCGACGCCCGGGAACAGGGCGCCACTGACCAGCGCCTGCAGGAGATCGCCGCCGAAGCGCTCAAGGACGTGTACTTCCAGGACAATGGCCGCCGGGCCGGCCAGTTGGAGGAGGTCCGCTTCACCGACATCGAGCACCTCGACTTCGACCTGTAGTGGCCGTTTCACGAACAGCCTGCGAGCCCGGACCAGTGAGCCGAAGCACGATAGGTGTCACCAAGGCAGCGTGTTGTCACAAGGACTGTCGGTCCCTGTCAGCGGTCAGGCGGTGAGTGCCGTGCGCAGGGTGGTGGCCATCAGGTCGATGGCTTCCTTCCCGGCTGGTACCGGGCCGGTGTGGGTGAAGTAGTGGTCGACACCCTCGAAGCAACGGTGGGTGACCGGAACGCCGGCAGCTTCCAGGGCCTTGGCGTACGCATCGCCCTCGTCGCGCAGGCGGTCGTTCTCCGCGGTGATGACCAGGGCGGGCGGCAGCCCGGCGAGGTCGTCGGCCAGTCCGGGCGACACCAGCGGATGGGCGAGGTCGGCGGGATCAGGGACGTAGGCGGCGGTGAAGACCCGCATGAGCTGAGGGGTGAGCAGGGGCTTGACGATGGGTGACTGCTTGGTGGCCGGGTCGGCGAGCTGGTCGAGCGGTGCCGAGTCGATGATCTGGAGGCGGGGCGTGAAGGTGCCGCGGTCCCGAGCGGTGCGGCACACCGCGGCGGTCAGGTTGGCCCCGGCGCTGTGCCCGCCCACGGCGAGTCGCGAACCGTCCCAGTTGTTGGCGGTGCCGTTCTCGGCCACCCAGGCGGTGACGTCGTACGCCTGGGTGACGGGTACGGGGTACGGCCGCTGCGGGGCGACGGCGTAGTCCACGTTGATCACCACGCAGTCGGCCGTGGCGGCTATGTAGCGGCAGATGTGGTCGTCCTGCTGGGGGCGGGTGATCACGAACCCGCCGCCGTGGAAGTTGACGTACACGGGGGCAGGGGCTGCGGCGGCGGCCGACGGGCGGTAGACGGTGCACGTCACCAGTCCGGCGCCGGTCTCCACCCGGATGGATTCCGTGCGCTTCGGGATGTCGGTGAAGCGCAGATCCTTGTGCACGCGGCTCATCATTCGGCCGAGCAACAGCTGAACCCCTCTGGCCTGGATTCTGGGCCTGAATGACATGGCTGGACCCCATCGCTACAGACTTAAATTAACAGGATTCCTGATAATGGGGGCTCGTCGCCGAGCATGCAAGGGGTAACCGCGAGCCGACTGCCGAAGGGGGGATGGACGCTCCAGCCGTAGCGCCCCGCCTGTTCGTCCAGGCCCCGTGTGGCTCCAAGCCCACCTGGCTGCGTCCGTCGGAGGCAGCCAAGGCCGCAGCAGCGGCCTGAGCCCCGGTCGGGTCCGCTCTCCTGGTGCGCAGCAGAACGGTGCCGACCATGGCGGCCACCGCGCCAGCGCGCAGCACGGCCGTCACGTCGGCGGCGATGACAGGCAGGGCGACGGCGTGGCGAACGGCGGCCACCAGGTCGGGAAGCTGGACGGACTCTCGATCTTCGGTACTGGTGACAGAAAGGCTGCCGAATGAGCACCTGTGACAAGCCGAATGCCTCGTTGGTGCCAACAAGGCTGCCTCACCCCGTCCTGTCGGCCAGCTCATCCGGCTTCACCGGTGACAAGTACTGGGCTTCGGCTCGACCAGTTGGTCCGGGCTCGCTCGCGTATCCGCAGGAGCGCTCCTGGCCCTCGCCGCTGAAGCCGTGATGGCTGCGACCTGCGCGGATACTGGGCGGAGCGGGGTCAGGTCGAGGGGAGGGGCAGGACTCCGTGGATGACCAGCTGTCGCCCGTAGGGGGTGGGCATCGGCTGCATCTGGACGCCGGTGCGCAGCGGCTTCACCGAGATGCGGTAGTCCTTGGTCGGTCCGTGGCAGATGAACCCCGCTGGCGTGGGAATGCCGATGCCGTCGGGGGAGAGGGTGAAGCCGAGCCCGGCGTAGAAGTCCGTCAGCTCCGGTTCGTGCGTGACGTACATGACGGCCGCGCCGAACTTCCCCTCCTCATGTGTGCCCATCGCCTTCTCCGCTTCAGCGACCAGGGCGCGCGCAATGCCTTTCCCACGCCACTCTTCGACGACCGCGAGGGAGTCCAGGTCGGCGACGAGGCCAGCGGCGATGTGCGCGTTGGGTGATCCCACGAGCATGGGGTGAGTCAGCGCCCACGGCGCCGGCAGCGCGAGCGCGCCGCCGACCAGCGCGCCGGACGACGTCTCCTCCGCCACGCGTACGTGCGTGTACTTATCAGGATCGAGACTCTGGCTGATCGCGGCGGGAAGCTGCAGCCAGGAGCCGTCGGCGTTGTCCGGGTCGGCCATCCGGATCACAGGCTCCAGCAGGGCGGCGTCGGATTCTGCCGCGCCCCGGATCACGATGCTGTCAGGCAGGCCCGGAACACCCACGGGGATGACAGCACCCGGCTGCACTCCGGCTCTGGGGGCGGCGGCCGCGTACATGCGCTCTCCCAGCACGTTGCCCGAGTACAGGCGCTCTGCTTCCCGGCGCGCTGGATTCCCCGACCGGCGGGCGCCCTTGCGCGCACCATTTCGCTTCCCCATGACGTCCCTCCCCTTGTCATCGCAAACCTCCCCAACCCGGCGGGGCCTTAACACCCCGCTGACAGTGGCGACTTGGGCATCCTCAGTCTTGGAGCGCCCACGGCGACGGAGGTTCCGTTGAGTTCAGTGCGCCGTCTACCCGGGGCGGTGTGGACGCTGTGGACCAGATTGGTGAAGCACACGTCGTAGGTGCGCCCGTTGAGGGTTTCCTCAAAACTGCGTCTTAACTCGCGCTCGCCAGGTCAGCCGCCTCGGCTGACTGTCGGCTGGGGTCGCATACAAGGCGGATGTCGGCGGTTCGAACCCGTCTGCACCCACCCACTCACCAGCGGGTAGCTATGGCGTTCCGCACGTGCCGCCGAGGTGCCGCAGCACTTCGCCAACCAGCGGTTTCATGGAGGAGCGCGGCTCAGGGGACCGCTTAGGGCTCGCCCTGAGCCGCGCGGTGGTGTGCGAGCTTGCGCTGGGGCGTTCAGTACCAGAGCTGGTACGTCGAACCGTTGCAGTCAATGGTGCGCAGCCCGTGTTCGCTGTCGTCCAGGCACCGTCCGGTCGCCTCGTTCCTCAGCTCAAACCAAGGGCCCTGATCGGAGTAGGTCACGTACCAGCTCTGGTAGGTCGAGACGTTGCAGGGGAAGGTGCGCAGCCCCATTTCGAAGCTGTCGTCGAGGCACTGGTCGACGAACAGGTTCTTCAGCTCGCGCGTGCCGTCCGCCCACACGTGGACGTTCCATTGCTGGGCCTCGTGGTCGTCGCAGTCCGAGGTGTACCCATATTCCAGGCACTGTTCAGTCGCCACGTTGTGGAACGTGTTGATCTCGTCGGCCTGCGCTGATGGCGCGTTGGTCACACTGAGGCAAAGGACTCCCGTCACCAGTGCGGCGGTGAGTGCGGCCACGCGACCGCGGCGTCCGGATCGTGAGGCAAGCATGGTGCTCCCTTCTCCGGGGCCAGCTCTTGGCGGCCCCTTGGAAACCCCGGTGACCTGTACGGTCATCCGGATCGGGCCATCATGATGGCCGGGCCGGGCAGGGACCCCTCCCGAACGATCTCCGGAGATCCGGAGTAATTTTCAAGAGCTGTGGATCGCGGACCAGACGTTTTCAGTCCGTATTTATGGGCCGCCGCACAGCGCTCTGGTGGCGGCCCGACTACTTTTCCGCAGCGACGAATGCGAGGCCTTGATGACCACGCCTTGGCCGCCCCGGCGCACTGTCCGCCGTCCCGTTCCTCGCGCGGCCGGGCCCCGCGAGCCGGTCGATCACGCCCGTATCGGTCGGCGCGTGGTCCGCCGCCGCGCGAAGGGGATGACTGCAGCCGACGTCGCGGCGGCCCTCGAGGACGCCCGGTTCGACGCGCGGCAGGATTCGCGGCACGAGCACCTGGCCGACGACGAACGTGGCCGCGCGGAGCTCGCGGAGTGGGAGCGCATCCGACAGCTGCTCGCCGACGCCGCTCCCGGCACCGTCTACGACCCGGACGCCGACCACGTCGTCCAGGCGGAGCTCGCCGCCGACGCCGCGGCCGCCGCGGCGCGGGAAGCCGAGCTGCGCGAAGCCGCCCGGGTCGCGGCCCGCACCGATGAGCTCCAGGCGCTGCGCGAGCTGGGCACGCTGGAGGAGACCGGGCCCCGCGAGGGCGACGAGGCCGCGCGGGAGGAACTCACCCGCCGCGCCGGCTCGTACGTGCAGACGGACGTCGACGCCTGGCTCGCCCAAGCCCTGGCCGCGCACCTCGGGCACTACGCGGATCCGGCCGCCCGCGCAGCTGCCGCCGATCTGCTGCCGACACATGTGCTTGCCCACGCCGCTTTGCTCACCGAACTCGCTCGCCTCGTTCCGGGCGCAGGCGGCGGCCAACTGGCGTTCGCGGCTCGGCTCGCCACCGCCCACCCCGAAGCCGCCGGCGACCTCGCCGCGTTCCTCGCACGCGCCCGGCCCGGACAGAATTGATCTGCACCCGGACGTTGCCAGTGCTGTCTGCGATATCCCCGCCGACCTCGATCGCTTGCACCCCAACGAGATCACCGAGTGGCTCGCCGGCATCGAGGACGACGAGACAGTCACGGACGCCGACGTCGACCGCGCCCGCCAAGCCGTGTACCACGCCCTCGCCATCAACTGATGACTGCGGCTGCGTGACACCCCTCCAGCACGGTCGCCGACCGGAGCCGGGAAGCTCGGCTGTGCGGCCGCTGGCAGTTACGGTGCCCGGGTGGAGAACCTGGAAGCTTCGGACTGGATCTCGCTGAGCGCGGTGTTCGTCGCCGTGGTGGCGGCTGGCGTCAGCGTGTGGCAGGCGTTCATCGCCCGTCGCGCCGGGGCCGAGCAGCTGGAACTGGCCAAGCGGGTCCAGCGCGAGCAGAACGAACCGTACGTGGTCGTCGACATCGGCCCCCACGAGACGGGGTCCAGACTCATTGTGCTCAGCATCCACAACAGCGGTCCCACCATGGCCCGAGACGTGCGCGTCCAGGTGACGCCGGAGCTTGTGTCCACGCACGCCAACCTGACTGACCGCGTTCAGCGGGCCGTGTCTCGCACCATCCCCTTCCTGCCCCCGGGCCGGAAGCTCGTCTACCCGTTCGACACGAGCCAGCGCTGGCAGAGCGACCTGCCCATGCAGTTCGACGTCACCGTCAACGCCCGCGGCCCGGAAGGCGAGGTAGAGGCATTGACCTACCGGATCGACCTCGATGTGCTGGCCGGATACCTCCCAGGAGAGCGGCCCGGAAAGGGCATAGAGGACCACCTGAAGAAGATCGAGACCCATCTCGGTGTGCTGAACAAGACCTACAAGCAAGCGAACAGCGAGGCGATCCGTACCGAGAACCAAAGATGGATCGACGAGCTGCGCCGCGAAGGCGAGGAAGAGGCCAGCAGGAACACATTCACGCCGCCCGACGCGTAAGGGCTGATCCGGGCTGAAACAGTCCGGTGACCAGCGTCATCAGTCCCCAGCTTCTCCTGTCAGCCTCGCCTGCTGTGTCACTGATCGGCCGGACTTGTGTCACCGCCAGAGCGCCGAGCTCGTGCTCGCTCGGATGGCCTTTCGACCAGAGTGGTCCCCGGCTCCCGGCGGCGGCGATACCGTGAGGGGACACACCAGTTCTGGCCCTGGAGCCCTCGATGAGCGAACAGCCGGCCCCCGCCGACACCGCCCGGCAGCAGCTGGAGCCCGCGGCCGCCGACGCGGTGCGCGCGTACGCGGCCAAGACCCGCGAGAACGCCGACCGGTTCGCCACCGTCCTGGAGGACATCGCGGAAAACGGGCTGCCCTCGGTGGAGGACTGCACCCCGTGGGAGGAACTGCGCGAGGCCCACCTCGCCCGGCTCGCCGGGCAGCGCCCCGCCGTCGCCTGATGCCGTCGGTGCACGGCCCCCCCGCCGCGCCCGTATCGCCTTCTCCGACTCCGCCGCCAAGCAGCTGGAGAACATCACCAGCGAGGCGGAGGTCCACGCCCTGGACCGCGCCCTGGTCGTCATCTCCGTCGACCCGGACGTCGGTGAGCCGATCCCCGGCGACACCGCCGGCCCCCAGCTGCGCCAGTACGCCGACGAAGTCGAAGCCGTCCGGGTCCTGTACTTCGTCACCGCGCTGCGCACCGTCGTGGTCGTCGCGTACATCGAGGTCTAGCCGCCAAAGGAGCCCGCGTGCGGTCCTTCGGCCAACAGCTGTCCACCAACCGTCAGCACTCCGAGGGCCTGCCCGAGTGGCTCGGTACTGAGCCCCATGCCAAGGAGGGCTCGATGCCGTGCAGAGCCGTTCTGGAGTCCTGGCCGACCGAACAGCTGCTCGAGACGGCGACCATCCCGCGGTCAGAGGTCCTGCTCGCCGGGGGGCTGCCCCACGACCCACCACTCCTCGGTATCGGCTTCATCGAGATCTCGGACCAGGCTGTCGATCATGCTGGCTACTTTTGCCTCCGGACTGTCGGCCGTCAGGCCGACCCGCTCACCGCGGGTGGCATGCCAGTACTCCCGGACGACGGGGTTTTGTAGGAAGGCCCGCACGTGCACGAACAGGTCCTCCCACAGCACTGTGCCGGTGGCCCACGCGAGGACCATGTTTTCGTACATCGCCCGCACGTAGAGGAACTGGCGCCGTTTCTTTGGTGGCAGGGCGGTTGTCATCATGGCGTCAGCATCGCCAATGAACACGGTCTCTGCGAAGTCAGGGTCGTCCATAGCCCTGGACAGCAGCTCCATGCTGCGCTGACCAGCCGCGATCAAGGCCTCCTGCCGGCGGGCCTCCCGCCGTTCGCGCTCCTCCATGCGCAGCTCAAGCTGCCGCTCATCCCGCTCCATGCGCCGCCGGAGCGGCGACCATGGGCGCCGCCCGGAGTCGGGGCGGCGCTCACGGGTGCTCCCGGAGCGGGGCGTGGCGGTAGGCGGCTGCTCGACGGGCAGGAGCCGGTCCCGGAAGCGGGCCGCAAAGGCCCGCGCATCGGCTTCCGTTGGCTCACGGCGCAGTGCGACATCACCTGTGGCACGAGCGGCGTCCTGGATCACGCTGTAGGAGGCCTCCGGGAATGAGGTGCCGAGCATCCGCTCGACGACCCGGTCGGCCGACTCCTTGGGCGCCATAAGACCACCGTAGCGGTCAGCACTACACCCGGCGGTTCTGATCGCACACGAAGCACCGGTCCATCTGGGCTGCGTTGAACGCGGCTGCACGCGCGAGCCGTTCCGCCTCAGCCGCGGCTACCGCGGGCGTGAGTTCTTCAAGCCGCGCCCAGTTGTCCGCAACGAACTGAAACGGTGGTGCTCCAGTGCTCCTCAGCCACCTCGCGGTTCCTGGCGTGCGGGCCGGCGACGTACTTCTCGACAAAACGGCGCCCTTCCCCGCCCTCAGCCTCCAGCTCGGCGAGCGAGCGAATGCGGAGTCCCTGGTCGCGGTCGGGTTCCGGCGTCGCTGGCGGCTCCGGGTTTGCTACCCGCTCGCGGACCTCCTCTTTTGACAGCGACCGACGGGCATCAATCTGGCGACCCAGAAAGTAGCCCGCGGCGCCACCGATGATCGCGGGCACAAGCAACCAGCCGGACAGGCTCAACACATAGGCGAAAGCCGAATGCCGGGTCTGGCCCGGAGCCGTCAGACCGACGAGAACCTCGTACGCTGCCCGCCACCCGAGGAACACACCCCCTGCCACATACAGCAGCCCGAAGGCCAGCAGCCACAAGGAGGCTCCGATGAGGAGCCAATGCGCTGCCCGGTCAAGGAAGGATCGCGCGCCCATCCGGTTCCGCAGCCGCTGTCGGCGGCTGACGCCCGACGGGGTGGGCGGGTCCGGCGGCGTCGACATGCCGTCAAGTTATCGGAGCTGGCGGGGCTTTGGGCTTCGAATACGTGGGCTGACACCGACCTGCCCACCTGTGTGTTGCCGGCCCCGGATGCCTACGTCGGCCGCTGCCCGTGCTCCTTCTCCTAGCTGTGGTGTATCAGGAGGTTGGTGCCACGGCCTTCCGGTTCCAACCACCGTGTCACGGCTCAGCCGGTTGAACGTCCGAGGATGGTCACGATGCCCAACCGGGCAGTTCGCCGCGCTCGCGAGCGTCGTCCTTGGCGATGCGGACCTGGGCGGCGGCCCACTGGTTGTCCCCGTGCTCGACGTCGCGCAGATAGGCCGCTCGGGCACCCAGCGACGCGGGGTCGGGCGAGTTGAGGCCACACCCCCAGCAGATGACCCGGTCGGCATGGGCAGGACACGCGGTGCGGTGGTCGCAGCGGGAGCAGGTGTGTTCGGCCTCGCGCTTGAGAACGTCAGCGAGGCCGATCCGGGAGGTGGCGCGGCAGGAGCCGCACCTCACGGTCATGGGCACAGTCCAGTCGACGTTTTGACGATCAAGGGTGAGGCGGTAGTCGGCGGAGTCCGGTTCACCGATCAGTCCGCAAGCGGTGCACTTGAAGTACGGGCAGCGTTCCTCACGGGGCACCTCAGTCATGGTCGCAGTCTCCAGCATGGTCACCAGGCTCACAGCCGTATCGCTCAACTGGCCAAGTGAAGCGCTCAGCCACAGGCCTGGTCGTCGTCCAGTGGTCCTGCTGCTGCCGCTTCTTCTCGATCCAGTCGTGCATGGCCTCGATGAGTGCGTCGGAGGGCGTCCGCTCCTCGGATTTCGCCAGCGCTTCGAATAGCCCCTGAACTTCGGCTTGTTGGAGGCCAGAGCGGCTTTAAGTTCTTCTCGTGTGACACGCAACTGAGGGGCCAGGAGACACTGACCTCCCCATACAGTTCGGCGTGGCAGGCGAGTCCACCGCTGTTCGCTGATCCGGCACAGCTGCTCACGTCCCGAACGGACCCGGTCAATCTGCGCCGTGATGACGTCCGTACCTCCGCCGCCGTCCGCGACGTGCTGGACTGGGGGCGTCCCATACGTAGCTCCCAGGGGGAGGGACCATGGGCGAGGTCGCCACGGCCGTGTCCGACGAAGCGTTCTCCGCACTTGCCGAGAACCTGGGCCACATCCTTGAGACCCGCGCACTGCTGTGTGTCATCGCGCCGGAGGATGTCCGGGGTGAAGCCGTGGTGGAGGCCGCTCTCAGCCGCCTCGACGGAGCCGACTCCGTCGTGGTCACGACCGCCGCGCCGGGCAGCCTCGCGGCGCTCCTGGACGCGTTCCACGCCGCCCTGCACCTCGGTGTCCGGCCGCGACGGCTGGCCGACGCGCAGAAGGCTGTCGAGAACGAACTCGCGCGGCGCTCCTGGCCGGTTGTGGTCGTCCGCGATGCCCATCTGCTGCGGACCGAGGCCCTGCAGTGCGTCTATGCGCTGTGGAGCCTGTTCCAGGACCGTGAACGCCGGATGCCCGTCGTCCTGGTGGGACCCGAGCGGATCCGGTCCGTGCTGCGCAGGCCATCACTCGCCAGCCTGGAGAGCTGCATCTTCATCTGGCACCGGCTCACGCCCTCACCCTGAAGGCACGAGACCCCGGACCGCGACGGCCCGGGGGTCTCGTGCCAGAGGCCGTCTCAGTAGGAGTCTTCCCGCTCGGAGGGCGGCCCCAGATGCTCGATGAGGTCGCAGGTACAGGCGCCGCCCTCGTACAGCATCTTGTCGCACTCGTCATGGTGGTGCCGTACCTGCGGCCGCTTCGGCGGGGAGATCGGCGAGGCGGGGGCGGGAGGCTGGCCAGCCCCGGACCGGGCGGCGCCCCTGAACGAGGCCACCGCTGCCAGCCGTACAGCGGCTTCGACGACGGCAACGGCTGGCACCACGACGGACTCATGGTCGACCCCGAGTTCCCGCTCCTCTATAAAAAGGCGCTATCTCAGTCGCAGCTCGTGGTGCCTTGGCCGGAGCCGTAATAGGCGGTATGCCAGGTTGTCCCCTTCTGGAAGGTATAGATGCCGGAGGCATTGCGCTTCATGGCAAATTTGTGCTGACCGCCGCTGTAGTAGCCGAGCTGAAGTTCCTGGCCGCGGGCGGTGGAGCCGCCCGTCTTCAGCAACTGGTTGTCCGCCTTGCCGAACGTGTTCGGACCGACACGGCCGTCTGCATCATCGAAGTCGTCGGCCAGGCCCCAGTGGACCTGCAGTCGTTTGGTGGCGTATTGCGTCGTGGTGCCGAAGTGCCCATCGACATCATGAATGTCGAACTTGCTGCCGTCAGGCTCGCCGATACCTTCCGCCAACAGCACCATCTGCCACAGGCAGACAGCGTTGGAGACGGGCAACTCGGCGCCGGAGATGACTCCTTCGTCACTCCAGTCGCCAACGTAGGTGTCGTACCCGCGTACGTAGCCATCCGAGATCTTTGCGGACGCCGGCGACGCGCTCAGCGCGAGCGCGGCTGCTGCCAGGGTGCTGATCACTGCTGTGGTGCCACGAGCTGTCATACGAAGGCCCATCTGCGTACCCCTCTGTCGCTGGACGGTCCGCCGCCCGGACGAGCACCGCAAACAGGTGCACCGGGCGTGCTGACGCCACGATGCAGTGCAGGATTTGATGAAACCTCGCACATTGATAAACATGCTGGTCATCAAGCGATTTGCGGCTCGCCGTCACTCACGGTAGACGCACAACGGCTTCTCGGTGCCTGTTTGCGATCTGCTTGGCCGCCGGCTGCCTTGATCCCGACTGGGGACGGGTCCCTGAACTGCCCTTTATCGTCAGGGGGTATGACCGCTGAGCCCTGCCGTCGCGTGTACCGCTTTTCAGGGGACTGGGTCGGGGCCTGGTTCACTCTGGTTGTCTCCTTCGGCGGTACCGCCGCGCTCATTGTTTATGGCATGGCCGCGGACGGGATACCGGCCGCCGTGACCATAGCCGTGGGTGCGGCGTTCGCCGTCGGGTTCGTTCTCCTGGTTCTCCTGATCCATGCGACGGCGACGATCAGCGACGAGCGTCACCTGACGATCCGGGGAATGTTCCGGAGGCGCCGGACGCCATGGCCGGAGGTGCAAGCGATCGAAATTGAGGCGAACGGGGGCTCGGAGGAGGCGCCACGGTGGATCGCTGTCCTCTACGACGCGGCGGGCGGCCGGTACCGCCTGCCTCACCTCAACGAGCGCAGCCGACAGGACTTCGCGCGCGATGTCGAGGAGTTGCGCGAGGTGTGGATGCTCCGGCGCGGTGGGGACTGGGTGCCCGTACCCGCAGCTTTGGCCAGGATGACGGAGGTCAAACGCCATCACCCTGTGGCCATCGCGGTGTGGGTGGCCTTCATGGCCTTCTGGGTGGGGTGGTTGATCGACTTGATCCTGGTGGAGATGGGCGTTTTTGACATCGACGATGACGATTACGGCAGTGCCAAGGTGCTTTTCCACCCCGTTGCCTTGATGCCCGTCGTGGCGTTCATCGTTACGCTCGTGATCGTGGGAGTTCGCCGCCGTGGATAACGCCTCCACCGAACGGACCTGGTGCCGCTGATTTCCGACGAGCGGACGATCTTGCCCGAACGGAAGAGCTGTTTGCTCGTGACCCACCTTCGCGCTTTCTCGCTGCAGGGTTGGGCTCAGCACGCACCATCAACCGACGAGCATCCCATCAGGTAATGGGCACATGGCGACCTACTCCGTCACGCCCATGTGACGCCCAGCTCCCGCAGCGCATTCAGCTGTTCCTGGGTGAGCTTGTCGCGCCTCGATTTGGTGTTGGAGATCCATACGCCCAGCTTCACGGCCACCGGCTCTGCCTCGCCGTGGACGGCGATCTCCTCGCTGTGGCCCCTTGGCACAGGCCGATGACCTTCCCGTTCCACCCACTGCGCGAGGGCCGTAAGTCCGCGCTGGAACGCCTGCTGCGCCTTGCCCAGCTTCGTCGCGCGGGTGGCCGCCGGGGCCGGAGATGGCGGCTGGACGGGCTTCACGCCCAGCTGGGTCAGCCGTTCCTGCTGCTCGGTGGACAGCTGCGCCCAGGTGCTCGCCTCGCGTTGCCGTGCGAGCCATCGTCCGATGTCGTCGCCGTCCATCAGTACGCCGGGTGCGATGTCGGGCAGGTGGCCGTCGGCGTCGACGAGGTCGGCGAGGATGCGGTAGTGGCGTTGCCAGTCCAGTGGCCAGGGGCAGTTCCAGTCTGGGTCAATCGCGGCTAGCTGCTTGGCGCGTTCCGTCGCCCGTTCCGCGTCTTTCCCGAGGCCGCCTTTCCGGCGGAGGTTGGCCATGTGCTGGCCGACCGGCACCATCGCCTCGCCCTCGCCCCACACGGCGTCCTGCCTCGGGGCGAGGTGCCCGGTGGCCCGCCGGTACGACCGCAGCGCGGCGAGCTTACTCTCCCAGGCTTCTTCGCCGGGCTCCCACACCATCCCGGCCTCGGGGGCGTCCAGCAGCTCTTTGCGCCGCGGCTCCAGTTCCCCGGCCCGCAGTGCCTTTCGCTGGTGGTGCACCCACCTGCCCAGCGGGAAGTCCTTTGTGACGCCCACCGTCGTCTCGGTGTCGTAGGGGACGGCGTACAGGCCGGTGATCTTGTTCTGCTTCCGCCAGCGGAGCAGGGCCTGGTAGCCCTCCAGCCACACGAGGGACTCCGGCCGGTAGACCCGGGTGCGCAGGAACGCCGCGATCGTCGCCGCGTCCCTCGGAGAGGAGAAGTGCAGCAGGGCCGATTCGGCGGCGGCCTGGGTGTCGTCGTGCTCCTGGTCCTCGCCGTCGCCCTTGCCGTCCGCGCCGATGATCCGGCCCTCCTCATCCCGCTGCACGTGGACCTTGCGCGCGTGCTTGCCCCGGCTGAGGGCGCGGGAGGCGAGCTGCTCCACGAGTCGTTCATCATGACTGCGCAGGCCCTGGAGGACCGCTACAAGGGGGCGGAAGCTGGCGCTGGCGACCATGTCGGTGGGGTCCTCGCCGGGCTCCAGGAAGACCGGCACGATGATCCTGGCGACCTTGGTGGACCCGTCGCGGTTCAACCTGAGTGCCCGGCCGATGTTCTGCACGATCTCCACCTGCGAGCCGCGGGTGTCGGCGAAGCAGATCGCCTCCACCCCGCGCTCGCCCGTGATGTCGACGCCTTCCCCGAGGACCCGCACGGAGGCGAGGAACGCCCTGTGTACGCGCCGGTTGTTCGCGTCGATGCCGTTGGCGAACTGCCGCAGGACCTCCCGGCGTTCGGCCACCAGGTGGTCGCCGCACAGCCACGCCGACCACACCCGGTCCGGCGGCACGTGGCGGCCGGCCTCCAGCCCATAGAACTCCGCGTCGATCGACGACGCGGGGAGTTCCTTCTCCGCCTTGACCATGGTCTCGTCATCAGTCCCGGTGACGTACAGCTCGGCTGCGGTCTTCGGCAGCGCCTCCGCGAACGCGGCGGCTTCCTCCACCTTCTGGTGGAAGGTCATGACCGTACGCAGGTTGTACGCCGCGGCGTGCTCCAGGAGGGCGGTCTGCAGCATGGCCAGGCGCCGGCCCCGCAGCGCCTCCTCCGACAGCCCGAGCACGGGGGAGGGGTCGCGGATCTCCAGCACGTCGATCTCGAACGGGGCGAGGATTTCTCGCTCGATCGCCTCCGACAGCCCGAGTTCAGCCCCAGGTAGCCAGGCGCCGTACGTCCCGTCCGGGTCGTCGGCCATGCTCGCGATCTCCAGCTCCTGGCCGTCCGCGCCCTTCTGCGGCCGGGGCGCGGCGAGGATGCGCGGGGTCGCGGTCAGGTACAGCCGGAAGTCAGCGGGGATCCGGGCGTTGTCGTGGATCGCCGCCCAGGGCCTGCCAAGATCCCCCGCCGTACCGTGGGCTTCGTCCACGATGGCGAGCGAAAAACCGTCCATCCGTTGTCCGTACAGGCGCTCTCCGCCCGCCAGAGCGGCCTCCAGCGGTCCGCGTGTCTTCTTGCGTGGCCTGCCGTCCGTGCTGCCCTGCCAGGGCCCGTAGGGGCGCTCTTGCTCCTGGAGGGCCTCGTAGTCATCGCGGTCCACGAGGGAGGCGTACGTGGCGAACACGATGACGGGCCCGTGCCCGGCCCACAGGGCGAGCTGGATCGGGTTGGTGGTGGTGCGCACCTCGAGCTCGGTCAGTACCGGGTCGTTCTCCAGCGAGCAGACCGCGACCATGGGGGAGCGGTGTCCCACTGCCCGCCACGCCTGGGCGGTCTGCACGAGCAGGTCCAGGGTCGGCACGGTTACGAGGATCCGGCCGTTGGGGAAGCACTCCAGCGCGCACGCAGCAGCCATGATCGTTTTGCCGGAGCCGGTCGCTGACACGATCGTGCCACGGGCACCCTGAGGGGGCACAGATGACCTTGCAGGGAATCCGACCCACCTACGAAAGGCCGACTTCTGGTCGGCTTGGTGTTTCTTGAGCGGAATCCTGCTCATCGCCCGTCCTTTTCACTCGTGTCGTACAGCCAGCTGTCGTGAAGCCTTTCCAGCGCGGTTTTCTCTTGGCCTTCCTGCGTCCAGACCCCTTCGAGCCAGAGCGGGCTGTTATCGATCCTCTCGCAAAGGACGAAGCAGCCGGGCAGGTCGATCAGCACGACCTCGCCCGCGAACATGCCGTCGGGCCCGTAGCGCTGCCACAGCCGCTCCAGCCGCGCCCGGCGCTCGTGCAGGTACGTCTCCAGCGCCTGGGGGTATGTCTCCCGCTCCGCCATACGCACGGTCCGCAGGGCGACGCCCACCGACCTCCCGGGCCGACTCCTGGTCCCACTGCTCGGAGCTGGTGCCGGTCACGGCCGCGTAGTGCTGTCCGCAGATGTCCAGAACACGCTCGACAAGTTCCGCCGACGCCTCGCCCCCTTCCGCGTCACGGGCCGAAGGCCGGCCCCTGCCCACCGGCAGCAGAACAGGACGATCACCGGTGCGGACGGCCGCCTCCAGGTCCAGACCGTGGTGGTCCAGGTAGGCCAGGAGGAACAGGGCCAGGGCACGGCCGGGGTCGCTGGCGTGCTCGATGTAGGGCTTTTCGCTGGTCCAGCCGAACGTGGCCTGGTGGGGCCGGGGATGTACGCCGCTGGTGTGCGGGTCGGGGAAGACGACAGCGCGGGTAAAGAAGTCGTCCAGGCGGCTGAGCAGGTCCGCATCAGGGCTGTCCGGCTCACGGCCGCGCACGGTGGTGGTGGCGTTCTCCAGGATGGTGGTGAGGTACCGTCGGCGGGCGTCCTCCTGCTGCCGGAGTTCGCTGGACGGGCTCTCCTCCACCACCTCCACCACGCGGTACATGCCCTGGTCCCCGTACAAACCGTCCGGCTTCTCCAGCGCCTTGTGAACCTTGGTGACCGCCTCCTCAACTGACCGCCCATAGGCGTAGTTCGTCACCACCGACGCGCCCGGGTGCTCCGGATCGGTCCGCTGCGCCACGATCCGATAGCGGATCAGCTCCGGGTCCGACCCCGAAACCGCACCGCTCGCGTGCTCCTGACGCTCCCGCCGCGCCTGGTGCCAGCGGTCCACCTCCGGGTCGCTCCCAGGAGAGTAGGTCTCCCAGCCCTCGTCGGTCATCAGGGTCCAGATGCGCTTCAGCTCGTTCCGCCGGACCGCTGCCAGCCGGTCATCCGTGCTGAACAGTCCCGATTGGTCCTCCCGGTTCTCCAGGCCGCCAGCGGCCACCCAGCGCTCGTGAATCTGTTCCACCGTCAATCCGGTAACCTCACGATGGATTTCCTTCCGCGCTTCGAAGCGCCTTTCGAATCCCAACGAATTCAAAGCATCCTCACTTCCCGCGCCCTGTACGGCGGTTGGGGGATGTTCCATGTTTCCGCCAATGCTACATAGCGCATCAGCTTGATGCACGCGCTACACTGGAACCCACACGAACGAGCGACCCCCACCCCTTTGCAGCCAGCCCGGCCCGCGCCAGCGGGCCCCAAGGTCCTGGAGGCGCAGCCGGAAGGACCGTCAGGCGGGGGAGCGCAGCGGACCCGCCCAGGAGTGCGAAGCACTCCCCAACTCCCGTACTACAGGCCCCGCTAGCCGCAGCTGACAGCTTCTCAGGTGAGCGAGCGCGCACCGCGCGCTGCGCCGGTCGCGCAGCGGCCGGCCCCACCCGATCCCGAAGCGCAGCGGAGGCATCCGCCCACGCATCGCGTGGGCGGCGGGAGCGCAGCGACCGCCGTCAACCCCGTTGCGCAGCAACGGGGTTCGCACCCGCGGAGCGGGTGCGCAACAACCGTGCGCAGCACGGTTGTTCGCTTGCACATCGCGCAGCGATGTGGTACCCGC
>NZ_JAAKZY010000171.1 GCF_011045015.1 Streptomyces scabichelini | reverse complement strand
GGGTCGATGGTCCGCAGCCCGCGCAGCGGCTCACCCTTCGGGTCCAGTGGGTCTTCCCGTACCGCGTTGAGGCCGAACTCCTCGATCGCCGGTTCCAGGGTCAGGTCGAGGATGAACTCCTCGACGAATTCCGGGGTTTGGAGCAGCGCATACGTCTTGCGGGCGTGCTCGCTCAGGTCTTGGTACAGGTCGCCGAGGAACCGGGTGTTCCACTCCGGGTCCCAGAAATCGTAACGGATCTCGCCAGCCGCCCCCCACCTGCGCCAGAACGCAAGCAGTTTCGTCGCCGCGTCGTAGCTGGGGGTGATGCTCCACAGCGGGTTGTGGTTCTCGTCGAAGAGGCCCGCAGCGGCGGCGTTCGTTCCGGCAAGGTGACGGAAAGAGGCGATCAGCCAGTCGCGGTCGTTGAGTTGGGGATTCTCGCGGAAGAAGTGGTCGTGGCGGGCCTCCGCCTCGGCGAGACGTTCGCCGGGGCCGGCGAGGAAGGGCTCCTCGATGAGCCGGTTGTCCTCGCAGAAGCGGACGAAGACACAGGCGAGGACCCAGGCCGCCGCGGCCTGCGTGACCCGCTCGTCGCGCCAGGCGGCGTAGGGGGCCGCGATCCGCTTGGCCTCCTTGGCCTGCCGGTACTCCTCTTCCAGGCGTTCGCGGAACTCGTCGACCGTCTCGCTGCGGGCACGCAGGTCGTCCTCCAGGTCGAGGACCTGCCGCTTGAGATCCTTGACCAGGGCCTCCTTGTCCAGCCCCGCCGCCGTACCCGCCGTCTCCACCGTCACGTCCGCTTCCTTCTTGTTCCTACTCACCGCACCGCGTCCTCTCCCGCCGCGCATCCCGCGGCCAGGCCCTTCAATCCTGCCAGCCTCGTTAACGAGGCTGGGGTTCCCGTGTGCGGAAAGGCCTCCCGCGCCCTCCGCTCCCGCCACTAAAGTGATCGTCGTGACGGCAGCGCCCAGTACCTCGCCCCCGCCCGACTTCGCCCGAGCGAGCGTGCACCACTACCGGTCGGCCGTCCTCGCGACGGGCGCGCGGTGGCAGATATCGGCGGACCACCTGGCCGGTCTGGCCGCGGAATGCGCCATCAAGGCCATCCTGATCAGTTTCCTCGGCTCCGAGCTCAAGCCGAACGGCATGCCGCACCACCCCGAGATGAAGTTCGCGAATCCTCAGCGGAGGCAGCGGAACTGGGACGGCCAGCACGGCCATCTTCCCGCCCTCTGGGAACAGCTCACCGCCGTGGCCCACCGCCGCAACGACACCGCCGCAGGTCTCCTGTTCTCCCAGCTCCTCTGGGAGAACCCGTTCGCGGACTGGGACGTGGGCGACCGGTACTGCGACGGCACCACGCTCACCAAGGAGCACGTCGACCGGCACCTCAAGGCGGCCCACGACCTCATCGCCGCCCACGAGCAGGCCCGCATCCTAGGAACCGGCACCCTCGTATGACCACTCCTCCCCCACCCTCCGCACGGTTCGACGCGGCCTGGAAGCAAGCGCTCGCCCACGCCGGACAGGCCGCCCAGCAGTTCGGCACGGACGTCGTCGTCACCCGTGACCTTCTGGGTCGCGCGTCACTCCTTGTCGACGACCGTGCCGCTCCGCTGGCTGCGGACGCCCCCGATGTGCTCTCGGTGTCAGCGGCGTTCGCGGCCGCGACGCACCCTTTCACCGGCCTTGAGCCCCTCGTCCTCGGCAGTCTGCTGTTCGCCCCCGACCTCTTCTTCGCCAGCGGCGACCGTACGGAGATCAGCGCTTCCCACGGGAGCGTCGGCAGCGTGCACGCCCTAGAACGCACAGTGATAGGGGCCGACTGGACCAGTGAACCCGTCCCTGCCGAGGCGCCGGCCGACGAAGACTGGGACCGCCGGGACCGACGCGTCGCCATGTACGGATTCAAGGGCGGTGTGGGCCGCTCTACGGCCACCGCGATGCTTGCCCGGTATCTGGCCGACCGCGGACGTTGTGTCCTCGTGGTGGACCTCGACCTGGAGTCCCCCGGGGTGTCGAACCTCCTGGAGAGCCCGAGCGGCATCCCTCGTCACGGCATCGTGGACCATCTGGTCGAAGCAGCAGTCGGGCACGGCGACGGGCTGGAACTGGTCGCCCGCGGCACCGCCCTACCGGTTCGTGGCGAAAGCAATGGCGAGGTGTGGTTCGCCCCTGCCGGAGGCACACCCCGCGCAGGTGAACGCAGCGACTACCTCGCCAAACTGAACCGCATCTACAGCGACCTTGCCCCACTCACTCCCGGCGATTCCCCGCGCCCCTTCGCCACCCGGCTTGAGCAAGCCATCAGCGCCTGTGAGAACCAGGTGGCGGAGCTCTCCCGGCGCCCGGATGTCGTCCTGCTCGACTGTCGGGCCGGCATGCACGACATCGCCGCTGTCACCCTGACCCACCTGAGCGGCCTGGCGCTGCTGTTCACCGTGGACAACCCCTCCACCTGGGAGGGGTACCGCATGCTGTTCGAACAGTGGAGGCAACGGCAGAACCACGTCAGCGACCTGGTGGAACGCCTCAGAGTCGTCGCTGCCATGTTCAACTCCGCCGGAGACATCAACCGACTCCTCGCCCTGCAGGAGCGTGCCTACAACCTCTTCGCGGACACCCTCTACGAGCCGGACAGCACGTACATCTCGGCACCGGACGCGGAAGACGCACCGCACTCCCCCATCCCGATCCTGTTCGGCAACGACCTGATCGGACTCGACCCGCTGCGCAGCAGCGCCTGGCCGGAGCTGCCGATGGTCGAGGCCGTCTACCAGACCTTCACGACTACGGTGGAGCGACTGCTGCCGTCACCGCACCCGGAGCCCTCATGACCCCCCTGACCGCCGACGAGTACCGCACCCTGATCGACAGGGCTCTGGAAGGCGCGGTCGACGCGAACACCACCGAACCGGACATGCGGCGGCTGTTCACCCCGTCGAGCCACCGGCTCGCTCTCGCTCCCGATGTCACAGTGGTGAAGGGTGCTCGCGGCACAGGCAAGACGTACTGGGCCAAGGCACTGACCGATCCCCGGCTGCGGGAGATCGCCGCGGCCTCGTACCTGATGCCCAGATTGCGCCGGGTCGAGATCGCCACCGGCTTCGCCGCGGACCGTAAGGCCGACGCCGCGTACCCGACCAAGCGAGTCATCGCCCGGCTGATGCGTGATGACGAGTTCGATGCGGTCGACTTCTGGTTCACGGTCGTTCTGATGGCGCTCCAAGTGCCCGAGATCGCAGCCATCGGTGACTGGTCCGGCAGGATGAGCTGGGTACGGGACAATCCCGAAGCACTCGACGACGCTCTGCAGGAAGCGGACAGCGCAGCCCACGACGACGGCATGACGCGGGTCCTGCTCTTCGACGCCCTGGACCACCTGCACAAGGACAGGACCCAGGCGGACAAGCTTGTGTCGGGTCTGCTCGAGGTGGCACTTGAACTGCGGCTCACCACCACCGCTCTGCGCGCGAAGATCTTCATTCGCCCGGACATGTACGACAGTGCGCCCAAAAAGTTCGCAGACGCCTCGAAACTCACCGCGAACACCGCCGAGCTCACCTGGCTCAGGGAGAACCTCTACGGACTCTTCTTCCACCAACTGGGCAACTACGACGGCCCCGGAGCAGCGGAGTTCCGGGCCGCGACTGGCAGCTGGCGCGACGAAGGCGAAGGCCGGTTCATCGCGCCGACGGACGTCATCGCTGACCAGACACGACAAGAAGCCGTATTCGTTGACATCGCCGGGCCATACATGGGTACAGACCGGCGCAAGGGCCTCACCTACACCTGGGTACCCAACCACCTCCAGGACGGCCAAGAGCAGGTCAGCCCCCGTACCTGGCTGTACAGCCTCCGGGAGGCTGCCGTCGTCTCCGCGGAGCGCTACGCCGGGCACGAGTACGCACTGCACTACGACGCCATCAGAGCGAGCCTGCACGGGGCGGCCCGTATCCGTGTGGAGGAACTTACGGAGGACATTGCCTGGGCGGTTGCTGCGGTCGAAAAACTCGAGGGGGGCGAGGTACCGATGGAGCCTTCCCTCGTCATCGCCTACTGGGATCAGGGCGGGCTCAGCGCAGCGCTGCAGGATCTGGCCAAGGACAACGCTCAGGACGGCCAGGAAGACGACGGCGGCAGCGGTCCACGCAAACCAGCTGACCTCTTCGCCGTCCTCGAGGAACTCATCGACATCGGCGTCCTGACCCGGCGACTCACCACCGGGGCCATCGACCTGCCCGATGTGTACCGGCTGTACTTCAACATCGGGCGCAGGGGCGGAGTTTCCCGCAAGAAGTCCTGACCCCGGCCGTCCGTTCACTTCGTGAAGGCGCTCAGTCCCCGAGCGCCTTCACGAACTCCGCATCCAGGTGCTCTTTCTCCCCATCGCCCGCAATCACCTCAACCGTCCGCCCATCCAGGCGCGGCTGCTGCGACCGTGTCTCGACCGGACACAGCAGCCACAGGCCGTACGGGACGGTCGCCGGTCGGCGTGCCGCACTCTGAAGACGGGTCAGGAAGCCATGGCCGCCCTCGTCCCAGTAGCGGGCGACGAGGCCGGCGTCGTAAAGGAAGAGAATCGTCCGGGGCTCGGCGGCCCGCTCCAGGAGGGCGTCCTCCATCCGCTGCCAGACGACGCGGGCGAAAGAGGCAAGGCCGGGCTTGATGCGGCCGGGGGCCGAACTGCTGTCGGCACGCAGGAACTTCTGCCAGTCCTGGCCCTTCTCGTCCGCCAGCTCCCGCAGCATACGCAGGAACATGCCCGCGACATCAACCGCGACGACACCCTCGGGTTCGAAGGTCGCCGCCACCCGCTCCGCCGTCCCGACGAGCACGTCGCGCTTCACCGTCAAGGCGAGGAAGCCGCCGCGCGCGGCCCGCTCGGTGAGGCTGGCACGCAATGCACCGTGCGGGTCTTCCCGGTCCGAGCGCGAGACCGGGCGGGGCGGAAGATAGCTGGTGTGGAAGCCGGTTGAGGTGCGGCCCGCGGGCGGTGCGGTTCTGCGCGGGAAAAACGTCAAGGTCGTGTGGTCGTACCGCAGATCGAAGCGTGCCGCTTCGAGCGCGTCCTCGAGCTCCACATGGGTTGGTTCGCGGCCGCCCGCGAGGAGGTCGAGGTCGGGGAACCGTGCCCGCAACCGTGCGACCAGACCGGGGACCATGATGCCCCGGTCGTGCCGGACACCGGCTCCCGCCTGGGAGATGCGAAGTGCCCGCTCCAGACTCAGATCCTGTGGGTACAGCTCCAGGCGCGGGGTGACCGCGGTCCGAGTGGCGACCGCGGCTGCCAGTGCCACGAGGCGGGTATCCGCGAGTGGGGCGAAGCCGTCGGGAACCGGTACCGCACGCAGATCACGCAGGACCTCGGTACGGCTGGGCAATGGGTCACGCCTGGCCAGCTGATGGGCGCAGGCCCCCAACAGAGCGCTGTAGTCGGCCAGTTCACGGGGGCTCGGATCCTCAGTTCCGGGAAGCGACTCGGCCGCGATGAGGATCGCTTCACCACGCCGGTGCACCGCGAGCCGGGGCTCATGCAGTACCGCGTTCTCGGTCCCCGCGCTGTCTCCCCCTCCCAGCACATCCGCGGTCTCGGCCTCGACTGCGGCCCGGACCACAGCGAGCGATCTGGCCAGGATCCGCTCACCGGTGTCGCTGTCCGCTCCGTGGCGGGCACGCAGTTCGGCGGCAGCCTCCACAGCGGTCATGACGCGCCCGGCGGCAGTGACGATGTCGACCAGCTCAGCCCGTACCGGTGCGAGCCAGGCCGCCTCGGCCCACTGTTTGATCTCCATCCGATGGTGCCGCGAGACCGGCGGCTGCTTGATACCCAGGTGCTCGGCAATGCGTGCCTGCACCGGCCAGGCGCCCAGCGGAGACAGCCCGCCCTCCTCGGGCGGAAGCCCGAGCGTGAGCCGGACCACGCCCTCGTGGTGCGAACCCTTGCGTCCCGGCTCGGGGGTGAGCAGGGCTGCCATCTCGTCTATCGACAGGATCCGTTCCGGAGCCGAGCCGTCCGCCGTGACGACATCCGCCACCGCGCGATCGACGGACGCGGTCCGCGCAGACCTTCCGTCGGAGGCCGGAACGAGCGCTGCCGCCCATTGCTTGCGCCGCCGGTTCAGTTCCTTGCGGACTAGCGCACCTGCGCCGCGCGCCCGGGAGATAACGTACGGCTGAAGGTTCAGCAGATCACCGACCCGGTAGGCGTGCAGGTCGTTCGCGACAGACACCGCCCGGGGAGACAGACCGGCGGCCTCCAGGAGTGTCGTGGTGTCGGCGGCTGCCGCTGCCCTGTCCCGGTCGCTCTCCGGGTCCTCGGAAGTGGTGCCGACCGTGGTCGGAGTGGTGGTGGGGCCGGTCGAGTCCGCGGTGCGGAACACCTGCCGCCACTCGTCCCGCATCTGCGTGAGGGTCTCGAAGCGGTGCTCGGTGTCGCGGTGCAGGGCTCTACGGAAGAAGCGTGCGAGCCCCTCACTCAATGCCGGTTCGAAGAGTTCGACCGCAATGCGGAGGGCTGCCGATTCGTTGGTGAGCGGGTCGTTCTGCCCGTCGCCCCACACCGGTCGCTCACCACTGGCCATCTCGTGAAGGGTGACGGCCGCCGCGTACCGCTCAGCGTGATCGTCGTAGTGGGCGCGGCGCATCGACCCGAGGAACGGGTCGAGATAGTTACGGGTACCGGCCTTGATGTCCCGGTCAGAGGCATCGGTGAGTGAGAAGTCGAAGAGCTTCAGCTGCCAGGTACGGTCCTTGCGGCGCTGGACACCGAAATTGTCCGGCTTGATGTCACGGTGGCGCACCCCATGACCGGCGAGCTGGTCAAGGGCGTGGAACAGATCGTCCGAAAAGCGTTCCAGCTCGTGGTACGTGAGACGGCCCTGGCCTCTGAGCCGCTCACCGAGCGACTGCTCGCCGGCGTACTCCAGCTCCAGAACCGTGCGCCCGCCGATCTCCCGCAGGCCCTCTCCCCGTAGCTGGACGATCGCTCCACCACCGACCGTGCCGAGCACGCGCTCCTCGGCCCGCAGCCTGCCCGCCCGCTCCTCGTCGAGCGCCACCTTGAAGACGTGCTCGTCGATCTGGACGTGCCCGTCCTCGTCCTCGGTCGCGCGCTCCACGAGCAGCGCACGGGCAGTGGCCCCGGTGCCGAGAACCCGCCGGACCGACCATTCGGCATCGAGTGACTGACCGGGCAGCGCCTCCAACGGGTCGACACCTGTCGAGGCCGGGGAATCCGGCAGCACGCTGGCGCGTTCGGCCTCGTCGAGGAGATCGAGGAATTCCTCCACCGAGCCGAGGCGATCATTGACATCGGTCCGGGTCGCCTGAAAAACCAGATCGTCCAGGGCATCGGGCA
The DNA here is from genome assembly GCF_011045015.1 of Streptomyces scabichelini. Classification (GTDB taxonomy): domain Bacteria; phylum Actinomycetota; class Actinomycetes; order Streptomycetales; family Streptomycetaceae; genus Streptomyces; species Streptomyces scabichelini. The sequence goes on along the minus strand of NZ_JAAKZY010000171.1, from coordinate 14,985 downwards.
GCCCATCCGCCACCGCGAAGAGACGTAGTCCCGAGTCCGTGCGCAGACGGTCACTCAGCGCACTGCGCTGCGCAGCCGGCGGCAACCCGGTCAGGATCAGATGTGCCACCGCTCCGAGACCGAAGACGTCCAGGTCGCCGGGGTCGGCGTAGGGCTGATCCGTCTCCGGGGCGAGGTAGACGCGGGCCGCGTCCTCAATGAGTGCCGCGTCGAGGGCGGAACCACCGATGGAGCGGAAGAAGGTGGCGTTGGAGTCGAAATCCCGGGCCGCGGTCTGCCAGTCCGTGATCCGCAGTTCGGGATGGGACCCGCCCTCTTTGAAGGAGACGTACACCGATCGTGCCGCCAGAGCCCGGTGGTACAGCGAACGGTTGTGTGCGTAGCGGACGGCCTCTGCGAGCTGTCGGACCAGGTCGAGGCGCGTCTCGGGAGTCAGCTTCCCACCGTAGACATCGAGGTACTGATCGAGTCGCAGATCCGTGTGGCGATGGCGGAAGAGAATCGCCGGCCCGCCCTGATGCTCACGGAATTCGACTGCGTCGACGATCCCACGATGGTTGATGCCCTGGAGCACTTGGTACTCACGGCGCGCGGCACGTTCGGTGGCCCTACGGGCCGCTTCGGTCGCCATCTGGCTGACCAGATAGATACGGACCCGGCCCTCCTCTTGGACCATCCCGTCATCGCGAGACGCGAGCCGGTCCTCCCAGGACGGGCCGGCGTCCAGCGGATGGGGCTCCATCTTCCATGCCTCGCCGAACCGCAGATGGGCGACGGACTGGCGAATGCCAATGGCCTTCAGCAACTGCGGGAGGGTATGGCGGGAGAACTCCGGAGTGATGCGCCGCTCGGGGCGGTCCGGTGGCAGTCCCAGGAAATCCTGCCATATACGCTTCAGACCGCTCGCGCCGTCGTCACGGCCGTAGATCTTGATCTGCTGGACCTCGTCCAGGTGGCTTTCCAGATCCGGGGCAGAGAGGAACACCGCAGGCTCGATACGAGGCACGACGCGGTCGCTGATACCCAGCTTGCGTGCTGCCCACTGAAGCTGACTCTTCAGCTCCTTGGACTTCAAGTCGTTGAAGTGCAGAGGGTTGGTGATGGTCCGCGTGCGGTCCTGGCCACGGAAGTTCCAGGTGGAACCGGTGTTACGGAGTTCGCCAGGATGGCTCTTGATCTCGACGAGAAAGAGCCCTGCCGGAACCGCGATCAGCAGATCGCATTCGTTGACGCGTCCGGACTGCGCAGTGAAGGAGAAGGTAGCCCAGGCCCGATAAGGCTCGGCGTGCGGCATGAGCTGCCGTACGTGATCCAGTGCCTCCTGCTCCCACGGGTACGGGGAAACCCTCTCCTGCGACCACTGCCGGGGCGGCCTCACGGGGCCAGGCTTCGGCACCCCGGACGCCGGGGTTCCTCCCACTGCGGTCACTGTCCCCGTCCTCCCGCGTCGCCCACGCCAGCAGGGCCGCATCATGCCTGGTCGAGCCTACCGTGCCCGCCACAAGAGGGAGGCGGCGTTCAGCGGCGTTCTCCGATCCGAGAGCAGTCTTGATCGAACGCCTCTCACCGGTCAGCCACCCGAGTCGTTTGAGGGGCCTGCGGTCACAGACACCAGCCGTCGTGAACGGCAGCCTCGCCATTTGCCCCAGAAAACGGGGCAGAGTTCGGCGCGCGCCAGCAGTAGCTGTGAACCCATACGCGCAGTCGGTCCGCTCCAAGGGAGCCACGCCCGGGACGGTCGCGAAACAAGGTGACAGAGCGTCAGATTTCTCAGCACCATCCCAGCACGGGAACGAGCGAAGGGCTCAACTCCGAAGAGTCGAGCCCTCCTGAACTGCGTAATCATCAAAGCCGACGTGGTGGAAATGCGCCTAAACGTTGAAGCGGAACTCCACCACGTCCCCGTCCCGCATCACATAGTCCTTGCCCTCCATGCGGGCCTTGCCCTTGGCGCGGGCTTCGGCCACCGAGCCCGTTTCGACGAGGTCGGTGAAGGAGATGACCTCGGCCTTGATGAAGCCCTTTTGGAAGTCGGTGTGGATGACGCCGGCCGCCTCGGGGGCGGTGGCGCCCTTCTTGATGGTCCAGGCGCGTGATTCCTTGGGGCCGGCCGTGAGGTAGGTCTGGAGGCCCAGGGTGTCGAAGCCGACGCGGGCGAGGGTGGCGAGGCCGGGCTCTTCCACGCCGACGGACTGGAGGAGTTCAAGGGACTCCTCCTCGTCGAGCTCGGCGAGGTCCGCCTCCAGCTTGGCGTTGAGGAAGATCGCCTCGGCGGGGGCGACGAGGGCACGCTGCTCGGCCTTGAAGGCCTCGTCGGTCAGCTCGTCCTCGTCGACGTTGAAGACGTACAGGAACGGCTTGGTGGTGAGCAGGTGCAGGTCGTGGAGAAGGGCCTCGCGGTCCGAGTCCTGCTTGATGCCCGCGGCGAACAGGGTCTGGCCCGCGTCCAGGATCTCCTTCGCCGCCTCGACCGCGGCCACCTTCGGCCCGACGTCCTTCTTGACCCGCGACTCCTTCTGGAGGCGCGGCAGGACCTTCTCGATGGTCTGCAGGTCCGCGAGGATCAGCTCGGTGTTGATCGTCTCGATGTCGTCCTTCGGCGAGATCTTGCCGTCGACGTGCACGACGTTCTCGTCCTTGAAGGCACGGATGACCTGGCAGATCGCGTCGGACTCACGGATGTTCGCCAGGAACTTGTTGCCCAGGCCCTCGCCCTCGCTCGCGCCGCGCACGATGCCCGCGATGTCCACGAAGTCGACGGTGGCGGGGAGGATCTTCTGCGAACCGAAGATCTCGGCCAGCTTCGTCAGCCGGGTGTCGGGGACGCCGACCACGCCCACGTTCGGCTCGATCGTGGCGAACGGGTAGTTGGCCGCCAGCACGTCGTTCTTGGTCAGGGCGTTGAACAGGGTCGACTTGCCGACATTCGGCAGACCGACGATTCCGATCGTGAGCGACACGTTGCGACTTCCCGTACGTGAGGTTGGAGGACTGGAGCAGGCGGACCCGGGTCCTTCAGTGTGCGGAGGGGCCCGGGTTCTGCTGTGCGATGCGCGGGCCGATCCACCAGTCCGCGGACCGATCCACCAGTCTACGGCGTGCGGGCCCCCGGACCGGCGACGTATCGAACGCTTGGCCAAGGTGGATCAAAGGGCGTGTCCCAGGGACCATTCCACACATAAACCGACCTAAGTTGGACCGGTGGAGCAATACAGGACGCGTCCCCCTCAGCCCCAGTCCCGGCCGCGACGCGGCACACCCGTTCCCCCGCAGGCCGCGCGCGGCGGAGCCCGTACACCCCAGCTGGGCCGACCCGGCGTTCCCCGGAGCCCGCTGCCCGTGTCACCGCTGGTGCGGGCGGTCCGCAGAATGCCCGACCCGCGGCTCACCGGGCTCGGCAGCGGCCTGTTCTGCGCCGCGTCGATGTTCGCGCTCGCCTGTCTCGACCGGCTGCTGTTCGGGGCGTCCCTCGTCGTCTACGGGGTGCTGTTCCTGCCGGTCTGCGCGCTCACCGCGGTCTGGGTGCGCCGGGCCGACCTCGTCACCGCGCCCGTCATCGTGCCCATCGCGTTCGCCTTCGGTCTGCTGCCCGTCGCCGACAGCGACGGAGGCTTCTTGGACCGGCTGATGGGTCTGGTCACCGCCCTCGCGATGCACGCGGGCTGGCTGTACGGCGGCACGCTCATCGCCGGCCTCATCGTGACCTTCCGCAAGGTACGCCTCATGAGCCGGCGTGCGGCCCAGCGCCGGGCGGCGGTCCAGACCCCGAGGGCTCCCGCCCAGCAGCGGCCCCCGGCGCAGGCTCAGCCGAGACGCCGCACGGCCTGAGGCCCAGCCGCCGCTACCCTGCCTTCGCCGCCCGCATCGCCGCCCCCACGATCCCCGCGTTGTTCTGCAGCTGCGCCGGAACGATCTCCGCCTTGATGCCCTCGATCAGCGGCAGGAACTTGTGGGACTTGCGGCTGACCCCGCCGCCGATGATGAAGAGCTCGGGCGAGAAGAGCATCTCCACGTGCGCGAGGTACTTCTGGACCCGCCGGGCCCAGTGCTCCCAGGTCAGCTCGTGGTCGTCCTTGGCCTTGGTGGAGGCGTGCTTCTCGGCGTCGTGGCCGTGCAGTTCGAGGTGGCCCAGCTCCGTGTTCGACACGAGGACGCCGTCCGTGAAGAGGGCGCTGCCGATGCCCGTACCGAAGGTGAGGACGATGACCGTGCCCCGGCGGTCACGCCCCGCGCCGAACTGCATCTCGGCCACGCCCGCCGCGTCCGCGTCGTTCAGGATCGTCACCGGGAGCCCGCCGAGCCGCTCGCCGAGCAGGGCGCGCGCGTCGACGTCTATCCAGGCCTTGTCCACATTGGCGGCCGTACGGATGGTGGCGCCGCCGGTGACCACACCCGGGAACGTGACCCCGACCGGGCCCGTCCAGCCGAAGTGGCCGACGACCTCTTTCACGCCGTCGGCCACCGCGTCGGGTGTCGAGGGGTGCGGGGTGAGCACTTTGTAGCGCTCCTCCGCCAGGTCGCCCCGGTCCAGGTCCACGGGAGCGCCCTTGATCCCTGATCCACCGATGTCCACGCCGAAGATCTGCATGGGACCACGTTACGTCGTACGTCCGACAGTCACTTTTCGGCGGTGTACGGCCCTCGGGACCTTCACTTTCGGGCGCGTACGACCACCGCATCCGTCACTTCTCGGTCGTGCGCTCCGCCACCAGTTCCGCCGCCTCCGCGCGCAGGTCGCGGCGCAGTTCCTTGGGCAGCGAGAAGGTGATGGACTCCTCGGCGGCCTTGACGATCTCGACGTCCTCGAAGCCGCGGGTGGAGAGGAACTCCAGGACCTGCTCGACGAGCACCTCCGGCACGGACGCTCCCGACGTGACACCGACCGTGCTGACGCCCTCCAGCCAGGCCTCGTCGATCTCGTCCGCGAAGTCCACGAGGTACGCCTCGCGCGCGCCCGCGAGCTTGGCGACCTCCACGAGCCGCTTGGAGTTGGAGGAGTTGCGCGAGCCGACCACGATGACCAGCTCCGACTCGGCGCCCATCTGCTTCACGGCGAGCTGACGGTTCTGCGTGGCGTAGCAGATGTCGTCGCTGGGCGGGGCGATGAGCTGCGGGAACTTCTCCTTGAGGGCGTCGACCGTCTCCATGGTCTCGTCCACGGAGAGGGTGGTCTGGGAGAGCCAGACGACCTTGGACGGGTCGCGGACCTCGACGTTGGCGACGTCCTCGGGGCCGTCGACGAGCGTGATGTGGTCGGGCGCCTCACCGGACGTACCGATGACCTCCTCGTGGCCCTCGTGCCCGATCAGGAGGATGTCGAAGTCGTCCTGGGCGAACCGGACGGCTTCCTTGTGGACCTTGGTGACCAGCGGGCAGGTCGCGTCGATGGTGGCGAGCTTGCCCTGGGCGGCCTCGTCGTGGACGACGGGTGCGACGCCGTGCGCCGAGAACATGACGATCGACCCTTCGGGGACCTCCGCCGTCTGCTCGACGAAAATCGCACCCTTCTTTTCCAGGGTCTGCACGACGTACTTGTTGTGGACGATCTCGTGGCGGACATAGATCGGGGCCCCGTACTGCTCGAGGGCCTTCTCGACGGCGATCACGGCGCGGTCCACTCCGGCACAGTAGCCACGGGGAGCGGCGAGCAGGACACGGCGGCCAGTCGAAGCAGTCATGCACACCATCGTACGGCCGCATCGGGACGGCCAGGAGGGCGGCTGTGGACGCGGGCGGCGGCGTTGTCGGTACTGACCGTTACTCTCGGGCGCATGGCTGTGAACACGTCCGCGGACGCCCCGCTGCCCGTCGGTGAGGTGTCTCGGCTCATCGGGAGGTGGATCGACCGGCTCGGCGCCGTGTGGGTCGAGGGGCAGATCACCCAGTTGTCGCGGCGGCCAGGCGCGGGCGTCGTCTTCATGACGCTGCGCGATCCGTCGTACGACATCTCCGTGAGCGTCACCTGCTACCGGCAGGTGTTCGACGCGGTGGCCGACGTGGTGAGCGAGGGCGCGCGCGTGGTCGTCCACGCGAAACCGGAGTGGTACGCGCCCAGAGGCCAGCTCTCCCTCCGGGCCGCCGAGATAAAGCCGGTGGGAGTGGGTGAACTGCTCGCCCGTCTTGAGCAGTTGAAGAAGGCGCTGGCGAGCGAGGGCCTGTTCGCGCCCGAGCGCAAGAAGGCGCTGCCCTTCCTGCCGCAGCTCATCGGGCTGGTCTGCGGCCGCGCCTCGGCCGCCGAGCGGGATGTACTCGAGAACGCCAGGCACCGTTGGCCCGCCGTCCGCTTCGAGGTGCGCAACGTCGCCGTGCAGGGAGTGCACGCGGTACCCCAGGTCATCCAGGCCGTGAAGGAGCTGGACGCGCTCGACGACGTGGACGTGATCATCGTGGCGCGCGGCGGCGGCAGCGTGGAGGACCTGCTGCCGTTCTCGGACGAGCAGCTCGTACGGGCGGTCGCGTCCTGCCGTACGCCGGTGGTCTCGGCGATCGGGCACGAGCCGGACAACCCGCTGCTCGACTACGCGGCCGACCTGCGCGCGTCCACGCCGACGGACGCGGCCAAGAAGGTCGTGCCGGACGTGGGTGAGGAGTACGAGCGGGTCCAGTTCCTGCGGGACCGGGCGCGCCGCAGCGTCCTGTCCTTCATCGAGCGCGAGGAGCGCGGGCTCGCACACGCGCTGGCCCGGCCCTCGATAGAGGATCCGCACCGCATGGTCGCGGAGCGCGAGGCACAGGTCGCCTCCCTGCTCGACCGCGCCCGGCGCTGCCTCGGGCACCTCCTCGACCGTGCCGATTCGGAGCTGACGCACACGCACGCGCGCGTGGTGGGCCTCTCCCCCGCCGCGACCCTCCGGCGCGGCTATGCGGTGCTCCAGAAGGCCGACGGCCATGTGGTCCGCGCCCCGGACGAGGTGACGGCCGACGAGCCGCTGCGGGCGCGGGTCGCCGAGGGTGAGTTCACGGTTCGAGTGGATGCGGTGGATGCATAGGGTGGGCGCATGACCAGCAAAGCGGACGAGGCGCTCGGGTACGAGCAGGCGCGGGACGAGCTGATCGAGGTCGTACGCCGCCTGGAGGCGGGCGGCACGACCCTCGAGGAGTCCCTCGCCCTCTGGGAGCGCGGCGAGGAACTGGCGAAGGTGTGCCGCCGCTGGTTGGACGGGGCGCGGGCCCGCCTGGACGCCGCGCTCGCCGAAGAGGAGGCGAAGAGCGAGGACGGCGGGGGCGACGACGACTCCGAGTGATCGTCGTCGGCGAGTGACCCCCGGCGAGTGATCCCCGGCCGCCGAAGCCCTTGGCGGCGACGACGGCAGCGGCAGAGTCAGCAGCTTCGCCACCTCCATGTCCCGTACAGCGACCTGTGAAGCGGATCACCATCGGCCGCTTTTGGTTGAAGCTTGAACCTTCTCCGCCGTAGTGTCGCCATCACCAGCCGATCCGCCCCCGGATCGACCGCACGCACGTCTCGAGAAGGTTCATCCATGTCCCTCGTTCTTGACCCCGCCGCCCAGGACCTGCTCTTCCGCGAGGCCCGCACCGCCAACACGTTCACCGACGAGCCGGTGACCGATGAGCAGGTGCAGGCGATCTACGACCTGGTCAAGTACGGCCCGACCGCCTTCAACCAGTCCCCGCTGCGCATCACCCTGGTCCGCTCCGCCGAGGCCCGTGAGCGCCTGGTGAAGCACATGGCCGAGGGCAACCAGCCGAAGACGGCCACCGCCCCGCTCGTCGCGATCCTCGCCGCGGACAACGAGTTCCACGAGGAGCTCCCGCACCTCTTCCCGCACTTCCCGCAGGCCAAGGACGTCTTCTTCGCCGAGCGTCCGGCCCGTGAGGGTGCCGCCTCCCTCAACGCCGCGCTGCAGGCCGCGTACTTCATCATCGGCGTCCGCGCCGCCGGCCTGGCCGCCGGTCCGATGACGGGCCTCGACTTCGCCGGCGTCCAGAAGGAGTTCCTGGACGACGACCACACCCCGCTGATGGTGATCAACATCGGCAAGCCGGGCGACGACGCGTGGTTCCCGCGCTCCCCGCGCCTGGCGGCCGACGAGGTCATCACGACGGTCTGAGCCTCACAGGTCATACGTGCGAGGAGGGCCCCCGGCAGTGCGCCGGGGGCCCTCCTCGCACGTACACGAAGTACCGCTCAGGACATTTTCAACGCCTCGGCCATCTTCGTCAGCTGCCCGAACGACGCCGACCCCGTCACCACCGTCGTGGAGCCCTTCTCCCGCAGGACGAGGGCGTCGTACTTCGGGCCCTCGTACCGCGTCCAGGTCCGCTCGCCGATGCGCTGGGTGACGTCCGTCTCCTGGGCGCCCTGGCCGGCCTCGTCGATGAACGTCGAGGGCTTCTGAGCGGACTGCTCGATCGCCACGTACTCACCGTCGGGGTCATGGAAGCCGAGATGCCAGGCGTCGAAGTTGTCGCCCTCGAACCGCACCGACGTCGCCTTCCACTCCTTGGACAGGCCCTCGGGTGCCGCCACCGGATAGGTGGCCGCACGGCGTGCCGTGAGGAGTTCGACGCGGTAGTCCACCCGCTTGACAGAGGGTTCGGAGTCGTCATGGGGAATGAAGAGGTAAATGACTCCCGCGACGATTCCGATCAGGCCCAGGGAGAGCACCATGTCCCGGACCGACTGTTTGCCTTTCGTACCTGCCACGCCCCCATCGTCGCAGGTGTACTGGTCTGCTCATCCGTGGGGCCCCCTGCTCATTTTGTCGGACTGAGGATAGAGTCAGCCACACCCTCATCCGGCCGTCGTCGTATCAGAAAGGTGCGCTCCGATGACCGAGCATCACTTGCCTTCCGAACTCGAGGTCCCGTCCGAGGCCCCCGACCGAAACCTCGCCCTGGAACTCGTCCGGGTCACCGAAGCCGCCGCGATGGCCGCGGGCCGCTGGGTCGGCCGCGGTGACAAGAACGGCGCCGACGGTGCCGCCGTGCGCGCCATGCGGACCCTCGTCTCCACCGTCTCGATGAACGGCGTCGTCGTCATCGGGGAAGGCGAGAAGGACGAGGCCCCGATGCTCTTCAACGGGGAGCGCGTCGGCGACGGGACCGGCCCCGAGTGCGATATCGCCGTCGACCCGATCGACGGCACCACGCTGACCGCGAAGGGCATGACGAACGCGATCGCCGTGCTGGCCGCCGCCGACCGCGGCACCATGTTCGACCCGTCCGCCGTCTTCTACATGGACAAGCTGGTCACCGGGCCCGAGGCTGCCGACTTCGTCGACATCAACGCCCCGGTGTCCGTCAACATCCGCCGGGTCGCCAAGGCCAAGCGGTCCACGCCCGAGGACGTCACCGTCGTCATCCTCGACCGGCCGCGCCACGACGGCATCATCAAGGAGATCCGGGAGACCGGCGCGCGCATCAAGCTGATCACCGACGGCGATGTCGCGGGGTCGATCCTGGCGCTGCGCGAGGGCACCGGCATCGATCTGCTGCTGGGCATCGGCGGTACGCCGGAGGGCATCATCTCGGCCTGTGCCGTGAAGTGCCTGGGCGGCACCATCCAGGGCAAGCTGTGGCCCAAGGACGACGAGGAGCGCCAGCGGGCCGTGGACGCGGGCCACGACCTCGACCGCGTCCTGTTCACCGACGACCTCGTCTCCGGCGAGAACGTCTTCTTCGTCGCGACCGGCATCACGGACGGCGAGTTGCTGCGGGGCGTGCGCTACCGCGCCGAGACCGCGACGACCGACTCGATCGTCATGCGCTCCAAGTCCGGGACGGTCCGCCAGATCAACTCCGAGCACCGGCTGAGCAAACTGCGCGCCTACAGCACCATCGACTTCGACAAGGCGAAATAGAAACCGAGCGAAGTAGAGGCGTACGTACGCGAACGGGGCGCCCCTTGTGCGGAGGGGCGCCCCATTCGCATGTCAGCTATCCGGCGGCGGCTATCTGCCCCGCCGCGGAGCGTGCCGCCTTCTTGAGTTCGAGGTCGCGGCGGCGGCGCCGGGCGAGGACCACGCGGCGTTCGGCGGCGGTGAGGCCGCCCCATACGCCGTACGGCTCGGGTTGCAGCAGCGCGTGTTCACGGCACTCGACCATCACCGGGCAACGTGCGCAGACCCGCTTCGCCGCATCCTCGCGGGACAGCCGGGCCGCGGTGGGTTCTTTTGAGGGTGCGAAGAACAACCCGGCCTCGTCGCGGCGGCACACGGCCTCCGTGTGCCAAGGGGCGTCCTGGTCCCTCTCACGCACCGGAACCCCCTGGGGCGGAACGGCAGCGACCTGCAGGGACTGATGCGGCGGATGCAGCACGGTCTACTCCTGACGACGGCTTCGCGAGCGAGCGACGATGCGACAAGGCCTACCCGCTGTGCGCGCGCCTATGCACTGAGTTCCGAGGCACGGGAGTTCTTCGCAGGTCCGGCCGGGTACGAGCGGACGAATTCGCTCCGCTTGCCGGGAAATTCGCGACCGTCAACGTCCCAGGTGTTTGCGCAACCGGTCGTGCACCTGGTCGCCGATCCGGTCCAGGAGATCCTCGATCAGCTTGCCGCGCTTGGGTTTTGCGTCGATGCTTCCCAATATCGCCAGTCCGTCCACATAGACCACGGGTGCGTCCTTCTGGTCCGAATCCAGCGTGCGCACCTCGAAATTGCCGAGCACACCGCCGCCGTTGCCCCGCAGCGAGACGTTCTCCGGGACGCGGATGTCCACGCTGCCGAAGACCGAGATCGCCTTGATGACGACCTGCCGGTGCTCGAAGACCGCCTCGCTGAGGTCTATCTCGACGCTTCCGAAGATCGCGTACGCATGCGTGCGGCGGCCTATTCGCCAGCGGCCCCTGCGGGTCGCGGAGCTGAAGACCGCCACCACGTTCTCGTCGGCGACCGGGGGCACCGCGCCCGGAGTGGGGTGGTTCGGCGCCGGGTCGTACGCCCGCGTCGCGCCCCTCCGGTGCTCGCCCGGAAGGTCACGGACGAGCGGCTCGAGTTCGCCGACGGTCTTGGCACGGAAGACCTCCTCGACCCGCTCGGCGTGCTCCTCCGCGGTGAGGCGACCCTCGGCGAGAGCTTCGCGCAGGATGTCGGCGGTGCGGTCGCGGTCGGCGTCGGAGCAGCGCAACTCGGTCGGTGCCGGGGGCTGCCGGTCGGGCGTCTCCCCGTCGACGGCGGGGGCGGCGGGGCGCTTCTGAAGGTCCACGGCAGCAGCGTACCCAAACGCGATAGATCGCGACTACCCCTTGATGCGAGCTGCGGAAAACCGCCGGGGTCCGTCCGGCACTCCAACTGAGCTTTACCTCACAAGCCCCGCCGGTCGACCAGGTCCTACGCTGGTGGGCGCTGCCACGGAGGCCAGCCGCGCTGTCTGTCGAGTGAGGAATGGGCCGAGATGCCTGAGTTCGCGTATACCGATCTGCTCCCTCAAGGGGAGGACACCACCCCGTACCGGCTGGTGACCTCGGAAGGCGTCTCCACCTTCGAGGCCGACGGGCGCACCTTCCTCAAGGTCGAGCCGGAGGCGCTGCGCAAGCTCGCCGAAGAGGCGATCCACGACATCCAGCACTACCTGCGCCCGGCCCACCTCGCGCAGCTTCGCCGCATCATCGACGACCCGGAGGCGTCGTCGAACGACAAGTTCGTGGCGCTCGACCTCCTCAAGAACGCCAACATCGCCGCCGCGGGCGTGCTGCCCATGTGCCAGGACACCGGTACGGCGATCGTGATGGGCAAGCGCGGGCAGAACGTCCTCACGGAGGGCGGGGACGAGGCGGCGCTGAGCCGGGGCATCTACGACGCGTACCTGAACCTCAACCTGCGGTACTCGCAGATGGCCCCGCTCACCATGTGGGACGAGAAGAACACCGGCTCCAACCTCCCCGCCCAGATCGAGCTGTACGCGACCGACGGCGGCGCCTACAAGTTCCTGTTCATGGCGAAGGGCGGCGGCAGCGCCAACAAGTCGTTCCTCTACCAGGAGACGAAGGCCGTCCTCAACGAGGCTTCGATGATGAAGTTCCTCGAGGAGAAGATCCGTTCGCTGGGTACGGCCGCCTGTCCGCCGTACCACCTCGCCATCGTCGTCGGCGGTACGTCCGCCGAGTACGCCCTGAAGACCGCGAAGTACGCCTCCGCGCACTACCTGGACGAGATCCCGGCCGAGGGTTCCGAGCTGGGCCACGGCTTCCGGGACAAGGACCTGGAGCAGAAGGTCTTCGAGCTGACGCAGCGGATCGGGATCGGCGCGCAGTTCGGCGGCAAGTACTTCTGCCACGACGTACGTGTGGTCCGCCTCCCCCGGCATGGCGCGTCCTGCCCGGTGGCGATCGCCGTCTCCTGCTCGGCCGACCGCCAGGCGACAGCGAAGATCACCGCGGAGGGCGTCTTCCTGGAGCAGCTGGAGACGGACCCGGCTCGCTTCCTCCCGGAGACGACGGACGAGCACCTCGACGAGTCGTCCGACGTCGTCAGGATCGACCTGAACCAGCCGATGGACGACATCCTCGCCGAGCTGACGAAGTACCCCGTCAAGACCCGGCTGTCCCTGTCAGGACCGCTGGTCGTGGCCCGCGACATCGCGCACGCCAAGATCAAGGAGCGCCTCGACGCGGGCGAAGAGATGCCGCAGTACCTGAAGGACCACCCGGTGTACTACGCCGGTCCGGCCAAGACTCCGGAGGGTTACGCGTCCGGGTCGTTCGGCCCGACGACTGCCGGGCGGATGGACTCCTACGTGGAGCAGTTCCAGGCGGCGGGCGGCTCCAAGGTGATGCTGGCGAAGGGCAACCGCTCGCAGCAGGTCACCAACGCGTGTGACGCCCACGGCGGTTTCTACCTCGGCTCCATCGGCGGTCCGGCTGCCCGCCTCGCCCAGGACTGCATCAAGAAGGTCGAGGTCGTCGAGTACGAGGAACTCGGCATGGAGGCCGTCTGGAAGATCGAGGTCGAGGACTTCCCGGCGTTCATCGTGGTCGACGACAAGGGGAACGACTTCTTCAAGGACCCGGCGCCGGCTCCGACGTTCACGTCGATTCCGGTGCGGGGCCCTGGTCTGGGCTGACCCCTGCCCAGGACGCGCCGGTCGCGGGGCCCCGGACACGCCAGGGCCCCGTCCCCGTCCCGTGTTCAGCGGCTGATGTGGAACTCCAGGCGGTCATAGTCCCCGTCGGGGGTCGAGCGGATGGAGCCGCGCGCGTCCCTGAAGTCGCCGGTTCCTCCGGTGATGGCGATGTCGAACGCGGCCGGCGTCTCGTCCGACGGATCGAACGCCATCAGCGTCTGGGCGGTGAGCTGTCCGCCGGGCTCCCTGGACAGTACGTAGGTGCCTACGCAGTGAAGGTCGCCCGGGTTCCCGGTGCGCACGACGGTGCAGGTCACTCCGCCCCGGCCGACCCTGTCGCCGCCCTTGGTACGACTGAGGTCCTCGGCGAAGGCGAAGCTGTCCCCGATACCGGGTGCCTGGCCCTCGCCTTCGTCGCCTTCGTCGCCCGGGACTTCCCTGGCGTAGAGGGTGAAATCGAGGTCTTCGGTCTGGGTGGTGGTGGCGGAGGCCGGGACGCCGAAGGCGACAGCCGCGGTCACACTGGCGCCGAGGGCGCCGATCCTCCTGAAGCTGCGGGACATGTGCTGCCTCCTGTGGGGTGGTGGATCTCCCCCCTCGGCCCACTTGTCATTGTCCGGCGATCACCGCGGATCCGCTCCGCGGGTGGCGCGGGGTGGCCTCAGGCCGTTTGTGCCTGCGGGCCCGCTGTGGCTGATCGCGCAGTTCCCCGCGCCCCTGACGGGGCTCGGCTGACGGGGGCGCCTGTGACGGGGCGCGGGTGACCGGGCGCCGGTGACCGGGCGCGGGTGACCGGGCGTGGCCCTGTGGTCCCGCATTCGTCAGGTTCGCTCCGGATCGGTGTCCTCCGTGCGTTGGCCCGGCGCCGATTCCGTCGGCTTGGCCGGCGGCCCGTCCGGCGACCGGCGGGGGCCGGGAAGTGAGGCGCCGCGCTTGGCTGTCGTGGGCTTTCGCCGTTCGCCCGGCGGGTGACGGTGCCGGAAGGCCAGCCATGCCCGGAACGCCGCCGAGGCCGCCGTCGCCGTGGCGGCGATCAGCACCGGGACCGCGTCGGCGGCGAGCACGATGACGAGTACCACGGCCAGAATGGACAGTAAGGCCAGAAGATTCGCGGTGAGTTCCATCAGATGGAAACGCAGGATGTCGCGTTCGCGGTCGTCATGAGGACCTCGACCGAGTCCAGTCATGGGCAGGGCCTTTCGGACGGTACGGGATACGCAAAAACAGTCGGGGAAGCGAACGGGCGTACGGCACGCAGCGGCTCGACGCGTAACCGGTGCGGCAATCAAGAACTATCACGCGGCACGCGTGCGAATCCGACCTCAACTCCGCTCTCCGGTTTCTTCGCGAAAACTGGCGAACAGGTACGGCCAGTGGATCTTGGTCCGGCTGCCAGACTGGTCGGGCAAGAGAAGAAGGGAGGGTCCCCCCGCCCTCCGAGCCCCAAGATCGTTGCGGGTGGAGGGGGTTGGGGTGCACGTACGTTGCCCAAGCACCGCAAGCCCACCACCCCCGAGGCCGAGATCGCCGCGCAATTCGGCGCCGAACTCAAGGAGTTCTGCAGATCCCAGGAAGTTCCCGTCAAAAGGCTCGCGGAACTCACCACGTACAGCCAGCAGTACATCTACAAGATCTTGGGCACCGAATTACCTCGCCGGGATTTGATGGAGGACATCGTCACGGCGGTCTGCGATCTCCACAATTACCGGCCGGAGAGCAAGCAGGAAACGCTCGACCGCTGGCGGGTGAAATGGGACACGACTTATGCCCGGCTGAAGGAGGCCAGGGCTTCGTTCGAGTCGAGACTGACGGTTCTCAACGACGGCCACGAAAGCCTCCAGTCACAACTCGACGACCTGCGGCAGCGCATCGAACGCCTGGAGAGCGAGCCCCGGCAGCCGTTCGAGCCCCGGCAGGAGCGAACCCTCGACCTGGGACGCCACCGCGCGCCCGCCCGGC
>NZ_JAAKZY010000170.1 GCF_011045015.1 Streptomyces scabichelini | reverse complement strand
AACCACCCCCACCACCCCGCCGCTTGACCGCGAGGCCAAGTGGCGGGGTGGTGATACGTCACATCGAAGAAGTCACCAGGAACGTAGCCATGTCCTGCCGGTACTTCGGGATCAGCCGGCAGGCGTACTACACCTGGTACCGCCGCTACCAGGCCGAGGGCACCGAAGGGCTGCGCACCCACTCCAAGGCACCGAAGCACAGCCCCAACGCGACGCACGTCGAGGTGGTCGGGAAGATCATCTATCTGCGGCAGAACTACCACTTCGGGCCCGAGGAAATCGCCATGTATCTCGAGCGGTACCACGACATCACCATCAGCAGGTCCGGCGTCTGGTGCATCCTCAACCGCCTGGACATGGGCCACCTGCCGGCCTCCCAGCGCTACAAGCGTCACGACCGCCGATGGAAGCGGTATGAGAAGCAACTGCCCGGCCACCGCGTGCAGATCGACGTGAAGTTCATCGAGCCGCTCGCCTCGATGCCCCAGGGACGCCGCGGCGGGCGCAACAATGACTTCCAGTTCATCGCGATCGACGACTGCACCCGTCTGCGGGTGCATCGCCCGCATGGCGGCCTCGGGCGGCCAGACGCCCCACGAACGCCTCAAGCAGAAGACCACGACCCGGGCGTAATCGCTGATCATCAGTTGCACACCGACAACCATCCCCGCGGGAACGGGGAGCAGGTCTGGCGTTCCGCCCGGAATCAGGTGGACGGGGGACCATCCCCGCAGGTGCGGGGAGCAGGCCAGAGGGCACGGAATGTTGGGGTGGAAGTGGGGGCCATCCCCGCGGGTGCGGGGATGGCCCCGTTCGAACTGCTCCCCGTATCCGCGGGGATGGTCCCCAGTCGACCTTGTTGTAGGCGTAGATGATTCGCGTGCCCCCGCGGCAGCGGGGATGTTCCGTCGAGGCTGCCTGCATCCTGGCCGTCTCCACCGCTCCCCGCACCCGCACCCGCACCCTTGTTTCATACAGTCCGAAGAAGCTTGGGTTCTTCTAGAGCTTGAAGTCGGTTGCCTGGAGGCATCGTTGCGCTCCAGGCAACCCGACATGGTAGGTACCCGCTGTAATCAATGCGACCTCTCACCTGCGACTACCTACGCGCCGAAGTTTCTTCGCGGGGTGGCGCCGTTGAGGCGCGTACCACGAGTTCGGTGGCGAGTTCGATGTGGTGGGACTCGACCTTTTCACTGTTGGCCAGTCGGAGGGCGGTGCGCAGGGCGGCACCGCCCATCTCCCGCAGTGGCTGACGCACGGTGGTCAGTGGCGGTGAAGCCATCTGGGCGAGGCTTGTGTCGTCGAAGCCGACCACGCTCAGATCTTCGGGGACGCGCAGGCCTCGGGTGCGGGCGGTCTCGATGACACCGACGGCGATCTCGTCGTTGCCTGCGAAGATCGCCGTCGGTGGCTCTTGCAGGCCCAGTAGCGCCGTGGCGCCGAGCAACCCGGTCTCGTACGTGAATTCTCCGGGCCGGACGTAGGCGTCGGGTACCTGCGCTCCTTCCGCCTCCATGGCGGCGCGGTAGCCGTGCACGCGTGCCTGGTTGCATACGGCCATGGCCGGTCCGCCGATATAGGCGACGCGGCGGTGCCCCAGAGAGAGCAGGTGCCGGGTCGCGGCCAGGCCGCCGGCGAAGTTGGTCGACCCGACGCTGTGGACGCGGCTGTCCGGCAGGTGCAGTGGGTCCAGCACGACCAACGGCAGCCCGGACCGGGCCAGTTCGTTCAGGTGCGCTGTGGTGTACACGCTGGTGACCGCGATGACGGCGCGGCGCCCGGCTGAGACCAGGTCCCGGGCCCAGTGCGGGGCATGGGACGCCTTGCTGATCACCACCGAGGCCCCCGATTCTGCGGCGGAGTCGAGGATGCCTTCCAGGGTCTCGGCCACGTACGACTTGAGGCCGCCCTTGAACTGCACCTCGATGGTCGGGCTTTCGACGACCTCGGTGTGGCGGAACACGGGCGCGAGGTAGTCGTGCTGATGCAGCAGTTCCTGCACCCGGCTGCGGGTGTGCGGCGCCACGTCACCGCGACCGTTGACCACTTTGGACACGGTCGCGACGGAGACTCCCGCCGCTTGGGCGATGTCCGCCAAGGTGGTGCGCCTGGCGTTCGGACGCATCGGTTCCTCCCAGCTGTACGTCCACCGGTGTGGTGAGCTGCCGGTCGGGCCGGCAATGCGAGTGGAACCGGTCAACCGTACGGCAACCCGGCACCGAGCTCGTCCGGAGAGGTGCCGACGAGCCCCTCAACCTCGACACGTCCGACGATCTGTGTGAGATCGCGTCCGGTGAACGCGGTCCGGAGCATGCATACCGACCGGTACACGTGCGACCCGTACGTGCGCGCTTGCGCCCGGTTCCAGCCGTATCCGGGCGCAGCGGGCCAACTGCCGCACTGTCCCGCCCGACCGCCCGGACGGCGCAGACCTGCACCCGCAGTTTGGTGGGCAGGCTCCGGCCGGCCGGGGCGATCGCCGCCGCGCCCTCCTGGTCCGGGCTTGAACGCCCGGACCAGGCCAGCAGCACGGGGACGCCGGTCCGGGACTCCTCCGGGACCGCGTGCTGCGACTCGACAAGCACTCCGGCGCTCTCCACCGCGGTCACCGGCCGCTGCCGTACACCCGGGTGAGGTGACCGGGACCATGTGGGGCGACCTCTGCCGGCGGAACGCTCCCGGGTTCCCGCGAACATATCGTCCGGAGGCGCCGCTTGTGGACTCTCCGCCTGTCCGTCGCCGCCTTCGGCCACACGCCCCGGGCAGCTGCCGACGCAGCGGCTGCCGAGCCGCGCGACCTTGTGCATGACCTGCACCGACAGTGTGTCAGCCGTGGTCATCGCATCGCCTCTCCGTCCCCAACCAGTCAATTTCGAAAAGGTTTCGGTCCCCGCCAAGGTTTCTCGAGAGTCCTTCTTGCCCGATATTACGCGGCTGGCGGCAGCACGACAACGCGCTTGCACACACCTTGACAGGGCGTCAGCCCGAAACCTAATTTGCACGAACAGAGCTCAGAGAAGGCCATTTCGAAAACCTTTCACCATGACTCACGAGAAGCCGATGGCTCTCGAGTGCGGAGAAAAACATGGCGCTCTCCCGACGTACCCTCCTCGGCCTGGCCGCCGGCGTGCCGGCCTCCGCGGCACTGGCAGCCTGCGGCTCGTCCGGCCCCAGCAAGGGCGGCGGCGACGGCACGGCCACGTACTGGCACCTGAGCGGCCAGCCTCAGGAAGGCGTCAGGACCGGTGCGGTGAAGCGGTTCAACGAGGCCAACCCCAAGGGGCAGATCGAGGTCACCACCTTCGAGAACGACGCCTACAAGACGAAGATCAAGACCGCCATCGGCGCCGGGAAAGCGCCCACCATCATCTGGGGGTGGGGCGGCGGCACGCTGCGCACCTACGTGGAGGCCGACCAGGTCGACGACCTCACCCCGTGGTTCGACGAGAACCCTGACATCAAGAACCGGCTCTTCCCGTCCTCGTTCGGCGCGGCGACCGTCGACGGCAGGATCTACGCGATGCCGTTCGAGAGCGTGGAGCCGGTCGTCCTGTTCTACAACAAGAAGGTCTTCGACGACGTCGGCGTGGAGCCGCCCCAGTCCTGGGACGACATCATGGCCCTGGTGCCCAAGTTCAAGGCGGAGGGCATAGCGCCGTTCTCCCTCGGCGGCCAGTCCCGGTGGACGAACATGATGTGGCTGGAGTTCCTGTTCGACCGCATCGGCGGCCCCGAGGTGTTCCAGGCCGTCTTCGACGGCGAGAAGGACGCCTGGTCCCACCCGGCCGCCATCGACGCTCTGACCAAGGTGCAGGAGCTGGTCAAGGCGGGCGGATTCATCAAGGGCTTCTCCTCGATCACCGCGGACTCCAACGCCGACCAGGCGCTGCTGTACACCGACAAGGCCGCGATGATGCTGCACGGCTCCTGGTCGTACGGCATCCAGCAGACCGAGGGCGGAGACTTCGTCTCCAGCGACGGCCTCGGTTTCATGAACTTCCCACCCGTCGAAGGCGGCAAGGGCGATCCGGGCAACTCCGTCGGCAACCCCGCCCAGTACCTGTCCATCTCCTCGAAGGCCAGCGCCAAGCAGAAGAAGATCGCGAAGGACTTCCTCGCCACCGGCGTCCTCGCGGACGAGGAGGTGAAAGAGTGGATCGACACCGGGGCGGTGCCGATCCGGAAGGGCTCGGAGAAGCTGCTGGCCGAATCTGAGAGCTCCGAGTTCCTGCAGTTCGTCTACGGCATCGCCAGCAACGCGAAGGCGTTCGGCCAGTCCTGGGACCAGGCGCTCAGCCCGACGGCCGCCGAGACGCTGCTGGACAACATCGCCAAGCTGTTCCAGCTGTCCATCTCGCCACGGCAGTTCACCGACAATCTCAACAAGGTCATCGGCAAGTGAGCGCACTCACGGGCTCTACAGGGCGCGAGGGCCGGCGCAGCATCCTGCCCTGGCTGGCCGTGCCGGCGCTGGTCTTCTTCGTCGGCTTCGCCGTCATCCCGCTCGTCGGCGTCTTCGTGCTGAGCTTCACGACGTGGGACGGGATCGGCGACATCCACCTGTCCGGGCTGACCAGCTGGCGTGCGGTGCTCACCAGCCCCGGGCTGCCGCACGCCCTCTGGGTGACGTTCCTGGTGATGGCCGTGTCCTGGGCGGTTCAGACTCCGGCGAGCATTCTGCTCGGCACGTTCCTGGCCGGCCGCCAGCGCTACCGCGCGGTGCTGAGCCTGATCTACTTCGTCCCGCTCCTGCTCAGCTCCGCGGCGATCGCGGTCGCGTACAGGGCGCTGCTGGACCCCAACTTCGGGCTGGGCGCCGGGCTGGGGTTCGAGTGGCTCAGCAAGGACTGGCTGGGGCGCCCCTGGCTCGCCTTCGGCGTCGTCGTCTTCGTCGTCTCCTGGCAGTTCGTCCCGTTCCACTCGCTGATCTACCAGGGGGGCGTCCAGCAGATCCCGCAGTCCCTGTACGAGGCCGCGCAGCTGGACGGCGCCGGGCAGATCCGCCAGTTCTTCAGCATCACGCTGCCCCAGCTCAAATACACCATCATCACCTCGTCGACGCTGATGGTGATCGGCTCGCTCACCTTCTTCGACCTCATCTTCGTCCTGACCGAGGGCGGCCCAGGAGACGCCACCCGGGTCCTCGCGCTGGACATGTACAAACGGGGCTTCCAGGCCGACCTGATGGGGCCGGCCAGCGCCATCGCGGTCATCCTCGTCCTGATGGGCCTCGCCATCGCCCTGCTGCTGCGCCGGCTCGGAGGCCGGGACGCCGGTGAGAGCCAGCTTGAGGGAGTCTGACATGACCACCACGCTGACCAAGCCGCAACCGCAGAAGACCACCCCACGCGAGCGGGGGCACCGTCCCGGTGCGACCGCTAGTCGGCGCAACTGGCTCGGCGGTCTGGCCGGATGGCTCTGGCTCGCCGTCGTCGTCGTACCCCTCTACTGGATTCTCATCACCAGCCTCAAGGCCCGGAGCGACTACTACGCGAGCAACCCGCTGGCACCGCCGACCGACCCCACACTGGACAACTACGAGCTGGTCTTCGAGTCCGACTTCATCAGCTACTTCTGGAACAGCGTCGTGGTCACCGCCGGCGCGGTGGTGCCGGCGGTCGCGTTCTCCTTCATGGCCGCCTACGCCATCGTGCGCGGCTGGCGCATGCGGTTCCTGCGCGTGGTGAACGGCATGTTCCTCATGGGCCTCGCCATCCCGCTGCAGGCGACGGCCATCCCGATCTATCTGATCATCATCAAGCTGCAGCTGTACGACAGCCTGCTGGCGCTGATCCTGCCGTCGATCGCCTTCGCCATCCCGCTGTCCGTGCTGATACTCGCCAACTTCATCCGCGACGTGCCCAAGGAGCTGTTCGACTCGATGCGGGTGGACGGAGCCACCGAGTGGGGGACGCTGTGGCGCCTGGCAGCGCCGCTCACCCGCCCGGCCATCCTCACCGTGACCATCTTCAACGCGCTGACCATCTGGAACGGATTCCTGCTGCCGCTGATCCTCACCCAGAGCCCTTCCCAGCGGACTCTGCCGCTCGCCCTGTGGACCTTCCAGGGCGAGTACGGGGTCAACGTCCCCGCTCTCCTGGCCGCCGTTGTCCTCACCACCCTGCCCCTGATCATCCTGTACGCGTTCGGCCGCCGCCAGCTGCTGAGCGGTCTGACCGCCGGATTCAGCCGTTGACCGACGCTGACGCCCTGCTCGTCTACCTGTTCGCCCGTCGCGCCCTGGCCAAGGGGCTGACGGGCGTGGGAGGAAAGTGAACGCCAACGTGGCTGTGGACAACACCACCGAAATCTCCCTCTGGAACGACCCCACCATTTCCGTCCCCGCGAGAGTCGACGCCCTGATCGACGCGATGACCCTTCAGGAGAAGATCGCCCAGCTGTACGGAGTGTGGGTGGGCGCCTCCGATCAGGGCGGTGAAGTGGCCCCCCACCAGCACGACATGGAGGAGGCCGTCGATCTCGACGCGCTCCTGCCCAACGGACTGGGCCAACTGACCCGGCCCTTCGGCACGGTCCCGGTCGACCCCGCCCTGGGTGCACTCTCCCTGGCCCGCACCCAGAGCCGTATCGCCGCCACGAACCGGTTCGGCATCCCCGCTCTCGCGCATGACGAGTGTCTGGCCGGCTTCGCCGCCTGGGGGGCGACCGCCTACCCCGTTCCGCTGTCCTGGGGCGCCACCTTCCATCCGGACGCGGTGCGGCGCATGGCCGCCGCCATCGGCCGCGACATGCGTGCCGTCGGCGTCCACCAGGGACTCGCGCCCGTCCTGGATGTGGTGCGCGACGCCCGCTGGGGCCGGGTCGAGGAGACCATCGGCGAGGACCCGTACCTCGTCGGCACCATCGGGACGGCATACGTGCAGGGCCTTGAGTCCGCCGGGATCGTCGCCACCCTCAAGCACTTCGCCGGCTACTCGGCCTCTCGGGCCGGCCGTAACCTCGCTCCCTCCTCCGTGGGCCCGCGTGAACGCGCCGACGTTCTGCTGCCTCCCTTCGAGATGGCGATCCGTGAAGGCGGCGCCCGGTCGGTGATGAACGCCTACACCGACACCGACGGCATGCCCTCCGCGGCCGACGAGAATCTGCTCACCGGGCTGCTGCGCGACACGTGGGGCTTCGACGGCACTGTCGTCGCCGACTACTTCGCCATCGCCTTCCTGAAGACCCTGCACGGCGTCGCGGCCGACTGGGCCGACGCCGCCGGCACGGCGCTGCGGGCGGGCATCGACGTCGAGCTGCCCAATGTCAAGACATACGGCGTGCCGCTGACCGAGGCCGTCATCGACGGCCGCATACCGGAGGCGTTGGTCGATCGCGCCCTGCGCCGGACACTCACCCAGAAGGCGATGCTCGGCCTGCTCGACCCGGATTGGAGCCCCGTGCCGGCCACGCTCGACGGGGTGGACCTGGACGACCCGGCCGCCCTGCGCGGCCGAATCGACCTGGACGGTCCCGAGAATCGCGCGCTGGCCCGCACGATCGCCGAGGAAGCGGTCGTGCTGCTGAGCAACGACGGCACCCTGCCGCTCGAGACGCCGCGCCGCATCGCCCTGCTCGGTCCCAACGCCGACGAGCCCGTCGCCGTACTCGGCTGCTACTCCTTCCCCCAGCACATCGGCGTCCGCCACCCCGGTACCCCACTCGGCATCGAGCTGCCCACGCTGCGCGACACTCTCGCCGCCGAGTTCCCCGACGCCGAGATCACGGTCGCCCGCGGCACCGGAATCGATGACGGAGATCTCTCCGGCATCCGCGAGGCCACCCGGGTGGCACGCGAGGCCGACATCGCCCTGGTCGTGCTCGGCGACCGCGCCGGGCTCTTCGGGCGGGGCACCACCGGCGAGGGATGTGACGTCGACTCGCTGGTGCTGCCCGGCGCGCAGCAGCAACTGCTCGACGCCCTGCTCGACCTGGAGACACCCGTGGTCACCGTCCTGCTCGCGGGACGACCGTACGCGCTCGGCCGCGCCGTGGAGGAGTCCGCTGCGATCGTGCAGTCCTTCTTCCCGGGTGAGGAGGGCACTCACGCGATCGCCGGGGTGCTCAGTGGCCGTACCAATCCCTCCGGACGTCTCCCGGTCAGCGTGCCGCGCGGGCCGGGCTCCCAGCCGGCCACGTACCTCGGGGCGCGGCTCGCTCACGTCAGCGAGGTGTCCACCATCGACCCGACCCCCGCGTTCGCCTTCGGTCACGGTCTGTCCTACACGCGGTTCGACTGGACAGACCTGACCGTGGACGTCCAGGAGGCTCCGACGGACAGCGAGTTCACCCTCACCTTCACCGTCCGCAACACAGGCGAGCGGTCCGGAACCGAGGTCGTCCAGCTCTATCTGCACGACCCGGTTGCCTCCGTCGTCCAGCCGGTGCAGCGCCTCGTCGGCTACACCCGGGTCGAACTGAAGCCGGGCGAGGCCCGGCTCCTCCGTGTCACGGTCCCGGCCGACCTCGCCTCCTTCACCGGACGCGACGGTCGGCGCGTCGTCGAACCGGGCGAGCTGGAAGTGCGGTTGGCCGCCTCCAGCGCGGATCCGCGCCTGACGGCTAGGGTCACGTTGACCGGAGCCGAGCGCCATGTGGATCACACGCGGCGCTTGCACGCCACGATCGGGCAGGAGCCGGTTGCCCGGGCATGAACCAGGCGTGCGCAGCGCTGCGCACACGGGACCGCAGGGCCAGGCATGTGGTGGTCCGGGCCCGGTGCTTCCGGGGTGCCCTGTGACCACGCGGCCTGGTGCACATGCACAGGGAGGAAGGTGCAGAGCAGGCACCCGCGCCTGGAGGAGGAAGTTCCCTCCGCCGTCGCCGTGCTCAGCACCGGCATGACGACTGCGGCGCCGGGGGGCTGCGGGGCGTGCGGGTGGACTGCCGGGTCATGGGCCTCTGCACGCCGCGCTGGGCGGGGTTGCGCATCAGCGCTCGTACGCCGAACGTCCACGGCGCGGCCTGCTCGCTGGGAACGACGGTGTTGACCAGAGCGCCGAGTCGCGGGCTGGAGATCCGCACGATGTCGCCGTACTCGTGGGTGAAGCCCGCACCGGGTGCCTGTCTGTCCTCGGTGGGGGCGAACAGCGTTCCGGTGAACAACACGAAGCCGTCCGGGTATTGATGGTGCGGACCGTGCGTGGCGGCCACCAGGTCCAGTACGTCGCGGCTGATCTCTCGCATGGAACTGCTGCCACGCAGTACGTAGCCGTCCGTGCCGTCGGTCCGGAGGTCGATGTCGATCCCGCGTACGGGGTCGAGGTCGAAGTCCTCGTCGAGCAGGCGGACGAACGGGCCGATCGCGCATGAGGCGTTGTTGTCCTTCGCACGGGACAGCGGCAGGGCGCTGCGTCCCTCGATGTCGCGGAGGTTGACGTCGTTACCGAGCGTCGCGCCGCGTACCCGGCCGCGCGAATCCACGACGAGGACGGCCTCAGGCTCAGGGTTGTTCCACACCGAGGCGCCGAGCACGCCGATGTCGGCGCCGGTGCCGACCGCGGACAGTACCGGCATTGACGTGCTCTGCGGGATGAGGCTGCGATGGCGCCACCGAAGTCCAAGGTCGACCTGTACGCGGCGATCCGCCGTGATGCCCGGGCAGGGATGTCGTACCGGGCGTTGATGCGTGAGTACGGAGTCGGATTCCGCAGGGTGAAGGCGGCGTTGGAGTCGGTCTGGCCGGAGCCGCGGAAGAAGCCGCGGCCGCGCGGGACCCGTCTGGATGCCTACAAGCCGTTGATCGACGAGATGCTCCGGGCGGATCTGGATGCGCCGCGCAAGCAGCGTCACACGGTCAAGCGGATCTTCGACCGGCTCCTGGACGAGCACGGGCCGAGGCGGTGACCTATCCGATGGTGCGGGCCTATGTCGCCGACCGGCGTCCCCAGATCGCCGTAGAGGCCGGCCGCGGGGTGGTGCACGCGTTCATTCCGCAGTCCCACCGGCCGGGGGCCGAGGCGGAGGTGGACTTCGGCGACGTGAAGGTACGCCTGGCCGGTGAGCTGGTCACCTGCTTCGTGTTCGCGATGCGCCTGTCGTATTCGGGCAAGGCCGTGCATCGCGTCTTCGCCTCCTGCGGCCAGGAGGCGTTCCTCGAAGGCCACGTCCACGCTCTCAGCGTGCTGGGCGGCGTCCCGACGGGCAAGGTTGGTTACGACAACCTCCGCTCCGCGGTCTCCCGGGTGCTGAGCTCGCGGTCCCGCGCGGAGAACGAGCGGTGGACCGCGTTCCGGTCGCACTTCGGCATCGATGCCTTGTATTGCCTGCCCGGAATTGAGGGCGCGCACGAGCAGGGCGGGGTGGAGGGGCAGATCGGCTGGTTCCGCCGCAATCACATGGTCCCCGTCCCCGAGGTCGCCTCCCTCGCCGAGCTCAACGCGATGATTGAGCAGTGGGATGAGGAGGACGAACCGCGCCGGATCGGCTCCCGTCCGCGGCCGGTGAGCGAGTACTACGCCGTTGAACGGCCACTGCTGCAGCCGTTGCCCGACGATCCCTTCGAGACGGGGAGGCTGTTCAGCCTGCGGGTGGACCGCTTCAGCCAGATCAGTTTCCGTACCATCCGCTACTCGGTGCCGGTGCGGCTGATCGGGCGGACGGTGAGGGCGATGCTGCACGTGTCCGAGCTGGTGATCTACGACGGCCAGCAGGAGGTCGCCCGCCATGAACGGCTGATCGCCAAGGGGAAGGCTCGGCTGGATCTGGACCACTACCTGGAAGCCCTGGTCCGCAAGCCCGGTGCGTTTCCCGGGGCCACCGCCCTCGAACAGGCCCGTCCCGCAGGGAAGTTCACGCCGGTCCATGACGCCTGGTGGGAGGCGGCGAAGGCTGCCCATGGCGAGCGGGACGGCACCCGGGCCCTGATCGAGATCCTGCTGTTGGGCCGCCACGTCCCCCACGAACACCTGGTCGCCGGGCTTGCCTCCGCGCTCAGGGCCGGCGCTCTGACCGCGGACGCGGTCGCCCTGGAGGCACGGAAGGCGGCCGAAGCCGACGAGGTCGCGGCTCCGGCTGTCCCTGCGGAGTCGGAACGGACGAACGTGACCTCGCTGACCGAACGGCGGCTGGCCCAGCTG
This sequence comes from Streptomyces scabichelini, assembly GCF_011045015.1. Classification (GTDB taxonomy): domain Bacteria; phylum Actinomycetota; class Actinomycetes; order Streptomycetales; family Streptomycetaceae; genus Streptomyces; species Streptomyces scabichelini. Next base: position 11,553 of record NZ_JAAKZY010000170.1, on the reverse strand, counting down.
CCCCCCCGACACCCGGCCGCTGCCCTCGGTCGCGGCCTACGACCAGCTGCTGCGAGCACGGCAGTCGGCCGACCGCCCCGCCCTCCAGAAAGAGATGCCGTGACACTCAAACGCCATCGCGGGCTGACCGAAGAGGCCGCGACCGCCGCCGTCGACCAGGCATGCCGCATGCTCCGGCTGCCCACCATCCGGGCCCAGTTCCCCGAACTGGCCGAAGCAGCCGCCCGGGACCAGATGTCCTATCGCGGGTTCCTCGCCGAACTGCTGATGGCCGAGTGCGACGACCGGGCCCGCCGCCGCTCCGAACGGCGCATCAAGGCGGCGCAGTTCCCGCGGGAGAAATCGCTGCGGGTCTTCGACTTCGACGCCAACGGGAACATCGACGCAGCCGTCATCCACACCCTGGCCACCTGCGAATGGGCCAAGAAGGGACTGCCGCTCTGCCTGATCGGCGACTCCGGCACTGGCAAGTCCCACCTGCTGATCGCGCTCGGCACCGAGGCCGCCATGGCCGGCTTCCGCGTCCGCTACACACTCGCCACCAAACTGGGACCGCAGGGGCGCTGAGCTGCTGTTCCAGGTGCTGACGGGGCGGGAGGAGAAGAACAGCGTCGCCATCGCCTCCAACGAATCGTTTGGAGGGTGGACAAAGACATTCACCGATCCGCGGCTTTGCGCGGCCATCGTCGACCGCCTCACCTTCGGCGGGAACATCATCGAGACCGGCACCGACTCCTACCGGCTCGCCAGCACCCGGGCCGCCCGGGCGCAGAGCGCAGCCTCAGGCTGACCCGTCCGAGCCCCAAAAACCGGCCAGAGACTGCGTTCACCGCTCCGTGCCACGACCGAGTGCGCGTGCGCTGAACACGCTAAGCCGGGCGGGGGAGCGAGTTGAGGCCGTCGATCGCGATGTCGGTGGCCCTTTGAACGGCTTTGTAGGTCTGCTCCGGCCGGTTGCCCCGCTTTTGGCACGCGGCGACGACGACCTTGATCGCCCCGACCAGCGAGCCCACCGCCGCGGCGGCCTCGACGAGGTCCAGCTCGGGGCAAGCGAGGTGGAGCGCTTCGGTCAGCTGTAGCTGAATGTCGAACAGCAGGTGCAGTTCGCGCGCCTGAAGTGCCGGGACCGACGCGATCAGCAGGGTGCGAGCCGGGCCGACCGTCCGCGCCAACTCCGAGTCCGTGTCCGCGAAAACACTCTGGTCGATGACGCGCCGCAGCAGGTCGGCCACCGGTTCGCCGGGCTGCCGTTCTCCGATGATCTCGACCGCGCGCTCCAGCCGCGACCTGTCGTCGAAGAAGACGATGTCGTCCTTGCTGTCGAAGTAGCTGAAGAAGGTGCGTGTCGCGATGTCTGCGGTGGCCGCGATCTCCGCCACGGTTGTCTGGTCGTAACCCTTCTCGGCGAACAATCGCAGGGCGCCTTCGATGAGCGCTTGCCTCGTGCGCATCTTCTTCCGCTGGCGCAGCCCTGGGTCGCTGGTCACGACCGCACCTTACCGCATGCCATGCAATTTTGCATTCATTGACGTTTTGCATTGAGTGCTGTTTTATCGGGAGGTCCGTACCGACCGAGGAGCGGCCGATGGAGAGCACGCCCCCGGCAGTGGTCACGCCCACGGCCCGCCAGAACCCGTTCGATCCGCCCGAGGAACTGCGCCGCCGGCAGGGGCTCGGCCCAATCCATCGGATGACCTACCTCGACGGTGGTCAGGGGTGGTTGGTGACCGGCTACGCCGCAGCGCGGGCGATCCTCGCCGATCCCCGATTCAGCGTCCGCCCGGACCACATGCGCTCACCGATCGCCCAGCCGGCAACGGCGCCCGTGCCGCCGGAATTCCTCCTCCGCATGGACCCGCCCGAGCACGACCGCTATCGGCGGTTGCTCACCGGTGACTTCACGGTGCGCCGGATGAAACTCCTCGAACCGGAGATCGAAGCGATCGTCAATGACCAGTTGAACGCGATGGAGCTCGCCGGGGGCCCGGCCGACTTGTTCAAGGCATTCGCGCTGCCGATCCCGTCACAAGTGATCGGCGAACTGCTCGGGGTGCCCTACTCCGACAGGCAGGGGTTCCAGCAAAACGCCGCCACGCTCTTGAACGTCGACCTCACACCGGAACGCCGGCAGGAGGCGGTCAGGGAGCTCACGGCATATCTACGGGACCTGCTGGGCCACAAGCGTTCCTGGCCGGAGGAAGATGTGCTCAGCGGGCTCGCTGCGCAGGAGGGACTCACTGCGGACGAGCGGGCCGGACTGGCGCTCCTGCTCCTGATCGCCGGGCATGAGACGACGGCGAACATGCTTGCGCTGGGCACATTCGCTCTGCTGGCCAACCGCGCACAGTTGGCCGAGGTCCGCGGCAAGGAGGAAGACGTCCCTGCAGTGGTCGAGGAACTGCTGCGTTACCTCACGATCATCCCTCACGTGGTCCGCGTCGCGCTCGAGGACATCGAGCTCCACGGCTGTCTGATCAAAGCCGGCGAGTCCGTCACCGTCGCGCTTTCCGCGGCGAACCGGGACGCTGACCATTTCGCCGACCCGGACGCGCTTGACCTCACCCGCTCCACGGCCGGACACCTCGCGTTCGGTCACGGCCTCCACCGGTGCCTCGGGCAGCGACTGGCCCGCGCCGAAATGCGCATCGCCCTCCCCGCACTGCTTCGCCGCTTCCCGGCACTACGTCTCACTGTCGCGCCCGAGGAAGTGCCACTGCGGTCGGCCATGACGGTCTACGGCGTGCGTGAACTTCCGGTCACCTGGTAAGCCGATCAAGGTCGAGACGAACGACGTGTGCTCGGCGACTTGCAGCGCGACGTCTGCGAGTTTGAGCAACGCCCCTTCACTGCCCGCGTCCAGCGGATGCCCGCATCGGACCACGATCGTCTGGATCAAACTCACCCAGGCGCACGGCATGGATCAGTTGCGGCCTCCGGTGTTGTCACTTCTCATCGACATTTCCGACCCGAGTGATCGCTAAGTGCTTCCGGAAACCGCCGACAAATGTTGTCCGTTCCCACCTACGAAACCACCCGGGGGTCCGGGGAGCAGTCATCACCTGTAGCCGAGAAAGAGTTCAGGATGGGACCATCCCCGCACCAGCGGGGATGGTCCCCTGCCGTCGGTTATGAGCTTCATTACTGAGCTCTTCGGATTGTTGTCGGGGGCGGTGACGTGTGGTGATCCCTGCGGTAGGCCGGTGGTATGCGGTACGCGCAGGGTGGTGGGCTGACCGCGGAGCGGCGGCGGTTTCGCGAGTGGATCCGGTACGAGGCTGGTGAGCAGTTCGCTCGTGGTGAGAGAACCGCGGTGATCGCGAAGGACCTGCGGGTAAGTGAGCGGTCGGTGGAACGCTGGCGTCGCGCCTGGCGGCAGGGCGGGATGGCCGCGCTCGCCTCCGCTGGACCGCCGAAACTGCCCCGGCTGACCGATGAGCAGTTCGCCGAGTTGGAGAAAGAGCTGGCGCGGGGGCCGGCCGTGCGCGGCTGGGAAGACCAGCGCTGGACCCTGGCCCGGATCAGAGTGCTGATCGCCCGGAAGTTCAGGCTGGACTGCTCGTCGTCGGCGGTGTGGCGGCTGCTGCACCGGCACGGCTGGTCCTGGCAATCTCCCGCCCGCAGAGCCCTCGAGCGTGACGAGCAGGCTGTGGGCCTGTGGAAGAAGGATGTGTGGCCGCACGCGGAATGACTGCGGCGGCGCTGGGCGCGTACATCGTCTTCGAGGACGAGGCCGGTTCTCGATGACACCGCCGCGCGCCCGCACTTGGGGCCGGCGTGGACACACGCCGGTGGTCCGGGTGCGGGGCCGTTCCTGGCGCCGCTGGTCGATCGCCGCCATGTGCTGCTACAAGCCGGGTGAGACCTCCCGGCTCATCTACCGGCCGCGCCGCCACCGCAAGCACCGCAGCAAAGGACGCGACACCTTCGCCTGGAACGACTACCGCGACCTCGTCGCCCGCGCACACATCCAGCTCCAGGCCCCCATCGTCCTGATCTGGGACAATCTCAACACCCTCCGGGCCGCCGGGATGCGCCAGTACGCGGACGAGCACGACTGGCTCACCATCATTCAACTTCCGTCATACGCACCGGATTTGAACCCCGTCGAGGGCGTCTGGTCGCTGTTACGGCGCGGCCCACTGGCCAACACCGCCTTCGCCGACGACGACCACCTCGAACGCACCCTCCGCCGGGGCCTGCGCCATTTCCAGCTCCGGCCCGACCTCATCGACGGCTGCCTTGCCGGCACCGGACTCACTCTCACCCACCGACCGACAACAACCCGAAGAGCTCAGTAACTGTATGCAGTAACCGGCATCTTCAACGAAGCCGGGCACCGTGGGTTGAAAGCGTTACACTCCGTCGCTCGCGATCAGGAACTTGCTGTCGCACCATGCGTGCCGCCTGCCACGTGAGCTAATGGACCATGTCCCCCTCACGTCACAGAATCCCGCCAGATGGATGCGGCGGGGCTCCGCCATCCCAAAGGCTGTCCCCGAACACAGGAGTCCCCGTCGCCACCTGGCTGGCGGGGGTTCCTCAGCTGTCACAGCCCCTATGAGCGGGGTCCTCGCCGGGCTGGCGGGGCGTGTCCGGATAGGGGCCTGGTTGTTGCGGGTCAGGACGTTGGTGACGGCGCATAGTGGTGGGCAAGATTGGTGGCGAGGTCGCGAAGGTGAGCCCTGGCTTCGGTGGGGCCGTGCACAGTGATGGCGCTCCCGAACGGCAGTAGTGCTCGCACGTCCTCCAGATGCAGGAAGCGGATTGTTACCTTGCGGCCGGTGGCGGATTCTTCATGGTCGTCCCGGACGAGTCGTAGGCCAAAGATCCGTTGCGCTCGCTCGATCTGGGTCTGGTCGATGGTGGCGCTGACCTCTATCGCGTGGTTGTGTTCCCACTGAGTAATGAGCGCTGCAGCGACGGTGGCCAGGGTCTGGCTCTCGCGGATCCGTCGTGGCTGGTCGGCTTCTTTCCACGTCGTGATCCGTTCGAGTCGGTACATCCGTGGCACTCGGGCACAGTCGGCGACGAGGTACCAGACGCCGGCCTTGGCGAACAGCCCGTAGGGATCCACGACCAGGTCGCGTGGGCATGACTCGCGTGGGCTGTCGTACTCGATCCGTAGCCGGCGACCTCGCCGCACTGCGCCGATCAGCGAAGCCGGAGTCGTGCCGAAAGCTCGTGCCTGACGCCAGGGACGGCTGTCCACGTGCACTACGTCGGTGAGCGGCAGGAGCTCATGAACTCGACGTGGCTGTGCAGCGGCGATCTTGGAGAGCGCGCGCCGGCTTTCGACCGATGCGTTGAGCTCCGCACGTTGCTTCTCATCCAGCCCGGTGAGCGACAGATGATCACGCTCGCCCGGTGTGAGTCGCGTGAGGTCGAGTCCGGATCCGGGCAGCATGGTCACGCCTCCGAGGCGGCCCCGGTGTGCGGTCACCGGCAGACCGGCGTCGCGGAGCCAGTTCAGATCTCGGGTGATGGTTCGAAGGGACACCCCGAGCGCTGAGGCGAGTTCCTGTGTGGTCACGGCATCCCTTGATGTGAGGAGCAGCATCAGGGTGAAGAAGCGGTCTGGGGTCACACACCAATTTTTTCAGGAATTGCGACACGATGCGGCGCATATCCCGGTCAGGCTGGTGGATGCGTACCTACCACCTGTGAGAAGGAACAACCATGACCACATCCGTCGTGTCCATCGTCTACGTGAACGACGCTCCCGCCGCAGCTCGGTTCTACGGCGACCTCCTCGGCATGAGCCCCTCGTTCGAGACTCCGGGATACATCACCTTCGACCTCGGGCCAGGCGCTGACCTCGGTCTGTGGTCTGGCCAGTTCGATGATCTGTCACCGGACGTTCCGCGCACCAGTGAGGTTTGCCTGGCCATTGACGGTGGACGACCCGAGGAGCTCAACGCGACCTTTGAGCAGTGGAAGTCCAACGGGGTCACGATCCTGCGCGAGCCTCATGATGCGGGGTTCGGGCTGACCTTCCTCGCAGCCGATCCTGACGGGAACCGTATCCGCGTCGCACCGAAGGGCTGAAAGGCCGCATTGCGGCAGGCGCGCACGATAGGTGTTGCGCCTGCCGTCGTCTGACTTCGAGAGGACGACGAGTGCCCCACGCGAATGCGCCCCTGAGCGTCGAGGGCCACAGGCGGCTGGTGAAGCGGTGCCAGACACGTCCCATTGCCCACGTCGCCGCTGAGATGGGTATCTCTCGCTCCTGCGCCGGCAAGTGGGTAAATCGCTGGCGGCTACGGTGATGACGGTGATGCGGGATTGCAAGACCGGCCGTCGAGTCCGCACCGGAGTCCGAACGCGACTCCGGCATGGGTCATCGAGCAGATCGAGTCCTGGCGCCGCGAGCTCAAGTGGTCCGCGCAACGGATCACCGACGAACGTGTCAGTATCTCGACCCAGGCGGTGAGAACAACCGGAAGCCGGGGAAGATCACTGCCCGTCGGCCCGGACACATGGTGCACCTGGATGTGAAGAAGGTCGGCCGGATCCCTGATGGCGGCGGGTGGCGGATCCACGGCCGGGACAGCGATCAGGCCAAGGTCGCTGGTCGGGCGAAGTCGGCCGGGGCAAAGCGTGGCTACGTCTACCTGCACTCCGTCGTCGATGGTTTCCCACGGCTCGCCTACACAGAACCGCTGGGCGATGAGAAGGGCGCGACGGCTGCTGCCTTCCTCGCCCGGGCGAAGGTCTGGTTCGCCGCCCACGGCATCAACCACATCCACCGGGTCGTCACCGACAATGGCGCTTGCTACCGCTCCGGCGACGTCGCCCGCATCGTCGGGCAAGGCACCCGGCATCAGAGAACCAAGCCATACACACCTCGGCACAACGGGAGGTGGAGCGCTACCAGCGCATCATGGCCGAGGAAGTCCTCTACGCCCGCGAGTTCACCAGCGAGGACGCCCGGTCAGCCGCGATCGCAGTGTGGAACATCCACTACAACCACCACCGGCCGCATAGCGCTGCCGCCGGAAAGCCCCCCAGCAGCACGCCTCCGCGAGAGCATCACCAACGTCGAGCCCTCATACGCCTAGTCACGCGGGATCGTGCCGCCGTCCTTCATCCAATCGGAAAACGGTGGCGGGAGCCAGCGGCCCCCGGGCCGGGGTCCCTTGAGCTCCAGGCGGGCCAAGCCGATCATTGGCCGCCAGGAACACAGTCTTGCGCGTGTAGCCGGGCCGACGGCCCCGAGCCTGGTCCTCCGTCGACGACCTGGTCATCCAGGGGCTGGGCCCCAAGACCATCTGGGGCCATCTCATGGACACCACGAGATCTCCGTCTCCTACGCATCCATCGACAGCTACATCCGTGGACGTCAGAACACACGGCTCAAGCGCCTCGATCCCGGCTCAGCCAAGCCCCTCAACCCGCGTCCGCAGCTCAATGCTCGTGCCGCTCGGCGAGCAGCTTCAGGTTCAGCAACTGCCGTCGAGCCATGATCAGATCGCCGACCGACAGGCCGATGGCCGCCCAGCGGCTGGTTTGCATGACGACCTTGAGCAGCAGGCGCGTCGTGTCGTGGTCCTGGGGCACGAGGACGTAGGACATAAAGGCGCCCATGATGGTGCCCGTCAGCTCGTTCCCCGGTTCGACCGAGACGATGCGCCCCAGCTCACGCCCGCCAGCGATAGTGAACTTTTCTCCTACTTGAGGCTCAGGGAGGTCTACCAGCTCGCGAGGCGAGCGGCGGCCAAGGTTGTCGATCCAGTCGTACGAGTATGGCGCAAGCCTCACTTGTGCGACCCACGGCCACACCGCATCGGCAGGCGCCTCGACACCCACCCCCCGCCACGCCTGCAACGCGGGTGAGGTGACGAAGTCGTCGCACGGGTAGGACCGCCGGATCTCGCCATCGCTCACACCCCAACGGTCACCGATCATGCATCCATCCTCCGCCAACATCCCCGTTAGCCACTGTTCGAAGGTTGATACGCGCGTCGGCGGATACCGCACGTCGCTGACATCACCCCAGTCGGACCAGGTCAGAACAGCCGGTTGCCAGGTAAGCGGCCGTCTCAACGAACTTGTTCTGTCCAGGTCGGCAGCTCGCAGCCGACTTTCTTCGTTGAGAACGGACACCGGCCCAACCCTCGTGCGACGGCCTTGCGTTCAGTTTCATGGCTGACAGCGGGCCGCCGCGGGCGGTCATCGACCCCACTCACAGCGGGAACCTCACCAGTGGTTCAGCCGTCGTGGCCGGATCGGCGGGCCGCGCGCACCAGGGCGGCGAGGTCACCGACCTGGTCGAAGTGCCGCAGCTTGTCGGGGTTGACGATGGAGTGGATCGTCTGGATCCCTCCCTGGGCGATGTCGAGCCCCATGACCGCGACCAGTTGGTGCTGCGCGTCGAACACCGTGGCGCCGGGCTGGCCGTTGACCTCGGTGACCTGAATGCGCCCGCCCGCGCGCGCCAGCACGGACAACCCGGTCAGCACGATCTTCGCCACGCGTTCCCGGCCCTTGACCGGACGGCCCAGCGCGGGCACCTTGCCGCCGCCGTCGCCGTGCGCCACCACATCCTGCGTCAGCAGCGCCTCCAGCGCCCGCAGGTCGCCCTGCTCGGCGGCGGCGAAGAAGCGCTGAGCCAGCTCTTCTCGCTGCCGCCGAGAGGCGTAGTAGCGCGGTCGGTGCTCCCGAACGTGGCCGCGGGCCCGTGCGACCAGGTGCCGTGTGCTGTCCACATCGGTACCGATGATCTCGGCGACCTCCGCATACGGATACTCGAACACCTCGCGCAGCAGGAACGCGGCCCGCTGTCGTGGCGACAGGCTCTCCAGCAGCACCAGAAATGCCAGCGACAGCGAGTCGGCGGTCTCGGCGTGCTCGGCCGGCGTGGGATCGGTGACCAGCGGTTCTGGCAGCCACTCGCCGACATACCGCTCCCTCCGCACCCGTGCCGAGCGAAGCTGGTCGATGGCCAGCCGGGTGACGAGCGTGGCGATGTACGCCCGCGGCGAGGCGATCGGCTCGTCCTTCCGCAAGGTCTGGTGCACCCGCAGGAACGCCTCCTGCACCACGTCCTCGGCTTCGCCGACGCTTCCGAGCATGTGGTAGGCGATGGCAAACGCCCGCGGCCGCAGCTCGCCATACAGATCCGAGGTGGACATGTCGCGTCAGCTCATTCCGTCGGTGAAACCGGTGCGCCAGCTCGGGTACCGGGGCGTCCAGCCCAGTTCGCGTTTGGTCTTCTCGGTGGAGATACCGGGAGCCCGCATCATCATGTCCACCGGGCCCTTGCCACCCAGCAGGCCGGCGAGCCACGCCGGTACGCGGCGCGGCGGTTTGGCGCCGAGCGCGCGGGCCAGCTCCGGCAGCCAGACGTGCACCGCTGTCGGGTCGTCGTCGGCGGCGTGGTAGATCCCGGGCTTGCCGCGTTCGATCGCCGCGACCGTGACCGACGCCGCATCGGCGATATGCACCATCGACCACACCCCGGCGCCGCCACCGACGATCGGGAACCTTCGCTTGCGGATCATCTGGGTCATTACGGCGTCCGGTGCGGCCTCGATACCAGTCCCCGGCCCATAGAAGCCACCGTAGCGAATCGCGATGCCGTCGGCCCAGGTCATGCCGGTCATCGCGTCCTCCACGTAGCGCAACGCGGCCACCGTCTCCTCCATGTCGGCAGGTGGGTTCGGCTCGATCCGGCCGTCCTCGCCGACGATCGGCCCGCTGGTGCGCTCCATCCACATCGCGTTGCTCTGCGCCACGAACTTGCGGACGCCGACGGCGCGGCCGGCGGCCAGCAGGTGGTCGGTGCCCTCGGTGCGCAGCCGGTTGGTGGCAGCCACCATCCGCTTCATGTTGCGCATCTTCATCGGCCCGCCTATCGCGGTGAGCTGATGGACGATCACCTCAGGCTCTGCCCTGGCCACCGCGTCGGCCACCGAGTCCGGGTCGAGCGCGTCGACGACCACCGGCTCGGCGCCGAGCGCGCGCAACGCGCCGGTCTTGGCCGCCGAGCGAGTCGTGCCCACCACCTCGTGCCCGCGTGCCACGAGTTGGGTGACGAGGTGGCCGCCGATCGCGCCGGACGCTCCGGCGATGAAGATCTTCATGATGTCTCCGTTCGTCGCTGCTCACCAACAACAGACGAGACACCCCGCGCCCGCATGATCAGCTGTGGCGCAGGTCACAAAATACGGCGCGGTTGTGCCGCCGGACACCACCTCGAACAAGCCCCGGAAACGACAAAGATCCCGACCGATCACGAAGATCGGCGGAATCTCGTCAACCGTTCACACCTGGCTCGAGCTGCTGCTGGGCACCGGGATGCGCCGCGGCGAGGCCCTCGGCCTGCACTGGACCGACGTCCATCTGCCCGAGAAGACCCTGCTGGTGCGGTGGAACCTCACGCCCGTCAACAACAACCGGCCCTACCTCGGCCACCCCAAGACCAAGGCGAGCCGGAACTGGGTGAGCCTGTCCCCGCGGGTCGCCGCCGCGCTGGAGCGCCAGGCCGCCCTCGCCCGGGCCGGCCAGCCCCCAGGCACCCCTCTGAAGGGCCTGGTGTTCCGCCAGCCGGACGGCTCCCCGCTGCGCCCGCAGGGCATCCTGACCGAGCTGCGCGGTGCCGCTCGGATCAATACCCCGCCCATGCAGCATCCCGGCTTCGGTTGCGCAGCAAGGGCGCCTCCGCTCCCCAGCAGCAGCCAGTCCCAGAAACAAGCGTCGACGCCGTCGACAACCCGCGCCAAGTCAACGCACCTTCCAGTTTCAGGAGAACAAGCACCCGTGAACGAGAACACCCGTATCAAGACCCTGGCGGCGGCCACAGCCCGCGCCTGGGACGCGTTCGTGATCGTCGTCGGCATGCTCAAGGGCGGCACCGGCAAGACCACCTCCGCCTGGTTCATCGCCCTCTACTACGCCGTCATCCTCGACCTGCCGACGCTGCTTCTGGACGCCGACGCGACCAGCCAGTCCGCCTACGACTGGTTCAAGGTCGCCCAGGCCGAGGGCTTCGAGATCCCCGCCAACCTCGTGGTCGAGCGGTACCCGTTCGATGACATCGCCGAGTACATCCGTGAGAAGCGTGCCAAGTTCGGCGCGATCGTGGTCGACGCCGGCGGCGGCAGCGCGAAGCTGTTCCACGAGGCTGTTACCGAGGCGAACCGGCTGCTCGTGCCGGTCGCCCCCACCAAGATCGAGCGCCGCAAGCTCGTGGCCACCTTCGACGAAGCCGAGCGCGCCGCCGCCCGCAACACCCGCGACGTCACCGCCCACGTGGTCCTCGTGAAGGCCGACGACCGCACCAGCCTGCCCCGCAACGCGAAGGACAAGCTGCTGGAGCCCGAGAAGGGTGAGGGCATCGGCCAGGACCGCGACGAGCCGTTCCCCCTCGCCGAAACCGTCATCCACTCCTGGGTGCACTACATGGAGGCCTTCGGCGAGATCCCCACCGAACTGAGCGAGTACGCCGAACTGATGAAGGAGCTCACGGCATGAGCGAGCGTATGAAGCCCCCGGCCCGCCGCGCTGGTCGCACTTTGGGCGGGGCCAAGAAGGCGGCCCCGCCGCCCCCTCCCC
>NZ_JAAKZY010000016.1 GCF_011045015.1 Streptomyces scabichelini | reverse complement strand
GGCGTGGGTGAGGCCGATGCCACGTATGTCGTCAGCGCCGAGGGTGAAGGCCACGGGGATGGGCGGCGCTTCGAGCCGAGGTGACGTGGTGAGGTCGTGGTTCGCGTTGTGCAGGGAGGTGAGCATGGTGGCGAGGCCGTGCTCGGCGACGAGGGCCTCGGCGAGTTTTTCTACGGCGTGAAGGGGTGGGGTCTCGTCTTCGCCGTAGCCGAGTGTGAGTGTGATGTCTTCCTCTACGGCGTTCTGTGTGCGGGTGACGCGGAGGGTTGCCATCGTGGGGTGGTCGGGGTGGCCGATCGCGATCAGTTGGGTGGGTTCGGGGGCGCGCTCGCGGGCGAGATCGGTCAATCGGCGGGTTGACCAGGGGAGGTTGACGGGTTCCGCGGTTCCCCATCCGGCGGGGACTGCGCCGGTGAGGACGTGCCAGGCGGTTTCCAGGGCCCGGCCGAGGACGAGGTGTTCGTCGGCCGGGCGGAGGGTGCGGAAGGCGACGATGAGCCGGCGCCCGCCCGGCTTCGGCTCGGAGCGGGTGAAGGCCTTCGCCATGGCGGGTTTCCCGTCCCGTGTGAGGGCGGGGGCGAAGGTGCCGTCCTGCCAGCGCAGTACGGCCCCGGACAGCCCGTCGAAGTAACCGCACTCCGGGTCCTGGACCACCCACCGGTTGGGCACCCTGGTGACGCTGGTGCGGGTGGGCAGGCTCAGCCGTACGTCGGGTGGGGTGACGATCTGCAGTGCGCGGCCCGACTCGGCCGTGGCGCGCAGCACGTCGGACAGCCAGGAGGTCAGGGCGACGACGGGCCGGTCCGTCAGGACGACGGCTGTGCTCTCGGTGAGGACGTCCACGGCGGGTTGCGCGTCGCCCGGCGCCGGGAGTGCGGTGGAGGCGGCCTCGACGACCTCGGTGGTGGCGGCTCCGTGGGGCCAGGTGGTGCCGCCGAGCAGGGTGTTGAGGCGGCCGCAGACGGATCCGGCGAGGCGTTCGGCCTCGGGGGTGGCGGTGGAGGCGCGGGCCTCGGTCCACCAGAACGGCACGTCGGGGACGGGCACGTCGTCGCCGAGGAGGCGAGCGGCTTCGCCGGGGACCTGGACCAGGACCGGAGCCTCGACGGAGACCAGGGGGCGCCCGCCGGGGCCGCACAGCTGGATGACGGCGCCGTCGGCGGTGGCGCTCACCTCCAGGTCGGGGCCGCCCGCGTACAGCCCGGCCAGCATGGCCCAGGTATCGGGCATTTTCGGGGTGAGGGCGATGACGTCCTTGGTCACGGGCGCTTGGCCTCTTCGGTCTCTTCGGATTCGGCCGCGAGGGCGGTCTGGATGAGGTGGTGCCGGCGGCCGCGGCGGACCAGGGTGCCGCGGCCGGGTGGCTGGGCGGAGGCGTACAGGCCGGGGAAGAGCTGGCCCTCGGTACGGTCGCCGGTCATGACCAGGGCCGCGGTTCCTGTCTCCCGAAGCGTCGTCAGGAGGGGTTCGTACAGGGCGCGGGAGGATCCGGCGACGCGGCGGGCGACGATGAAGTGCAGGCCGATGTCCTGGGCGGAGGAGACGTACGGCAGGAAGGGGGCCAGCGGCTGCTGGCCGGCGGTGGTGAGGATGTCGTAGTCGTCGACCAGGATGACGATCCGCGGGCCGGTGAAGGCGGGGTCCGCGCTCAGGGCGTCGGGGTCGGCCGTCTCGGGCAGGCGTTTTTCCAGTTCGGTGGCGATGCCGGTGGCCAGCGCGGCGGAGAGTTTGGCGTTGTGGGCGTAGCCGCCGCGGTAGGGCTCGGGGATGAGGCCGCGCAGGCCGCGGCGTGGGTCGAACACGCCGAAGACCAGTTCCTTGTCCGAGTGGCGCTCGATGAGCTGACCGGCGATGAGCTTGAGCAGGTTGGTCTTGCCGCATTCGTTGTCGCCGAGGATCAGCAGGTGCTGGTCGCTGCCGAACAGGTCCAGCAGGGCGGGAGCGAGCGTGTCCTGGTCCACGCCGATGGGGACCCGGTGGGGCTCGGCGGCCGGTGACGGCAGCTTGGCGGCAGGGAGCCGGGTGGGCAACACGCGTACGGGTGCGGCGAGTTCACCATGCCAGGTGGCGCGGATGGTGCGCGCCGCGTCCTCCAGGGCCGGGCCGAGATCGCCGGTGGACGGTGATGCGTCGATCCGGGGCAGGGCGACCTGCGCGAAGAGTTTGTCGTCGGTCAGGATTCGGCCCGGGGTGTCGGAGGAGAGCGTCTCGGACAGTTTGCGGTCGATGCTGGAGTCGGCCGGGTCGTTGAGGCGCAGTTCGACGCGGGTGCCGAACATGGACTGGGTGGCGATGCGGACGTCGTTCCAGCGGAGCATCCCGGCCACGATGTGGATGCCGTAGCCGCCGCCGCGCTTGAGGAGGTCGGTGACCGCGTCGTCGAGGTCGTCGAACTCGTCGCGCAGCGCGCCGAAGCCGTCGATGAGCAGCACGATGTCGGTGGAGCCGAGCTGCGGCAGTTGGCCCTTGGCGCGCAGGTGGCGTAGTTGGTCGACGGAGTCGATGCCGTGCTCGCGGAAGAGTTCCTCGCGGGCGGTGAGCATGGCGCGGACTTCGGCGACGGTGCGGGCGGCGCGTTCGTGGTCGGCGCGGCCCGCGATGCCGCCTACGTGCGGCAGCCCGGCCAGCGCGGACAGGCCGCCGCCGACCAGGTCCAGGCCGTAGACGGCGACGTCGTACGGGGTATGGGTGGCGGCCAGCGACAGTGCGAGGGTGCGCAGCAGCGTGGTCTTGCCGGACTGCGGGCCGCCGATCACCGCGGCGTGACCGCCGGCGACGGTCAGGTCGAGCATCCACTGGCCCTGCCATTGCCGGCCCGGGTCGTCGAGCACGCCGAGCGGCACCCGCATCGCGCCTGCGCGCCCGGCGAGGTGCAGTCCGTGCTCGGAGACCTGGACCGGTCCGGCGGCCGCATCCAGGGTGACGGCGTCCGGCAGCGGCGGCAGCCAGATGCGGCGGGCCGGGGGCGCGGCGCCGGCCAGCCGGCCGACCATCACCGACATGACAGTCGGGCCGGTCTCCCGCTTGCTGGGCGCGGGCTCCTCCCCACCCTGGTTCTCCCGGCTGTCGAGGGTGTTGTACGTCGGGTAGGGCCAGGCGAGTGGCTCGTCGTCCTGCTCCTTGCGCAGCGCCGGACCCCGGTAGCCGCCGGACACGTAACCCGCCTTGAAGCGTTCGTACGTGGAGGTGTCGACCTTCAGGTAGCCGAAGCCCGGCAGTGGTGGCAGATGGAAGGCGTCGGTGGTGTCCAGCACGGTGCGGGACTCGTCGGCGGAGAAGGTGCGCAGGCCCAGCCGGTAGGAGAGGTAGGTGTCCAGGCCCTTGAGTTTGCCGCCCTCGATGCGCTGGCTGGAGAGCAGCAGGTGGACGCCGATGGAGCGGCCGATGCGGCCGATGGACAGGAACAGGTCGATGAAGTCGGGCTTGGCGGTGATCAGTTCGCCGAACTCGTCGATGACGACGAACAGGTGGGGCAGCGGCTCCAGGTCCGGCTTTTGCGTGCGCAGGGCGGCGTAGTGGCCGATGTCGGCGACGTTCCCGGCGTCCTTGAGGACCTGCTGGCGGCGCTTGACCTCACCGGCCAGGCTGGTGTGGACGCGTTCGACGAGGCTGGCCTGGTTCTCCAGGTTGGTGATCACTCCGGCGACGTGCGGGAGTTCGGTGAAGGGGGCGAAGGTGGCGCCGCCCTTGTAGTCGACCAGGACCAGGGCCAGGTCCTCGGGGGAGTGGGTGGCGGTCAGCGCGAGGACCAGGGTGCGCAGCAGCTCGCTCTTGCCGGAGCCGGTGGCGCCCACGCACAGGCCGTGCGGGCCCATGCCGAGCTCGGAGGACTCCTTGAGGTCCAGCAGCACCGGCTCGTGCCGGTCGGTCAGTCCGATGGGGACGCGCAGGAAGTCACGCTCGCCGCGCGGCGCCCACAGCCGGGCCACATCGAGTGCGGCCGGGTCCTCGATGCCCAGCAGGCCGGGGAAGTCCACAGGTCCGGTCACCGGGGTGCCCTCGGCCGCGGACTCCGCGGACAGCCGCAGCGGTGCCAGCATCCGGGCCAGCCCCTCCGCGCCCGCGATGCTCACTGCGTCCGACGTTCCGTACACGACAGGGCTGTCCGGCGTACGCAGGTCTTCGACCATGATCTGGTCGCCGTCGACGGTGATGCGGACGCTCACCTGGTCCGGCTCGTGCACCTGCTGCTCCAGCAGATGCAGCACGGTGACGCCCATGTCGTGCAGGCCGATGGCCGCATCAGAGCGGGACAGTTCGACGGCGGTCCCGCCGTGCTCGTCGCTGACGACCAGCAGCCGGTCGGTCATGCGCAGGGCGTTCTTGTCGGACAGGCCCCGGCGCACTTCGGCGGCGTAGGAGGCGCGGCGTCGCAGATCGTGTGCGCACAGCCGGGCCAGTTGGGGCAGGCTCGGGGCGATCCGGCGGGCGGCGACCGGCCCGCCCTGCTCCTGGGTGTCGAGGACGTGGGGCAGCCACTTGGCCCACTCCCACTCCGTCAGCCGTTCACCGGGTACGCCGAGCGCGATGGCCACGTCGTCCGGGGCGTGGGTGACCGCGGTCTGGATCACCAGGGCGCGGGCGACGCGCAGGACGCCTTCGCGGTCGCCGACGATGCTGACGTTGCCCGCGCGGTCCAGTGGCACGGTGAGCGGGAAGTCGCTGCTGGTGGCGTAGCGGGCCAGCAGCGCTCTGGCCTCGTTGAGCATGAACGGGTCCGGCGGGGTCAGGACACCACTGCCGGAGTTCTCGCCGAGGGCCAGTTGCTGCACGGGGACGTCGCCCGCGCCCACCCGGACGCGCAGGAAGTCGGCGTCCATGCGGCGCCGCTCCCACAGCCGCGCCGGGTCGCGGACCAGGTCGTACAGCGCCTGCGGCGGCGGATCGACCACCCGCGCCTGCGTGCGGCGTTCCCGCTCGCTCGTGTTGAACTCGTCGCGGAACTCCTCCAGATACTCCAGGTAGCGCTCGCGCTGGGTGCGCCGGGTGCGCTGGGCCTTGCCCCGCTGGGACAGGAACAGGGCCACCGCGCCCAGCAGGGCGAAGACCAGCACGATCGCGCCGAGGGCGGCGAACTGGCTGGAACGGATGACGGTCATCATGATGACCGAACCCATCACGCCGGCCATCGGCAGCAGCGCGGTGGCCGCGTTGCCCATCTTGCCCTCGGGCAGGTTCGGCGGCGGTTCGATCGTGCGCGGTACGCCCGGGGTGAGGGGCCGGGTGCTGCGCGCGGGCCGGTGGATCTGCTGCCGGCTCATCGCACCGTCACCGCCCGCCGCATCGCCTCGGCGGCCAGCCGGATCGTGGCGTCGCGGGTGGCCTGGCCCAGCAGGGCGGTGTGAATGGGACCTCCTGCGGCCAGATGGCGGTCGTAGGGGAGGGGCACGACCGTTACTCCTGTCTCCCGCAGATGCGCGGCAGCGTCTTGGGAATCCAGCGTCATATCAGGGGAGTTGGCGCTCAGGGCGACGATGGTGGTGGCCAGTGCGGAGTGCGGCAGCTGTCCCAGCCAGTCCAGCACGATGCGGGTGCCGTTCACGCCTTCCGCCGTCATCGGCGCGACCACCACCCGGGCGTGCGCGGTGTCCATCGCGGTACGGGCCACCTCGCCCGGCAGGGTCTCGCAGTCCACCACCGTCACCGCGAAGTAGCGGCGCAGCGCGAGGGTGACCGTGCGGTAGGTGCGTACGTCCAGGGGCGCGCCGACGCGTCCCTGGCTCGCGGGGAGCAGCCAGCCGCCGTCGGCCACCGGAACCAGGTAGCCGGTGATGTCGGTCAACTGCATGGCCGGGCTGAGGAGTTGGGCGAGATCCGCGCACGACCAGCGCACCGACTCCGCGCCCATCCGCACCGGCAGCGTGCCCAGCGCGGCATCGGCCTCCAGGGTCAGTACCGGGTCGTGGCGGTAGTGGTTGAACGTCCGGCCCAGCAGCGCGGAGACCGTGGACTTGCCCACGCCGCCTCTGATCGACGTCACCGCGATGACGCGCCCGGTGGTGACCGGCTGCTGCAACTCCCGTGCGATCCAGGTCTCTTCGGCCACGTCCCGGGCGGCGGACGACGTGAGGTTGCGGAGCGTGCGTCCGGTGCGTCGGGCCACCGAGTCCCCGTGCTGAGGGCGGCCCAGGGCGTGCGCGAGGCGCGGGTCGATCGTCGGAACGGACTCCGGGGTGTGCGAGGGAAGGCGGGGGTCACGGGCCGCCCGGACGGCGGGTTGCGACGGTGGTGCCGGTGCCGGTGCCGGGTGCTGCGGCTGCGGTTGCGGGGAGTTCGGGGAGGCTGCGGGAGCCGGCTGAGCGGGCGGCTGGGCCGGCTTGGGCTGCTTGGGCTGCTTGGGAGTGGAGTGTGCCAGGCGGAGCCGCGCGGTGGGCTCCGGGGGTCCGGCGGTGGGTTCCGGTGATCCGGCGGTGGGCCTGGTCGCTTCGTCCGGTGCACCGTGCTGCTGCTGCCCCAACTGCCGCAGCACATCCCGCTGCCAGTTGCCTCCCTGAGTCATGGAGTTCCCCTACGCGAAGGTGTCGAGCAGACGCCCGTACACACCGAACGCCCCGATGACGAGCGGGAACAGGGCGATGACCCCCACCGACTCGAGTACGTCGCCGAAGCGCCGCAGCCGCACCCGCACATGCTCGGCGGGCTGCACGGTCAGCACCACCAGCGGCAGGACGGCCAGCGTGACGAGCACGGCCATCGGCCCCGCAGGCCCGGAGTGCTCCAGCCACACCCACACGAGCCGGACGGCGACCACGGCGCCGGCCCCGAACAGCACCACGACCTCCGCGACCAGCGGGAAGGCCCGCGCCCGCAACACCAGCACCACCGTGACGGCGACCGCGAGCAGCACCGTCCACTTCGACGGCGCGCGCAGCACGAGAAGCCCCGCCGCCATGGCCGACACCGCCAGCGCCACGGTGGCGAGCACCAGGCCACGATGCGTGGCGCTCAGCGCGGCGCTCACCTGGTACCGGCTGACGGACGTGCCGCCGGAGCGCCGGTCGTCCAGGCCGGAGAGCCCGGACGCCATGAGCGCGAGGCGCGGCAGCAGCCCGAGGACGACGACGGAGACGACGGCCAGCAGGGCGCCCACCCGGGCCTGCTCCACCGCCGTACCGGCGCCGGACTGCATCGCCACCGCCGCCTGCCAGCACACCACGCACCCCGCCACCGCGGCGGCACCCAGCAGCCCGCCTCGCCCGAGCGCCGTGAACCAGCCCAGCAGAAGCAGGATCACCACGACGGTGACCGCCGCGCCGGCCAGCCGCAGCGCGCCGGACCAGTCTTGGGCATCGGCCAGGGTCCACGCCCCGAACACCCCGAGTACTCCACCGGCGACGAGCAGAGTGGTGGCCAGTCCGCGTTGCCCGGCCCGCCCGAACAGGGCCCCGGCGAGTGCCGCCACCGCGGCAACGGCCACCAGAGCGCTGCCCACCGTCGACAGCGCGAACTCGCCACGGGCCAGGACCCCCGCAACGACAGCCCAGCCGACCGCCGCGACTCCCGCGACGACGCGCCTGGCCGCCGGGGTCCACCGCCAGCCGCGTACATCCAGATCGTCGGCGACCTCATCGGTGACGTCATGCACCACGGGCGCCGCGGGGGCGTCCTCCGCCCGAACCAACCGCAACACGGCGCCGTCCGGAACCCCGGCCGACTCCAGCGTGCTGTCATGCGCGAGCGCCGAACCGTCCGCGGTCACCAGATGCCGCAACTCGGGCCGAGCCGATACCCGGTCGTCCAGCAGCCGCATCACTTCGGGCAGCAGCAGCCCGACCGGTTCCTGAGAGGGGAGTACGAGATCGACGCGGCGCCGTTCGCCGACCAGAGTGACCCGGCTCAAAGCGATCCGGTTCGACGGCGTCGAACGGCTCAGAGACCCCGCAGATATCACGCGTTCGAACCTATCATCGAGTCATCGGGCGGAAGTTGGGGGAGTCGTCGCGGTGGGAGAGGGCGAGGGAACAGAGCTGCCGTACGGGCTCTTCCCCATCACCCGATGCGAAATGAACGACCACCCCACACACCCGGCACACAACACCGCCGCGACCACAATCCCGGCGAACACCTTCCCCAACCGCTCATCCACCGACCGCCGTTGCCGCTGAGTCCCGAAAAGAACGGCATCCCGCAACCGCCGACGCCGAACCGACACCGACTCCAGCAATTGGCTGTCGTAGTCCTGGGCTGCCACGGCTACCTGCCATCCGCTCTTCGCTTACCGACCGACTTGTGCCTGCCGGGCTGGCTATGTGTTCTCTTCCGTGACCGCTTCAATGAATGCGACCGCTTCCGCTTCACTGATTTCCACGTGGTCGACCTCGTTGTGCCCCAGTTCGTAGAGGCGCAGGTACTCCGTCGGTTCCCAGCGCAGGTTCCTGGTGAACGCCTCGTCATGCGCTACGCCGTTCACCATGCGGCGCCTGACGATGCCCTGAGGATTGCTGCGCGAGTAGCCCTCACTGAACTTGGCGTAGTACGTGATGTCCCCGGAGCGCGGGTCGAGAACGTGTACCTTCGCTCCTCGGCCGTTCAGCCACCGCTCGAGCTCCAGTCCGTTGATCTCGCGCCGCATGCCTGCCTGGTCGATGACCGCAGGCCCGAAGAGCGTGCCGGAGAGACCTTGAACGACCGTGTGCTCGTCGAGCACTGCCTTCAAGGACGTCTCGCGCACTGACGCGTTGGTGAGATCGGCGCCCTCCAGCTGGACATCGATCAAGGAAGCGCCATCGAGCTTCGCTGCCCGGAAACGAGCCGACCGAGCATCGACTGCCCAGAGGTTGGTACTTCCCAGGTCTGCTTCGTCCAAGGTGGCGCCCCGGAGGGAAGCCTCATCGAGTTCGGCCTTGACCAGCGACGCGCTGGAGAGGTCGGCCTTGTCGAGCACGGCCCCCTCCAGATGCGCCCGGTAAAGGTCGGTGCCGACGAGTTTGGCCCCTCGGAGGACGGTCTGAGTCAGGAGCGCCATGGCCAGGTCCGCACCTGACAGGTCGGCCCCGGACAGGTCGAGCGCCGAGACGTCCAGAAGCGAGTCCGCTTGCTCGACCCACTCCCGTAGAGCAGCAGCGGCTTCCGCATCGGGCGGCATCATCCGGACGATGCGGTTCACGTCACGGATACCAGACAACTCGATCACTCCACCCGTGCTGCTCGACGATCGACCTGACGTCGTTGATCGCCGCTTGATTGGCATTGCGCATGTCGAGGATAACTATGCGCCCCTTGGTGACAATCTGATCCTCCAGCTTGCGCACCCACCCCTGGTTGTTCGCCGGGTTATACGCTCCCTTGAACGGCAGTGACTTGTCACGGACGTTATTGAGTGGCGGCCAGTCCGAGTGCACGCCCTTGATGTCGTAGAACTCTCCGGTGCTCGGCGAATAGAGATCCCCCTGGTTGGCACCGGGAGGTCGCTGGATGTCGGTGGGGACTTTCCCGTTTTCGCGCAGATCCAGCGTAACCCGGGCTTCGTCCATTTCCGACGGCTTCACCTTCCCCTTGTGATCAGGGTCCTGCTTCAGCTGGTCGAAGTCGTCGCTGTACTGCCGTGCAAGATCATTCAGGTGCGCATCATGAAATGTGCGCTGCTCTGCGGTGAGTTCCGGCGGCGGCCCATTCCCGTGCACAGACTCGTCACCGTGCCGTCCCAGGGCGACGTCGGGAGCCTCGGGTGCCCTTGCGCCAGGCAGGTTCTCGTCGAGTCGGACCGAGTCAGCTCCACGGGGAACTGGAACCCTGTCGAACAGATCGTTCTGCGCGGCCTGAATGGCAGCGAACTCATCGCTGGAGATGCCCGGAAGGCGCCCCTTCTCGTAGAGGACATGGGTGTCCATCTTGGCGACAAAGCTCTCAGCCGTGTGGAACTGCACCTCGAAGATCTGACCAGTCGAAGGGTCCCGCCACGTGGAATTGATGCCCTTGTATCCCGAGCCCCCCCAGGTGTTCTTGAACGTGACATTCTCAAAGCCTCGGGCACGCAATTCGTTGACTGCTTGCTGCACGCCGTGTGAGTAGTCCCTGGTGGGAATCTCGACCGTGTAGCGAAGGGAATCCCTAGTGTTGGCCAGAGCGCGGTCCGGCGTCAGTCGGGCGTCCTCGAGCAGGGCTGTGGCAACCTTGCGCTTGAGGGAATCCTCCCCCTTCAAGCGGTACTCGAGACCGTTGAGCTTCCCGTGCTCGACACGTCCGGCAGCGGCTTGAATGGCCTCCGTGATGCGCGGCTCGGTCGCCACGGCCCGGTCCATGAACTGGCCGGTGGCAGCATTCTCTTCCGGACTCAGCCTCAGCCCCTGCGGCCCTTCCCAGGAGCCATCGGGGAGGTTGCCCCGAGGCTCCATGGGGCCGTCGGGCAGATGCGAACCTCCGCCGACCGGTGGGCCTCCGGCGTCACCGCCACCACCGCCCGGCGCGGAGGTATGAGAGTGCGCTGCGCCTGCCCCGTCGGGGAGATCGCGGCTGTGTCCCGAGGCGGTCTCACCTCCTGAAGGCTGGTGACTTGACTGTGGCGACGCGTTGTCGCCGACGTGCGCGGTCGCGTTGTCCCCGGCGTGGACCATCACCGGATCGCGGTGCGGAAGGCTCTGCTCCAGCATGGAGCGGTCCGCGGCCGACAGTTCGACGCGGGCCGCGGCTGTGGTGCCGTCCGCCCGGACGACCGAGCCGTCGTCCAGGTTGAGTCGCGCGCCGCCGGGCCATACGACCTGGTTCCCGACTACGACCGGAACGTCGTCGGCCGTACGCAGGACGCTGCCGTCGGGCTGCACTCTGCCCGCGCCGGAGACGGCGTCCGTGTACGCCCCCGTGCGGACCGACTTCAGGCTGTCGAACAGGCCGGCCACCTTGACCGTGCCGAACTTCGCCGCCGCGCCGATGTAGGTGATGGGGTCGACGAGGCGGCCGGCCTTGCCCAGGGCGGCAACCGTCTTGGAGATCGCGCCGCCCTTGGCGGCGGCACCGGCGCCGCCGGTGAAGACGGTGGTCAGGACGTTGAAGGTGACAGCGCCCGAAGCGCGGGCGGGGTTGGTGCCCCACTGGTCGTAGGCGACCAGCGCCTTGCCGGTGTCCTTCAGCGCGGTGCGGGAGTCCCGCAGAAGGGGAGGGAGTTTGTCGTCGGGGAGCATCCAGTAGACGCCCGCTGCCGGGGTGAGCGTGACGGCCAGGCCCACCCCGAGCTTGCCCAGGCCGTCCCAGGCCTTGCCCATCGCGTCCAGGCCGTCGCCGCCGCCCAGCGTCCACAGCCCCTGGGCCATGGTCCACAGACCGTCGACGAAGAAGCCCTCGCCGAAGCTGACGATCTGGTGGCCGAGCCAGTCCAGCCCGTGCCGTTCTTTCTCGACCGTCTGGCCCCAGGGCAGGTCCTGGGACTGGTTCATGAGGTCGGCGGTGAAGCCGTAGATCGAGGTGCCCTTGGGCAGCAGCCGTTTGCTCGCGCCGTTCTCCATGATGAGCCGCGTGCCGCCGACCAGGGCGGTGATCGTGTTGTGGCAGGTGATCTCGGCCTGCCAGAAGGCCTCCACAGTGGCGTTGACGTCATGCACCAGATCGTTGTTGAGCTGGACGTTGTCGTCGTCCTCACGCCAGTCGTCGTCGCCCGCGATGTCCCCGCGGAACGTGGTGGCCCGCGCCTTGAGACTCTTCAGCCTCGCCGCCAGCGGGCGCACCTCGTCCGCGTACGCGGACAGCGCCTTGCCCACCTGCTCCAAGTCGTCCGCGAACGCGTCCGACTTGGCGGCCACGGGCGCGGTGGTGGCGAACAACTGCTCCGCCTCCGGAGCGTCGTAGAACGCCGACAGTCCCTGGAAGGTGGAGTGCACCGCCGCCCCGGACCCACGGAAGACCATCGCCTCCGCGCCGAGCGTCAGCGCGTCCAGGCCCAACTGCTCGAGGTCACCGGTGAATTGGGGAATGCTTTCGGGGCTGATCAGCTCCGCGCTCACTTGGCGCCCTGCCGGCCGCCCGCACCGGGCAGGTCGATCCTGGGTTCCTGGAGTGCCGCGCGCTGTGCCTCCGCGGCCATCTCCAGATCGCCCTGGAGGTAGAAGCCGGTGGCTTCGGCGGCCCCGTTCAAAGAGTTGGCCGTACGGACCGCCACGTACATGAGGTCCTTCTGACAGGCCGCCATGAACTCACCCAGCGCCGCCGCCACCGGCCCCTGCACGCAACTCGGCCCCGACGCACCCTCCGCGATGGTGCCCGCCGACTTCCCGGCGCTCGGCACGGTCTCCTCCAGCGCCTTGCCGGTGTTCGCCAGCCCCTCGGCCGCTGTCGCGGCCTGGCCGAGAACGCCCTGTACACCGGACGGAGAGATGTCCCAACGCGTCACGCAAAAGCCCCCTGGTCCCCGCACAAACCGCTCATCCGCATCCCTGTACGCCGGGCCGCCGCCCACCTGCGGCCCGGCACCTCACGTCCCCGCATTCGGCCGGTCAGCCGATGTTGTCCACCGCGGCCTGTGCCCTGGCCAGCGTCGTCTGCGCGGTCCCGTCGTTCTGCTCCAGCGTGGTGCGCACCAGGCGGATGATGTCGCGGACCTCGTTGGCGGCGGTGTTCCAGCGGGTTTCCTTGCCGTGGTACTCGTCGGAGACGCCGTCGGCCTGGTAGTCGGCCATCGCGGCCTTCACCGCCCGGTCCCGGTCGCCGAGTACCCGTTCCAGGTTCCCGATGACGGTCTGCAGGCTGCCCTGTACGTCGCTGGAGGCGCCGGTGTCGTACGAGCGGCGGTCCTGGTTCTGCCCCATCGCGGAAATGTCCCCCTCGTTCTCGCTCGTTCTGGTCGGGTGTCAGCGGGCGCCGAAGCGGGCGGCGTCGAAGTTGGCCAGGCCCATGTTCTGGTTGGCGTTGTCGCCCTGTTCCAGGTCACCGGTGCCGAAGGCCTCGTCCATGCCGGACTGGCCGCCCAGGATCGCGCTGAGCGAGCCGTTCAGCGCCGCGGTGATCTCGTCCGCGCGTGTCTTGAACGAGTCGAAGGCGACCTTGCCGGAGCCGTTGAACTTGCCCTCCAGCGGCTCCGCCGCCAAGATCAGCCACGTGATCAGCGTGCCCAGGTCATCACTGGAGCCGACCGTGCTCTTCCCCAGGTCGGACAGGGTCGTAGATCCCATGTCGAACTTCATGCACCCACCCCCGTAAGTTCGTGCGTAAGTTCATGTGCGCCGCGGCCCTCGAATCGCCACAGCGGCCTCGTGCGTCACGCAAGTATCACCGTACATCGAACACCCTGTCCCATAACTCGTTGCAGACGCAACGCAGTTGGGGTGAAGTGGCGTGATCTATCCCATGAGTGTCTTGGGTACGGCATGCACCCTCGCTATTGACCTCGTGGGCACCGACCCGCTCAAAGCGCGGCTCTCATAGCTGGGCCATGAGTGGGCAGCAGGATGACGTACGAGTCGAGGCGGTGAGACGCTGCCTGGGCGATCCTTGCGCGTAGCGGTCCGTCTCCACACCTCGGTTCGAGGCCGGCTGACGAGGGCGGTCGCTCATCTGGCGGGATACATCCCAGGCGGTAGCAGCACGATGCATCCGAATTCGGATCCGGATGTGTCGCTCGCTCCACCCGCGTCATCGCACGCCATAAACCTGGCGACGTCGGCGATCATCCCCGGGATACTGGTCGCCCATGGATGAGGTCGAAGTCGTCGTCGCCCATTCTGAGCGCGCGACTCTGCGCGTCGGTGACGTGTTCTTGAAGGTGGACGCCGATCAGGCGCGCATCGACGTCGAGGCCGAGATGATGTCCCTCGCGCCGGTCCCGACCCCGGAGGTCGTGTGGCGCAAGCCGTCCGTGCTCGCGATCGCCGCACTCCCGGGGACGACGCTCGGGCGCCTCGGCGGGCCGTCGACCGGGTCGCCGGCGGCGTGGGCCGCGGCGGGCGCCGCCATCCGGAAGCTGCATGACGCGCCGTTGCCGGCCCGGCCGGGCCGGGCCGGGCGGAGCGTCGTCGCGCTGGTGGCGGAACTCGACGCCGAGTGCGAGTTGCTCGTGACGAACGGTGTCCTGCCCGCCGACCTGGTCACCCGCAACCGCCAGGTCGCCGAGGCCGCGCTCCGGCCGTGGACTGCGGCGTTCACACACGGCGACCTGCAGATCGCGCACGTCTTCGTCGACGGAGACGAGGTCACCGGCATCATCGACTGGTCCGAGGCGGGCCAGGGTGATGCCCTGTACGACCTCGCCACCTTCACGCTCGGACACGAGGAGCACCTCGACGACGTCATCGCCGGCTATGGCACCGACATCGACCTCGACGTGATCCACGCGTGGTGGTCGTTGCGAAGCCTGCTGGCGGTTCGCTGGCTGATCGAGCACGGCTTCGACCCCTTCGCGCCGGGCTGCGAGGTCGACGTGCTGAGAGCCCGGATGCGCCTGGAGACGGAGGAGCGGTTTGCACCGGGCGAATCGCGGAGGACCGAGGGGCACTGACGAGCGCATGACGTACAGCTCCCGGTCCACATCCCTGCGCGTTTCCGGCGTAGACGAGGTAGGCCGGGACTCTTCCATCATGGCTTGATCGGGAAAATGGGGTCATACTCCCCGACAAGTGGTCGATGCCGCTCGCATTCCACCAGGGGATCCAACCATCAAGGGGATCCAACCATCGCGTCGGCCCGGACACGGGGTGTCGCTGTGGCTGCTGCCGAGAACGGGCCGAACGAGGCCGAGCGGAACGGGCGTGATGAGGGGCCATCCCCGTTAGCCGATGCGGCCAGAGCGCTCTTCACCGGGCTGCCCATCACGTTTGAGGGGCAGTTGGATGTGGTCGGACAGCTGCGCGTCGCGGGACCGGTGATCGCGCGCGAACTCGGCTCGCATTCATATCTCACCGGAACCGATACCTCGCGCACCGCTGAGGAGCTGTTCTTCGGTAACGACGGCGCGGAGATGATGCCCGAATGGGAGGTTCTGCGGGCCGACTACGTCGGAAAGGCGATTGCCCTCACGACAGTCATTCTGCTGACCGACCCGCTGCTGGACGGTCATGAGGCCGACCTGGCGCTTCGGGTGGGCTTCGGCCTGGACGTCGAGAACAGACTGCTGCGAGACCGTCTCTTCGGTTCGTTCGGGCGGCACTTCGACCTCGCGCTCCTGGAGGATCGGCTGCCGCATCGCAACATCAGCTTCGAGGAGGTATTTCGCCGGACCTGCCTCGGAGGTGTGCGACACGCGCTGGCAGGCTTCCGCCGTTCGGCCGCCGCCGTTTCCAGGGAGTCGGCGACCGCGGTCATCGACTCGCTCCAGCCGGGGCGCGGCTGCGCCGGCGACTGGATCGACATACGTGGCCGCGGCTTCGGGGACTCCCAGCCGGTCGGGCTCACCATCAACTTCACCGCCTATGCGGGCGGTTGGGCGATCGCTGCGGTCGACCCGGCCGACTGGAGCGACCGCCACATCCGCTTGAAGGCGCCGGTGGGCGTCGGAAACGGGCCGGTCGGATTCCTGCAGAGCGGAGTCGGCGGATCGGGTCAGACCGCTGCCTCCGCCGCCGAGCAGCTCGCCGGCGAGGCACTCGCGTGTCTGGGGATGTCAGCGCACGGGTTCGCCCAGAAGCTGCGCGATCTCGGGCCGCGGCTGGACGCTCCGCACGTCTCTTCGACGGACCGTAATCATTTTGCCGGCGGGCCACCGAAGATCATTGGGTTCCTGGGCAACGGCACGGCCAGGGTCATGCTCCGTCCGCGCGGGCCGCTCACCCTCGGTTGGGTGACCGACAACGCCGACACGGTGGAGATCCTCGCCGTCGGTCCACCCGAGCTGCCCGTTCCGCCGATCGCTCTGCCCACCAACGGAGAGCATGCCTTCCCGCCGGTGAACACCAACCGCAGCTGGACCGGCTCCTACACCCTCAAGGCCACCAATCGGTGTGGTTCGGTGAACAGGACCGTCGACGTGGACATGCGCGAGCGCAAGGCGCTCGTCCTGGCCGGAGGAGGTTCGAAAGGCGCCTTCGAGGTCGGCGCGGCCCGTTGCCTCTACGACGTCTTCGGCTACCGGCCGGACCTGCTGTGCGGCACATCGCTCGGCGCGCTGAACGCGGCCAAGCTGGCCGAGGGGGCCGGGGCCCTGGCGGGGCTGGAGGACATGTGGCGGGCCATGAAGGATTCTGCCGACTTGTACGTCCCCACCCCGCTCGTCTCACGCCTCATGAACAATCTGGCCTCGCTCGGCATCAAGTACGTGGCGGGTATCGATCTTGCCGACCTGCTCGGAGTGCGCCTCGGCCGGGACTCATGGCTGTCACCCGACGCGGAGATCGCCGTAGGTGTGGCGAAGAACGTCCTTGGCAACGTATCCGGGGCCGGCACGCTGTTCACCGTCACCGACATCGTCTTCGCCGCAGCCCGCGCCGGCGTACTCATCGGAAAGGTCATCACGGACCTTCAGAACCTGATCGGCTCACCGTCGATCTTCTTCTTCTACCCGGTCCGGGCAAAGATCGACGCCCAGATCGACCCTGCAAAGATCCTCTCCTCCGGCCTGGAACTCCGTGTGGCGACGGTCAACCTCGACTCCGGGAACACTCGCTACGTGGACCAACGCGGGCGCTTCGTCGACAACAACTTCCCGGTCAACCTCCGGGACGCGCTCCAGGCGTCGGCATCCATCCCCATCGCCTACCCGCCGACGGTGCTGCCCGGCGGCAACTACGTGGACGGCGGCGTCCGTGACAACGCACCCTTGGCAGCCGCGGACCTGGCCGGTGCATCCGACATCATCGCCGTCCTGCCCTCACCCGCGAGCATGGCCGCGCACAACTACACCGGCGCCGCATTCCCCGCAGTCGCCGCGCGCAGTTTCGAGGCCCTGTTCGACGAGACCTGGCAGAACGACCTCGCGCCGTTCCGCGGCTACAACGTGCCCGTTCGCGTCATCGCGCCGCAGATCGAAACCCACAGCATGTTCAAGGTCGACAGCGGACTGATTCAGATCGACATGGATTACGGCTACATGAGGGCCTACGACGAACTGCAGCCCGATGACAGCGTGCGTGAGCAGTTGCGCATGCTGTCACTCCAGATAGCGGTCAAGCGCATAGAGACGTGGGGCCAGTTCGAGCACCGGTCCGAGGGGGTGCTCCAGGACGAGGAGCGAGGCACCCTCGGGTCCGTCGGGCTCACCCACGCACCGTCGGCGGACTCGCTTGCGGATGTGCGGCGGATGAAGCTCGAGGTGCGCGCCCACTGCCAGAAGCGGCAGGAACATACCAAGGACACTCGAGCCAACCCCTCTGGTATCGAAGCGGCCTGGCAGGCATGGGAGAAGCACAAGTGGCTCCCCACCATCAGTACGCCCTGGGAAGCAACCTACGCGCACGCCGGGCCGCCTCTGCCCAAAGTGCCCGTTCCGCCGGTTCTTCCCCCGCCCTGACGCCGGCTCGTACTCGAAATCAGATCCGCCACACCCCGGCGACCGACCTTCGCCGACAGCGGGTCCTGGCCCTGTCGGTGTACGGAAGAGCCGGGAGAAGTGGGTGGCATTGGTGAACCCCCACCGTGCGGCGTCAGCCGTGGTGCCGTCCCGTCAAGGAGGCGAGCCCGTCCTCCAGGCCCTGGCGGAATACGGACCGTCGTTTCTCCGGTATGTCGCGCAGCAACCGGTCCTCCAGCTTCTGGACCGCCGGCGCACACGCCGCCAGCAGTTCCTCCCCCTCCCGCGTCAGCCGGGCTTCCATGATCCGCCGGTTCCCCGGGGCATGGACGCGCTCGATCAGCCCGCGCTCCTCCAGTGCGCGCACGATCTCGTGCATCGTCTGGGGTCGGACGAAGGAGCGGCGGGCCAACTGGGCCGAGGAAAGCCCGCCTCGGTGCTGAAGCACGGTCAGGGCCGTGTACTGGAACGTCGTGAGCCCGTACGGCCGCAGGGCCTCGTCCATGAAGGAGCGGATGGCCAGTTCGAGTTGCTTGACGAGATAGATCGTCAGCGGGCCCTTGGTGCCCTCGGGGTCCGGATCGGGATCCGCACCCGCACCCGGAGCCGGACGCGGAGCCGGGTCCCGGTCGGCTGCCTCCGCCATCGTGCGCACCTCTTGCTCAGTCGTCGGGGTGGTCGGGCGAGGCCGTCATCGAGGTCGGACGACCGGTGTCTTCACCCGATAGCCGACAGGTAGGAGTTCCAGGTCACGTCGGCGAGCCACGGTACCCCACAGCCCATGGGGCATCCACAGCGTCATCCCGATGGCGAGGGCACCGAGTCCGATCAGGTACCAGGTGCCTCCGTTGTCCCCGAACCAGTCCTGCACCAGGAAGAACACGATCGCTCCGATGATCGGTCCCTCGAAGGTGCCGAGGCCGCCGATGACCACCATGAAGATCATGTACGCGGACCAGTGGACCCCGAAGATGGAGTCCGGCTGCACCCGCAGGGTGCTCGCGAGGGTGAGTCCACCGGCCGCGGCACCACCCACCGCCGCCAGGACGAAGACCAGCCGTTTCGCCGAGGTGACCCGTACCCCGACGGACGCCGCGCCCACCGGGTCGTCGCGGATCGCCTCCAGCGAAGCCCCCAGCCTGCCGCGCAGCAGCACGAACACGGCCAGCAGCAGCGCACTCATCAGCGCCAGGGCGAGCCAGTACACCTGGGCCTGCCGCACCGCCGGATCGGTGGCCGACAGATCGGTGAGCGAGCGGCCGGAACCGCCGCCCAGCGAAGGCGTGTTCACCACGACCAGCCGGAAGAACTCCGCGATCGCCCACATGCCGATGGCGAACTGCCCGCCGGTGAGCCGGAACGCGAGCAGCGAGGTGGGTACGGCGACGGCACCCGCGAGCAGGGCCGCCAGGACGACCGCGAGAAAGGGGCTGACGCCTCGGTCGACGAAGAGGAAGACTCCGTACGCGCCGAGGCCGATGAAGCCCTGCTGGCCGACGGAGACCAGACCGGCGTAGCCCGCCAGCGCGTTCCACATGGCCGCGACGATGACGAGGACGAACAGGGTCGTCAGCTTCGCCGTCGCCTCGGGCGTGAAGACGAAGGGCGCGAACGCCAGGGCGAGCAGCAGGGCGGCCAGGGCACCGGACGCCGTACGAGAGACGGAGGTCCACCGGTGGATGGTGGCGGCGGCGGTGGTGGTGGCGGGGGTCACCGGTGATGCGGTGGTCATGTGCGGCTCCTTCTCATGCCGAGCAGTCCCTGCGGGCGGAAGGCCAGGACCGCGAGGAACACCGCGTGTCCGGCGACGATGGAGAAGCGCGGATCCACCTGCGCGCCGACCGTCTGGGCGACGCCGAGGACCATGCCTCCGACGAGCGTCCCCCACAGGGAACCGAGCCCTCCGATCACGACGACCTCGAAGGCGAACAGCAGCTGGGTCGGCCCCATGGACGGGCTGAACGACGACCGCATCGCGAAGAACGCTCCCGCGAGACCGGCGGTGGCAACGGCGATGGCGGCGGCCCAGGCGTACACCCGGCGGCTGTCGACCCCGACCAGCTCGGCGGTGTCCGCGTCGGCGGCGGTGGCGCGGATCGCCCGGCCGATGCCCGTACGGGCCAGCAGCAGTTGCAGCCCGCCGAGCAGCACGACCGCCACCGCCACGGTGAGCAGGCCGAGATACGGGATGCTCACCGACGACCCGAGCTGGAGGCCGGCCGTGGACAGCGAACCGACGTCCAGGGAGCGGGAGTCGGCGCTGAAGATCTCCAGCAGTACGTTCTGCAGCACGATCGCGAGACCGAAGGTGGCCAGCATCGACGACATCTCGCCGGTGCGCAGCGCCTTGCTGAGGATGCCCCGCTGCAACGCCACTCCGACCAGGCCCATCACGGGCAGGACGAGCAGTACCGCGAAGAACGGGCTGATGCCGACGGCGGCGGCCAGCACCGCGACCAGGAACGCGCCGAGGACCGCGAGGTCGCCGTGGCTCAGGTTGACGGTCCGCATGACGCCGAACATCAGGGAAAGGCCACAGGCGAAGAGCGCGTAGACACCGCCGAGCATGACGCCCTGCACGATGGCGTTGATCCAGTTCATGCCGGCTCCTCCTGCACGGTTGCGGCCGTGGCGCCGTCTGGTGCCGCCGCCCGGCTGAGTCCGAAGTACGCCTCGACGACCTGTTCGCGGGTGACGTCGTCTGCGGGTTCGTCCAGGACGACGCGGCCTTCGAGCATGCACAGCACGCGCCGGGCCACCCCCAGGGCGCGGCCGAGGTCCTGCTCCACCAGCAGCACCGTCGTACCGCCGGAGAGGATCGTGCCGAGCGAGTCGTAGAGGCTGTCGATCACGATGGGCGCGAGGCCCAGCGAGACCTCGTCGAGCAGCAGCAGCCGGGGATTGGTCATCAGCGCCCTGCCGATGGCCACGGCCTGCTGCTCGCCGCCCGACAGGTTGCCGGCGCGTCGCTTCAGCAGCCCGTCGAGCAGTGGGAAGGCGGCCACGACGGCTGCCAGGTCCCAGGGTCCGGGACGCCGTACCCGGGACGCGACGAGCAGGTTCTCCTCCACGGTGAGGTCGGCGAAGAGCCGCCTCCCCTCCGGGACCAGCGCGATCCCGGCCGCGACACGGTCGTGGGCCCGCCGGTCCGTCACATCCACACCGTCCAGGCCGATACGGCCCTCGGCCGGCTGGTGTGCTCCGGCGACGGCCCGCATCAGGGTGGACTTTCCGGCACCGTTGGCCCCGACCACCGCCACGACCTCGCCCTCGTCCACGGCGAAGGAGACGTCGCGGACGGCGCGCAGCAGACCGTGCCGTACTTCGAGATTCTCGACCGACAGCAGACTCATGCCGCGCTCCCGAGGTAGGCCTCGACGACCCGGGGATCGGACATGACGGCGTCCGGTTCGCCCTCGGCCAGGACCCGGCCCTGCGCGAGACAGACCAGCCGGTCGATCACCCGCAGAAGCGCGTGGATGACGTGCTCGATCCAGACGATGGCGATGCCGTCGGCGCGCAACTGCTCGATGGTGGCGATCAGTTCGTCCGTCTCGGCGTCGGTGAGACCACCCGCGATCTCGTCAAGGAGCAGCACCTGCGGATCGGTCGCCAGCGCCCGCGCCATCTCAAGCCGCTTGCGCTCCAGCAGGGTGAGCGCGGCCGCGGGCCGGTTGGCCTGGCCGAGCATGCCGCAGCGCTCGAGTACGCCGAGTGCGTGCTGCTGCGCGGCCCGGCGCCGGTGCGAACCGCCCTGCACCGACGCGACCAGTACGTTCTCGTAGGCCGTCATGCCGGTGAAGGGGCGCGGCACCTGATGGGAGCGCCCGATGCCGCTGCGGCAGCGGCGGTCGACCTTCCAGCGGGTCACGTCCTGCCCCTGGAAGGTGACGCTGCCCTCGGAGGGGGCCTGGGCCCCGGAGAGGATGTCGAGCAGGGTCGTCTTTCCGGCGCCGTTCGGGCCGACGATGCCCAGGGCTTCGCCGGGGGCGAGGGTGAGGTCGATGCCTTCGAGGACGACCAGGCTGCCGAAGCGTCGGTGAATGCCGTTCGCCACGAGCACCGGCGGGGCCGGAGCGGCCGCCGCGGCGGCCTCCCCTGTCCCCATGGTGTCGGTCACCGGCTCAGCGGAGGGGCTCAAGTTCGCCTCCGAGCGGGATGTCGCGGAAGGCGCCGTTGTCGACGATGACCGGCTCGACGGCGAACTTGCTGCCGCCCGTGGCCTTGCGCCACTGCCCCATGACCAGCGGCTCCGTGGACACGTTCTTCACCGGCCCGGACGTGAAGTCCAGCGGACCGGCGACGGTGGTCAGCTTGGCCTTGCCGAGGGCGGCCGCGAGCTCCCCCCGGTCCTTGGGGTCGGAGGTCGCCTTCAGTGCGTGGACCGCGACCTCGAAGAGAGCCATGTTCGACCCGATGACCTGGGTCCACTGCTTGCCCGTCGACTTCTCGTAGTCGTCGGCCAGTTGCCGGGCGGTCTGGTCGGTGAGGGTGGAGGTGAACGGGAACTCGGGCGACCACCAGAAGCCGGCGCTGAGTCCGTGTCCGAGCGAGCCGAGCGCCTCGATCTGGGAGGGCAGGAGACCGGTCTTGGCAATGCTCGCGATGCGCGGCCGGTATCCCTGCTGCCTGGCCTGCTTCCAGAAGGTGGCGAAGTCGGGCGGCAGCGGGAAGGTGTTGAAGATCTCCGCGTCCGCCTTCTTGAACGCCGCGATCTGCGCCGAGTAGTCGTTCGTCCCGTCCTCGTACGCCCCCGGGTCGACGATGGTGAACCCGCTCTTCTTGAGCTGCGGCCCGAGCCCCTGCCGGATCGCCTTGCCGTCGGGGTCGTTGGGCCACATGACGCCGACCCGCCGGTTGGTCTCCACCCCGCCCTTCGTCCACAGGGAGGTGTACGCGGCATGGAGTTCCGCGACGCCTATGAAGAAGTGGTACGTGTACGTGAAGGGCTTCTCGGGGGTGGCGCCGCGGCCGAAGTACCACGCCTCCCACGGCACGGCGGTCGACAGACACGGGATCTTGGCCGCCTCGCACGCGTCGGCGACGGGGTTGACCGTCTCCGGCGTGGAGGTGACGAGCATCAGATCGATCTTCTCGCTGTTGATCAGGTCGGCCGCGACCTGCGCGGCGGTCTGCGGATTCGACTGACTGTCGCGGTCGATGATCTTGACGGAGTACTTCTTGCCGCCGATCCGCAGCCCGTCCTTTTCGAAGGTGGTGCGCAGCTTCTTCATCAGGAATGCGTTCGCCTCGCCGAAGCCGGCGGCCGGGCCCGTGCTGGGCGAGACGTAGCCGATTCGAAGCACCGCGTCGGTCTGCGCCGAGGACTCCTTGATGCCGCCGCAGGCGGTCAGCAGACCGCCTGCGGTGAACAGCCCGGCGGCTCCGGCCGTCCCCCGGAGAATGGATCTTCGGGACAAATTGCCGTTCGCGGGTGTGTTCATGGGTGCGCTCATGAATGCCTCCGGGCACGTCGAGGGAGCGGAACGGGGGGTGGTGAAGCTGCTGAGGAAGCTGCTGGGGAAGCGGGAAGGGGCGGCTGAAGCCGCTGGGGTGAGCCAGAGCCGGCAGCGGAAAGCGGTGGCGGGTTCCTTCGCGTCCCGGTAGGGCCGGGCAGCATGCCCGATATCAGGAACCCTGATGATGGCCACGATGATGCACGCGCCGACTCCGGATGACAAGGGTGTTGCCGAGACGTATCGGACGCGCTCTTCGGGTGCCGGCCGCCCGGCGCCTCTGGGGGGCAGAGAAGTTGCCGCGGCGGCCTTGACGAGGTCCGCTCAGCAGGCGTTAATTCTTTCTCAGGATTCCTGACATGTGAGCGGTGCGGACCACGCTCGACGCACGCCTCGGCACCGCGGAGTAAGACCTGTCCGTGGTCAGCAGGCCGACCGCTGGGGCCGGGCGACTCACATCCCGGCGCGGCCGAGACTTTGATCGACCGGACAAGTCCTGGCGAGCGGCCCGCCGTTGGGAGGAAGAGCTCCAAGCGCCGAGGTCGGGGCCGCGTACCGGGCCTTGAGATGTCCGTCGGGCGACGGATCTCTCGGTGTCGAGTTGTATCGCGGGCCGTTTGGCCGCGCGTGGCCACCCCGGCCGGACGTTCCGCTCCCGCTGCTGGATCCCCGCTGGATCGTGGCTCCGCCAGACGAAGGCGATGCGGCAGGTGTCGAACGAGAGCAAGGAGCAGGTGAACGACGCCCCTGCGGTGCACTACCGGGGCACGATCGACCAGGCCACCGCGACGCTCCGCATGACGACACAGACGAACGACGAACAGGGACTGGACGACCTGCGCGAGAAGCTGGGTGACGACATGCCCGTCTACGCGGACGTGTGGGTCGACGGGAAGGGGCGCGCCGTCCAGGCCCGGCTGTCCTGCTTCGGCGGTATGAAGGCCATGGCGACGATGACGCTGTCGGACTTCTGGACGCCGGTGAAGGCCGAGGCGCCGTCGGCCGAGCAGGTCGTCCCCGTGACGGCGGGCCATGGCGTTCTGATCTCGCAACGCTGAATGTCGCTCATTCGCACGGGGCTCTCCGTCTCTCTCCAGGAGAAGCGGGACCGGGCGGCGGGCCAGGTGCACGACGATGGCGAAGACGCCGCCCCCAGCTGTCGCAGGACATGGAGTGAACCTCGTTGCCGGAACTCGCATCGTGCAGGGCAGTGGCACTGCCGGATGACGACGAGGGAGTCATGGGGTGAAGATCGGTACCGAGGCCGGTGCTGACACCGGTCCCGGCGCGGAGGTCGAGGCGGGTCGTAGCGGCGGCCGTCTCTCGCCGCCGTCGGCAGGGCGTCGGGTGCTGCGCTGGTCGCGTCGGCTGGTCGCGGTGCTGGTCAGCATCTGTGCCCTGCTGGGCGCGGTGCGGCTGGTCGTGCCCGCCACCGCGGGCACGGACGGCGAGCCGCCCGGGGTCCGGCAGCAGCTGGCGTTCCTGCGTGAGGCGCTGGACGACGGGGCCGGCGACGAGGCGCAGGGGATGTTTCCCGAGGGCTACTTCTTCCTGCACGCGCTCTACGGTCTGAGCTGGGTCGAGATCGGGATGCGCGAACCGGTCGGCAAGCGCTCGACGGCACTGCGCGAGGCACGGTCGGCGCTGGAGCAGCTGGACTCTCCGTCCGGCCGTGCCCCGTTCAGCCCGAGCCTCAACCCGCCGTACGGCGTTTTCCACCGCGGCTGGAGCAACTGGCTGCGCGGCGGGGTGCTGAGCCTGCAACCGGCCGGGCAGCGCGATCCGGCCGAGGTACGGCGGTTCACCCGTGACTCGGCCGCGCTCGGCGCGGCTTTCGACGCCTCGCGGTCGCCGTATCTGGAGGCGTACCCCGGTCAGGCGTGGCCGGTCGACTCGACCGTGGCGATCGCATCGCTGCGGCTGCACGACACCCTGCTGCCCGACCGGTTCACCGAAACCGTCCAGCGGTGGCTGCGCGAGGTGCGCGAGCGGCTCGACCCGCGCACCGGACTGCTCCCGCACCGGGCCGCCCCGGACACCGGCGACCCGATCGAGGTGGCCAGGGGCACCTCGCAGAGCCTCATCCAGCGCTTCCTGATCGACATCGACCCGGTCTTCGCCCGTCAGCAATACCTGCGCTTCCGCGATCGGTACATCGCCTCGCCTCTCGGCCTCGGGCCGGCCGTGCGGGAGTACCCCGACGGCATGGACGGCCCGGCCGACGTGGACTCCGGCCCGCTCCCGCTCGGCGTGAGCCTGTCGGCGAGCGTGGTCACCATCGGCGCGGCCCAGGTCCACGGCGACGCCCCTCTCGCCGCCGCGCTGGCAGGCGTCAGCGAGCTGGCCGGCCTGCCGGTCCACACCCCTTGGACCAAGCGGTACGCCTTGGGCCTGGTCCCGGTCGGTGACGCGTTCCTGGCATGGTCGAAGACCGCACGGCCCTGGGTGGCCAAGGAGCAACCTCCGCCACCGTCGCAGCTCTCGGCCTGGTGGCGTATCCCGCTGCTGTCGCTCCTGTCCGTGCTCGGTGCCGTGCCGTGGCTGCCCGCACTGGTGCGCCGCCACCGACGCCGCCGCGCCCCCGTCTTCCGCCGGTCGACCGGCGACGGACCGGTATAGGGGCGCCCTTTTTCGATCGGATGTCGGAGCCGTCCACGCACGCCCTCGACCAGTCGAGGCGGCCGGCCGCGTTGAGTTCGGCGAGCAGGATGCGGTGTTGCAGAGGACGTACAGGATGCCCTGGAGACACAGCCGGTCCGCCACCGGCCGTGGCCCCGGCGACTTCTCCGGCCAGGCCGGTGGCAGCGGCTCGATCAGCGCCCACAACTCGTCGTCCACGTTCCATGGCCGAGTACTCACACCTCACGAACGGCTGAATCAGGCCGGCGAGGGTACCGGGCCGGCCTGCCGGCAATGTGGGGGGCCGGCCCGGTAGGTTCGCGCATCTTCGGTCGGCTACGGCTGCCGGAGCCGGGTGATGGACTTGTGCTCGACGTAGCCGGTGAGGCCGACCTTGCCGTATTCGCGGCCGAGGCCGCTGGCCTTGTAGCCGCCGAAGGGGCCGTCGAAGCTGATGGGCGAGCCGTTGACGGTGACGGTTCCGGTGCGCAGCTTGCGGGCGACGGCCAGGGCCCGCTCGGGGTCGGCGATCCAGATTCCGCCTGAGAGCCCGTATTCGGAGTCGTAGGCGATGACAGCAAGGACCGGGCCGAAGATCTCCTCCTGGGCGATGCGCATGGAGTTGTCGACGTCGGCGAAGAGGGTCGGGGTGACGTATCGCCGCATGGTGCAGAAGGACCCCGAGGCCAGCGCTCGCCGTGAGGCGCAGAGCGCAGTGGATGCCCCGCAGGCGGCCGACCTCGCCGCGGACGCCTTCCTGCGCGGCCTCGGCACGGCCTGACCCTGTGTGGTGAGCCGGTTGCCCTGGTTGTGCGCCGCGGCCAGGGCGGCGTGCCTCAGGTGGCGGTGTGCAGCTTCGCGGCAGTGACCGCTGTGATGGCCTCGGCCGTGACGCCGGGAGCGGTCTCGACGAGGAGCAGGCCATTGTCGGTGACGTCCATGACGCCGAGGTCGGTGATGACGCGGTGGACGCAGGCCTTGCCGGTGAGGGGCAGGGTGCACTCGTCGAGGATCTTGGGGCTGCCGTCCTTGGCGGTGTGTTCCATGAGGACGATGACGCGCTGGGCGCCGTGGACGAGGTCCATGGCGCCGCCCATGCCCTTGACCATCTTGCCGGGGATCATCCAGTTGGCGAGGTCGCCGGTGGCGGAGACCTGCATGGCGCCGAGGACGGCGGTGTCGATGTGGCCGCCGCGGATCATGCCGAAGGAGAGCGCGGAGTCGAAGAAGGAGGCGCCAGGGAGGACCGTGACGGTTTCCTTGCCCGCGTTGATGAGGTCGGGGTCGACCTCGTGCTCGCGGGGGTACGGACCGGTGCCGAGGATGCCGTTCTCGGAGTGCAGGACGACGTGAACTCCCGGCGGAAGGCGGCCCGGGACGAGGGTGGGCAGGCCGATGCCGAGGTTGACGTAACTGCCGTCGGTCAGCTCGGCGGCGGCGCGGGCGGCCATCTGGCCGCGAGTCCAGCTCATGCGCGTACGGTCCCTCGTGTCGAAGACGCGGAAATTCGAAGGTGCTCTATGCGCTTGTCGGCGGCCTGGGCAGGGGTGAGGGCCACGACCCGCTGCACGAAGATGCCGGGGACGTGGATCGCGTCGGGGCCGAGGGCTCCGGGCTCGACGAGCTCCTCGACCTCCGCCACGGTGATGCGCCCGGCCATGGCGGCCGGCGGGTTGAAGTTGGCGGCGGCCTTGTTGAAGACCAGGTTGCCGTGGGTGTCGCCGCGCCAGGCGCGGACGAGGGCGTAGTCGGTGGTGATGCCGTGTTCGAGGACGTGGTCGCGACCGCCGAAGGTGCGGGACTCCTTCGCCGGGGAGGCGACGGCGATGCTGCCGTCGGCCGCGTAGCGCCAGGGCAGACCGCCGTCGGCGACCTGTGTGCCCACGCCCGCCGGGGTGTAGAAGGCCGGGATGCC
Source organism: Streptomyces scabichelini (assembly GCF_011045015.1). Classification (GTDB taxonomy): domain Bacteria; phylum Actinomycetota; class Actinomycetes; order Streptomycetales; family Streptomycetaceae; genus Streptomyces; species Streptomyces scabichelini. Next base: position 57,123 of record NZ_JAAKZY010000016.1, on the reverse strand, counting down.
GGCGCCGCCGGCTCGCAGCCGCTCGGCGAGGGTGCCCTGCGGGACGAGCTCGACCTCCAGTTCACCGCTGAGGTACTGGCGGGCGAACTCCTTGTTGTCCCCGACGTAGCTGCCCGTCACGCGGCTGATGCGGCCCTCGGCGAGGAGAACGCCCAGCCCCTGGCCGTCGACGCCGCAGTTGTTGGAGACCACCTTCAGGCCGGTGGCGCCCTGGGCGTGCAGGGCATCGATGAGGGTGGCCGGGATGCCGGACAGGCCGAAGCCGCCGACTGCCAGCGAGGCACCGTCGGGGATGTCGGCGACCGCCGCGGCGGCGCTCGCGCTGACCTTGTTCACGTATGGGTCCTTTCAGCCGGAGGTCAGTCAGAGGTCAGTCGGAAGCCGACCGCAGGGCGTCGGAGATGGACTTGGTGCCGCCGTGTGCGGTGAAGCCGCCGTCGACGGGGATCTCGGCGCCGGTGATGAAGGAGGCGTCGTCGGAGAGGAGGAAGACCACCAGCGGGGTGATCTCGTCGACGGTGCCGGTGCGGGCCAGCGGTGTCTCGCGGATGTTCGCCTCGCGGAAAGCGGGCGCGGCGGAGGCGGTCATCTCGGTCTCGATGAAGCCGGGATGGACGGTGTTCACGCGGATGCCTCGCGGGCCCAGCTCGACACAGGCCGCCTTCGACAGGCCGCGCAGCGCCCACTTGCTGGCCGTGTACGCGACCGGGTAGTGCCCGGTGAGCCCGGCGGAGGAGCCGACGTTGACGATCGACGAGCCCGGCGGCATCAACGGTGCAAGGTGCTGGATGCCAAGGAGCGGGCCGGTGACGTTGACCGCATGGACGCGGGCGAAGTCCTCGGGCGTGACCTCCTGGAGCCGCGCGCGCCAGGTGATGCCGGCGTTGTTGACCAGGCCGTGGACCTCTCCGTACCGGCAGCGCAGCTCTTCGGCGAGCGTCGCCCATTCCTTCGCGTCGGTGACGTCCAGGCGCAGACAGCCCGGAGCCTGAGTCACATCGGTGGCGACGACCACCGCCCCCGCCCGGGTCAGCGCCTCGGCCTCGGCCGCGCCCTGCCCACGCGCGGCTCCGGTGACGACCACGACCTTGCCGTCCAGCCTGTTCACGGCCACGCCGTTCACGGGCGCAGCCGCGGACGCTTGCGGGCCCGGGGGACCGGTACCGGTCCAGCGCCGGGCACGACGGTGTTGGAGACGGTGCCGATGCCCTCGACGGTGAGGGTGACGGTGTCGCCGGGCTTCAGCGGTGGCGGATCCTGGCGGCCGCGTACGCCCCACAGCTCGGCCAGGCAGCCGCCGTTGCCGCAGGTGCCGGAGCCGAGCACATCGCCGGGACGGACGTATGTGCCGCGCGAGGCGTAGGCGACCATCTCCTCGAAGGTCCAGCTCATGTTGGACAGCAGATCCTTGCCGACCACCTCGCCGTTCACCGAGGCGGTCAGCGCCAGCCGCAGGAAACCGTCCGTGTCCCGGTACGGCTCCAGTTCGTCGGCGGTGACCAGGTACGGGCCGAGGGTGGCGGCGGTGTCCTTGCCCTTGCAGGGGCCCAACCCCACCTTCATCTCGGCGGATTGGAGGTCACGGGCGGACCAGTCGTTGAAGACCGTGTAGCCGACGATGTGGTCGCGGGCCCGCTCGGGTGTCAGGTCGCGGCCCTCGCGGCCGATGACGGCGGCGACTTCGAGTTCGAAGTCCAGGACCGAGGAGCCGGGCGGCACGGGCACGTCGTCGTGGGCGCCGATGACGGCGTACGGATTGGTGAAGTAGAAGGTCGGCGCGTCGTACCAGGCGTCGGGGACCCCGGCCGTGTGGTCGATGCTGCGTCGTACGCCCTCGACGTGTTCCTCGAAGGTGACGAAGTCCCGTACGGACGGCGGTTGGAGAGGCGGCAGCAGCCGCACCTGCGAGACATGCGGGCCGTCCGGCTCGGCCCGCGTGGCGTTGCCCGCCTCGCGCAGGGCTGCGGGGCCCGCCCGGAGCAGGTCGAGCAGTGAGGCGCGGCCGGGGAAGGGGTGGAGGGTGCCGTCGCCCTCGACGGTGGCGACGCTGCGGCGGCCGTGGTGTTCGTACGTGGCGAAGCGCATGGCAATCCTGGGGATCAGACCGGCGGGGCGACGAAGACGCCGGGGTCGACGTCGTTGAAAGACTCCTTGGCGACCAGCTCGTTCATCGGGTTCGCCGTGCCCCACTGGTCGGTGACTTCGGGCCGGGAGAAGTCGTAGACGTGCGGATGCCAGGTGTCCTCGTCGAGCTCCTCCAACTCCGTCGTGTACTCGACGGTGTTGCCGTGCGGGTCGAGGAAGTACGTGAAGGTGTTGTCGCCCGCCATGTGCCGGCCCGGGCCCCAGACCTTGCGGGCACCGGAGCGCATCACGCGCCCCGAGCCGCGCATGTACTCGTCCAGGCCGCGCATCTCGAACGAGACGTGGTGCAGGGAGGTGTGCGGGCCCTTGGCGAGGGCCATCGAGTGGTGCTGGCTGCTGATCCGCATGAAGTGCATGACCTCGCCCATGTGCGGCGAGCTGAGCGAGTCGGACAGCCGGAAGCCGAGGTGGCGCTCGTACCAGGCGCGGGTGGCGTCCAGGTCGGGGGAGTTGAGGACGACGTGCGAGAGGCGGACCGGGATGGCCTCCTTCTCCTCGATACGCCGGTGCCTCCGGGCCTCGACCTCCGCCGAGACCTCGATGGTGCGGCCGTCGCCGTCGAAGAAGCGGAAGCCGTAGCCCCCGCCGGGGGTGTCGACCTTGCCCGGCTGCGAGATCAACCGCACGCCGTCCGCGAGGAGTTGCCCGGCGAGCGTGTCCACGTCGGCGGCCGACGCGGCGCCGTAGGACACGAGGTCGAGCCGCTTCTCGTCTGCCTTGCGGAGCCGTACGACGTACTGCTCGGGGCTGCCCTCGGCGGCCAGGAAGGAGATCCCGGAGTCTTCGGCGACCTTGGTCAGGCCCCAGACTCCGGCGTAGAAGTCGAGCTGCTTGTCGTAGTCGGGCACGGCGAGGTCGACGTGCCGCAGGTGGGTGAGCAGGCGGTTGGGCGAATCGTCGGTCATGTCGGGGCTCCTCAGGAGAGGCGCAGCAGCGCTGCCGCGTTGCCGCCGCGTACGGCGTGGAAGTGGGGGTCGGGCAGGTCCGAGGCGGCGCGCAGCGCGCCGACCGGGTCCTCGGTGCCCATGTCGAAGGGGAAGTCCGAGCCGAGCAGGACCCGGTCGGGGCCGGCCACCCGGATCAGTTCGCGCAGGACATGCGGGTCGTGGACGAGCGAGTCGAAGTACAGCCGCTTGAGGTAGCTGCTCGGCTCGGACGCGCAGCCCCGCGTGTCCGGTCTGGTCCGCCAGGCGTGGTCGGAGCGGCCGATGTGGGTGGGCAGGTAGCCGCCGCCGTGGGCTGCGAGCACCTTCAGGCCGGGGTGGCGGTCCAGGACGCCGGAGAAGATGAGGTGGGAGAGCGCGACGGCGTTCTCGGTGGGCTGGCCGACCGTGTTGGACAGGTACCAGCGGTCCAGGCGCTCGTCGAGCGTGCAGCCGAAGGGGTGCAGGAAGAGCACCGCCCCGGTCGTCTCGGCGAGCGCCCAGAACGGCTCGTACGCCGGGTCCGAAAGCTCGCGCCCGGGCGCGTGGCTGGAGATCTCCACTCCGCGCAGGCCCAGGCCGAGGGCGTGGTCGAGGGCCTTGACGGCGAGGTCCGGGTGCTGGAGCGGGACGAGGCCCAGTCCGTGAAGCCGGTCGGGGGCCTGGGCGACGTGCGCGGCGGTGCCGGAGTTGGCCAGTTCCCACACCGTGCGGGCCAGGTCCTCGTCGGCCCAGTAGTGGTAGTGCGACGGGGACGGCGAGACCAGTTGGACGTCGACGCCGGAGGCGTCCATCGCGGTGAGCCGGGCCTTGACGTCGGTCAGTCGAGGGATGCGGTCGCGGACCATCGGGCCGCTGACGGCGAGCGCCTCGGGGCCGTTGCGGCGGGCGTCGAGACTGCGGGCGGCGGCAAGCCCGGGGTGTCCGGCGACGGCCTCCTCGACCTGCGGCAGCAGGACGTGCGCGTGGACGTCGATGGTGGGGGTCGCCGGGGTGGCCAGGGCGTCCAGGGTGTCCGGGGTCGTCACGGGGTCTCCTTCAGGGCGGACATCGTGCGGCCGATCAGGCCGGGCACGTCGGCGTCACGGACGCCGTCCAGCTGCCACTGGCCGAGCTGCACCGAGGCCTCGACGACCATGCGGACACGGTCGATGCGGCGCTCGTGGTAGCGGGTCAGCAAGTCGTCGAGGGAGTCGAGGGAATCCCACGACTCCTCCGCGGTCAGCAGCTCGGCCAGCACGGAGGCGTCCTCCAGCGACATGGCCGCGCCCTGCGCGAGGGTGGGCGGGCAGGCGTGGGCGGCGTCACCGACCAGCACGACCCGGCCGCGGTGCCAGGACCCCTCGACGAGCAGCCGGTCGAACCAGGTGTAGTTGACCTTGGCCGGGTCGGTGATGCTCGCGGCGATCTCGGGCCAGGCGCCGCCGTACGGGGCTGCCAGGCGCCGCATCTCGTCCGCGTACGAGGCCGGGTCGATGGAGGCGCGGTCGCGGTTGGCCTCGACGAGATAGCCGTAGATGGTGTTCTCGCTGGTGGGGCAGTAGCCGGCGATGTAGCAGGGCCCGCCGAAGGCCAGGTCCGTGCGCTCCACGCTCGCCGGGCGTGGTGCGGCGACGCGCCAGATGGCCATGCCGGTCGGCTCGGGCTTCTCACCGATGCCGATCACCGCGCGGGTCAGGGAGTTGAGACCGTCGGCCGCGATGACGAGGTCGTAGCGGCCCTCGGTGCCGTCGCTGAAGCGGGCGGTGACACCCGTCTCGTCCTGGACCAGCTCGTCGGCGGTGGTGCCGAGGCGGACCGTCGCACCACTGACCCGGACCGCCGCGCACAGGATCTCCTGGAGCCGGGGCCGCTGCATGCCGATGGTCGCGGGCAGGTCCTCGCCGCCGGTGCGGATGTCCTGCTGGACGTGGAACACGTGGCCGTCGGGCGTGGCCAGGCCCACGGAGTCGAAGGCGTAGCCGCTCTCCCGGACCTTGTCCCACACGCCCAGCTCGCGCAGCACGCGCAGCGCGTTGCCCTGGAGGGTGATGCCGGAGCCGAGGACGTTCCAGTCGGACTTGGCCTCGATCAGGTCCACGGTGATGCCCGCTCGCCGCAGCAGCACGGTCACGGCGTTGCCGGAGGCGCCGCCGCCGATGACGAGGACGGTGCGGGGGCGGGGGTCGGTCATGGGATCTCCCTGCGGTGCGGCCGCACGACTTCGAGCGGCAGGGGTGGTCGTGCGAGCCGGATGGGTGTGGCTTCGGGGCGGCCCACTCGGCCGGTCCGGGGCGTTACTTGACGGCGATCGGGTTCACGGGGGAGCCGACGGCTCCGGTGATGGGCAGCGGAGCGGCGGTGAGCCAGAACTCGTACCGCCCGTCGGCCGCGCAGTGCTCGGCCAGGGCGTCGAGGTCCCACATCTCGCCTATGAGCAGGCCCATGTTGGGGATGGCGACCTGGTGCAGCGGCTGGAAGGCGTGGTCGAACTCGTTGGGCCGGACCTCGAAGCCCCAGGTGTCGGTGGCGATCCCGGCGATCTCGCTGCGGTGCAGCCAGCCGGCGGTGGTGAAGCTCAGCCCGGGCGAGGGACCGCCCGCGTACTCGCCCCAGCCCTCGCGCCTGGCGCGGGCCAGCCGTCCGGTGCGGACGAGGACGAGGTCGCCGCGGCCGACCGTGACACCGTGCGCCGCGGCGCTTGCGGTCAGGTGCTCCTCGGTGATGGCGAAGCCGTCGGGCAGTTCGCCGTTCCGGCCGACGACCAGGCCCACATCGAGGAGGACGCCCCGTCCGGCCACGTACGGCGCCATGTGCTCGATGCCGGTGACGAGGTCGCCGTCGGAGGTGACGACCTTCTCGGCGGCCCGCCCGTTCCAAGCCTTGCCATGGTCGAAGATGTGACCCAGGCCGTCCCACTGGGTGGAGCACTGCAGCGGCATCGCGATCACGTCGTCGGCACCGCCGAAGCCGTGCGGGAAACCCTGGTTGCCCAGGGCGGCGTCGGTGCCGGTGTCGAGCATGGTGTGCACCGGATTCGTACGCCGCCGCCAGCCCTTCTGCGGGCCGTTCATCTCGAAACGCTGGGAGAGCGAGAAGCTGACCCCGTCGCGGACGAGGGCCGCGCCCTCACGGCGCTTTTCGGCGTCCAGGAAGTTGAGCGTGCCGAGGACGTCGTCCTCGCCCCAACGGCCCCAGTTCGAGTACGTCTTGGCGGCCTCGGCGATCGCGCCCTCGGCGTCTTTCGCATCAGGCACGGTGGTGCGGTCGAGGGTCACCGGGAGACCTCCGCGACGCAGCGGGTGCGCTGGGCACCGAGCCCCGTGACGGATCCGTCCATCACGTCGCCGTCGTGCAGCAGCCGACCCCAGTGCATGCCGTTCCCGGCCGGGCTGCCGGTCAACACCAGGTCGCCGGGCAGGAGTTGGGCGGTCTGGGAAATGTACGAGACCATCCGGGCCACGCCGAAGATCATGTCCTTGGTGGACTCGTCCTGCATCGTCTCGCCGTTGAGCTTCAGGGTGACCCGCAGGTCGGACGGGTCGGCGACGGACCCGGCCGGGACGATCCAGGGGCCGAGCGGGGTGAAGCCAGGAGCGTTCTTGCAGCGCAGCCAGTCGGTGCCGATGGCGGGCATGTCCCGGCGGAAGACGGTGGCCCGGTCGGTGAGGTCGTTGGCGATGGTGTAACCCGCGACGTACTCCAGGGCCTCCTCCACCGCGACCTGGTGAGCGGGGCGGGAGATCACCGCGGCCAGCTCCAGCTCCCAGTCGGGCTTCTTGGCCCAGGCGGGCAGTACGACGTCGTCGTAGGGGCCGGTGATCGTGGTCGGCAGGCCGATGAAGACGTACGGGAGGTCCTCGGCGGCTCGCTTGTCCATGATCGCCGCGATCTCGGCGCGGGCCTCCTCGACGGTGCGCGGGTCGTCCGGGGATCGGTGCGCGACCTCTAGGTCGATCACGTGCTGCCGGTAGTTGGCGCCGGACTGGAAGATCTGCCGGGGCTCGACGGGCGCGTGCACGAACAGGTCGTCCAGCGGCAGCCAGTCACCGGCCGGCTCGTCCGCGAGGCCGCGCAGGCGAGGCAGTTCCTCATCCCAGCGCTCCAGGAGAGCGAGGGTGGTCAGCGCGGGTTCGTCCAGTGTCGTACGCAGGTCGAGCACGCGGCCGTCCGGCACCACGAGGCCGGGGAACGCGGCCCCGCCCGGAGCGGAGAGAGTGCCGATGGCCAAGGGGCCGGTGAAGAGAGGCGCCGACGTGGCTGTGGATTTCACGGAGATGTCCTCCCGATTGCGATGCCACTAATCTGGCGCGTACCTTGCGATCGGGGAAATCGATTCTCTGGATGCCAGGCATCCAGGCGGCGAATACCCAGCGCCGCAGTCTCCTACTCCGTACAGGGATTTCGCGTGAACCTGGCCAGCCTGGACCTCAACCTCGTCGTCGCCCTGCGGGCCCTCCTGGAGGAGCGCAACGTCACCAACGCGGGCCGGCGCATCGGGCTCAGCCAGCCCGCCATGAGCGCCGCCCTGGCCCGGCTGCGCCGCCACTTCGACGACGACCTGCTCTCCAGGATCGGCGGACGCTACGAACTGACCGCCCTCGGCCTGGCCCTCCTCGACCGCACCGCCACCGCCTGCGACCTGCTCGAACGCGTCTTCACCAGCCAGGCGGTGTTCGACCCCGCCCATGAGGAGCACGAGTTCACCCTGATCGCCTCCGACTACGCGGTGGCCGTCTTCGGTGCCGAACTCGCCCGCATCGTCCACACCGAGGCGCCGGGGATCAGGCTGCGCTTCAAGCAGCCTCCGACGGACATCACCGAGAACACCGGGGCGCTGCTGAGCACCGCCGACGGGCTGCTGCTGCCGCACGGCATCATCGGCGACTTTCCCGCCGTGGAGCTGTACCGGGACCGCTGGGTCTACCTCGTCGCCGACGACAACCCCGAGGTCGGCGAGCAGCTCACCCTCGACGACCTGGCCCGGCTGCCGTGGGTGACGTACCAGCGCACATACGACGCACCCGCCGCCCGTCAGATCGCCATGCTCGGTATCGAGCCGCGCGTCGAAGTCTCCGTCGACAGCTTCCAGTTGATGCCCCTCCTGGTCGCGGGCACCCGCCGGGTCGCCCTGATCCAGGGGCATCTCGCCGACCGGCTCGACGGACTCGTCCCCGTACGGGTCATGCAACCGCCCTACGACGCCGTGCCACTCCGGGAAGCCCTGTGGTGGCACCCGGTCCACACGCACGACGCGGCGCACATCTGGCTGCGGGAGACAGCGGCCCGGGTCGCGGACACCATCCACGGCAAGGATGATCGCGATCCGGGAGATCGATCGGACAGAGGCTAGGCAGGGCTTGGCCGCTCACTCATAGTCAACGCCAGATCCTCCGCACGCTCCTCTCCTCGGGGTCTCTGTGTCCCGATGGCGTGTCGTCCCCTCCCCTCGCCACATGGAGTTCCCGCATGCCCGCTTCCGTGCCTCCGCCCCCGCCTGCCTACGCGGAAACAGTGCCGCCGCCCGGTGCGATCCTTGCGCTGCCGATGTACGGTGCCGCGCACCGGCTGCGCGTCGCTCTCCTCATGGCCGGCAGCTGTCTGCCGATCCTCGGGGCCGTCCTGATCGCCCCCGTGCTGCCCAAGATGCAGGACCACTTCGCCGATGTGCCTGGCGCAGGCGCCCTGGTCCCGATGGCTCTCACCGTCCCGGCGCTGGCGCTGGGCCTGCTGGCACCCTTCGCGGGCGTCATCGTCGACCGGCTCGGCCGCAAGCGCCTGCTGATCGCCGCGACCGTGTTGTACGCGATCTTCGGCACCGCTCCGCTGTGGCTGGAGTCGCTGGGTGCCATCGTGGCCAGCCGCGCCCTGGTAGGTGTCGCCGAGGCCGCCATCATGACCTGCTGCACCACGCTGATCGGCGACTACTACAGCGGTCGGGTACGGGACCGCTACCTCGCCCTCCAGACCATGTGCGCCTCCGCCTCCGCGACCGCGTTCTTCGTCATCGGCGGTGCCGCGGGGTCGGCCGGCTGGCGGACCCCGTTCTGGATCTACGCCGTCAGTCTGCTCATCGCCCCGCTCATGGCCATCGGACTGCCGAAGCCGACCGCGGCCACCGGTGCCGCCGCCGAGGACGGGGACGGAGACGGGGAGAGCGCGGACACCACGGTCGCGCCGAAGCGCTCCTTCCCCTTCCGGCAGCTGGCCGGGATCTGCGGACTCACCGTGTTCGGGGCCCTCGTCTTCTACACCGTCCCGGTGGAGATGTCCTATCTGCTGGACGACCTCGGCGTGACGGCGACCAGCGTGATCGGGCTGGCCACAGCGATCGCCAGCGCCGCCACCGTGGCCGGCGCGATCACCTTCGCCAAGCTGCGAGGGACCCCGGGGCCCCGGCTGCCACTCGTCTTCGCCCTGTGCGCGGCCGGCTTCGCGGTGATGTGGCTCGCGGACAGCGCGCCACTGCTGATCGTCGGCGCCGTACTCAACTGCCTCGGCACCGGTCTTCTGCTGCCTTCCCTGCTCACCATCGCCATGTCCAGGCTGGACTTCGCCGACCGCGGCCGTGGCACCGGCCTGTGGACCGCGTCGTTCTTCATCGGCCAGTTCATCTGCCCGCTGGTGCTGATCGCGGCCGAGTCCGCCCTCGGCACTCTGGCCGCCGCCGTCGGCCTGCTCGGCCTGGCCGCGGCCGTCGTCGCGGCAGGCCTCTTCCTGACCGCCCGGCGCAGGGCCGCGACCGTCGCACCGTTGTCCCAGTAGCAGGAAGCCGCCCTCGAGGACAGCGCCGCCCAAAAGGGGCCATGAGACGATCTTGAAGCCCTGACGCTTCCGTCGAGCGGCGGCGTCACGCTCGACGACATGCTGGGCGACCGCGTCGACGCCGGGGCGTGCGTACCGTTCCAGGGGCCGCACGGAGGCGTGACGGGGGCGGGCCGGCAGCATTGTGGTGGAGGTGCCGCTCTCCGCGTCGTGCGTGAGTGCGGAGTGCCGCAGTCGGTGCCGGGTCCAGCCGTTCAGGTCCTCGATGTCTTCGGGTGAGGCGAGCGGGTTGGCCGGCAGCCGGGTGTTGTCGTCGAAGATCTCCTCGGCGCGGCGGTAGGAGAGCCGGGCCCGGCCTACCGGAGCCATAAATGGTTGCCTACGACGAGACTCTGGCCGAGCGGATCCGGGAAGTCCTGTCGCCGGTCGGCGACGTCGGCGCACGCAAGATGTTCGGCCTTGCCTTCCTGCTCGGTGGCCACATGTTCTGCGGCGTCGTCCACGACGAACTCATGATCCGGCTCGGTCCGGAGGGGGCCGCCGAGACACCGGCACGGCTGGGCGTCCGGCCCATGGATTTCACCGGCCGGACCATGAAGTCCATGGTGTTCGTCGCGCCCGAGGCGCTCGCCGGGGCGGCGCTCGACGAGGGGGTCTCTCGGGCTGTCGCCCACGCCCGCACCTTGCCGCCCAAATGGCCCGAACGGGCAGAACACGCTCGCGGGGCTGATGCCCCGGCGGGCGTACGGAGGGCGCTCATCCGGCCGGCTGTCGGGCGGTGTGCTCGTCGCCCGGTTCCTGGGCGGGCTCGGGCGGGGTCGTACCGGGTGGCGTGGCCCGGGTGTGGGTGGCGCGCAGGGCGATGACGGCGGCGGCGAGCAGGAAGGCGGCGCAGGCGAGCAGGGCGCGCTGGTATCCGGCCGTGAGTGCGGCGGTCTGTCCGGATCCGCCGCCGAGCAGGTGGTCGGTGCGGGCGGTGGCGATCGCGGAGAAGACGGCGAGACCGAGGGCGGCGCCGAGTTGGGCCGAAGTGTTGAGCAGTCCGGCCGCCAGACCGGCCTTGTCGGGCGGCACGTCGGCGTTGGCGGCGGTGGTGACGCCGACGAAGACGGCACCAAGCCCGAGGGACATGACCAGGAGCCCGGGCAGCAGATCGGCCGGATAGGAGCCGTCGGCCGGGATGCGGGAGAGGTAGTAGACGCCGACGGCGGCCGCAAGCGCGCCGGTGACGATCACCGGCCTGGTGCCGATCCGGGTGAAGAGGCGCGTCTTCGGCGACATCGACGTCGCCGAAGACGCCGTACAGGAAGCGTTCGCCGCCGCGCTGCGCAAGTGGCCGGGCGATGGCCTGCCGCCGAACCCGGGCGGATGGATCACGACGACCGCACGCAATGCCGCCATCGACCGACTGCGTCGCGCGGCAACGGGAGCGGGAACTGCTCGGCGAGGTGGCCGCGCTCTCGCCCGCTCACGACGACCCCGGCATGCCGGGGGAGGGGGGAACCCGCGCAGGACGACCGGCTGCGTCTCATCTTCACCTGCTGCCATCCGGCCCTGTCCACCGAGGCACAGGTCGCGCTCACCCTCCGGCTGCTCGGCGGCCTGTCTACCGCCGAAGTCGCCGACGCCTTTCTGGTGACCGAGGCGACGATGGCACAGCGTCTCGTACGGGCCAAACGCAAGATCAAGGCGGCTCGCATTCCCTACCGTGTGCCGCAGGAACACCAACTGGCCGACCGGCTCGGGGCGGCTGAACCGTACGGTCTCCACGGTGACCGCCTTCCACCTCTTGCCAAGCGTCGCCATGAACCCCTCGGACGCCCGCAGGGCGGTATTCGACGCCGGCGGTGGAGCGGAAGACGGTGCCCTTGGGAAAGGAACGCGCCTTGTCCGGATCCTCGTTCTTGATGAGCATGGCGCCGCCGGCCCGCTTCGCGTCGCCCTTGAGGACCACTTAGCGGGCGGTGCTGTCGGCGATGAGCACCTTGTCGTCGGGGGACCTCGTCAGAGGTCGGTGTCGTGTACGAGGCCGCCGGGTAGCGGGACGCGGTCAGCCGCGTCATCGCACGCCATAAACCTGGCGACGTCGGCGATCATCCCCGGGATACTGGTCGCCCATGGATGAGGTCGAAGTCGTCGTCGCCCATTCTGAGCGCGCGACTCTGCGCGTCGGTGACGTGTTCTTGAAGGTGGACGCCGATCAGGCGCGCATCGACGTCGAGGCCGAGATGATGTCCCTCGCGCCGGTCCCGACCCCGGAGGTCCTGTGGCGCAAGCCGCCCGTGCTCGCGATCGCCGCACTCCCGGGGACGACGCTCGGGCGCCTCGGCGGGCCGTCGACCGGGTCGCCGGCGGCGTGGGCCGCGGCGGGCGCCGCCATCCGGAAGCTGCACGAGGCGCCCCTGCCGCCCCGGCCGGGCCGGGCCGGCCGGAGCGTCGTCGCGCTGGTGGCGGAACTCGACGCCGAGTGCGAGTTGCTCGTGACGAACGGTGTCCTGCCCGCCGACCTGGTCACCCGCAACCGCCAGGTCGCCGAGGCCGCGCTCCGGCCGTGGACTGCGGCGTTCACACACGGCGACCTGCAGATCGCGCACGTCTTCGTCGACGGAGACGAGGTCACCGGCATCATCGACTGGTCCGAGGCGGGCCAGGGTGATGCCCTGTACGACCTCGCCACCTTCACGCTCGGACACGAGGAGCACCTCGACGACGTCATCGCCGGCTATGGCACCGACATCGACCTCGACGTGATCCACGCGTGGTGGTCGTTGCGAAGCCTGCTGGCGGTTCGCTGGCTGACCGAGCACGGCTTCGACCCCTTCGCGCCGGGCTGCGAGGTCGACGTGCTGAGAGCCCGGATGTGAGGCTGCGCGGACCCGACTGCTACGTATGCGCGTGACGCATCGAGCGGGCCATCCCCTGGGGCGATCGCCCGCCCATACTCCCGACAAAATGCGGTGCGCAGTCGTCGCCGGCAGATGACGGCGCAGCCGAGGGTGACGAACGGCAACGTCAGTCGCAGATTCTCACCGCCGAAGGCGACAAGCAGGCCGCTGTCCTGCGCGCGGAGGGCAACCGTACCGCTGCGATCCTTCAGGCCGAGGGCCGGTCCCGGGCCATCGACGAGGTGTTCCAGGCCCGTGCATCGCAACGACCCCGACCCCAAGCTGCTCGCCTACGAGTACCTCCAGATGCTGCCCCAACTCGCGCAAGGCTCGGGCAGTACTTTCTGGGTGATCCCCAGTTGCCACACGATCTCCGGGGCGGACCAAGGCGGTGGACGGCGGTGGACCGCCCTCGACGGCCTCAGCACCGGCATGAGCGGCGTCACTTTGCAGGAAGGTGAGCCTGCAGCTATCGTCATACTCAACAATGCGACTAGGTGCCTAGTTGCTTAGCGGTGGCCGTGTGCCACTTCCATCAGCAGCGTTGACGAGAGGCGGGCAGCCCCGTGTCGAGCGGTGGGTATCTGCGCTATGTCGCCCTGGGTGACAGTCACACCGAGGGACTCGGCGACGGCGACGACGTCCGTGGTCTTCGGGGCTGGGCGGACCGGCTCGCCGAGCAGGTCGCCCGCCACAGCCCTGGCCTGCTCTACGCCAACCTCGCGGTGCGCGGCCGTAAGGCCGGCCAGGTGCGCGCCGAGCAGCTCGCTCCGGCTCTCGCGATGCGGCCCGACCTTGCCACCGTGGTGGCTGGGGTCAACGATGCGTTGCGCCCGGGCTGCGACCTCGACGAGGTGGCCGGCCATGTCGAGGCGATGTTCGCCGCCCTCACCGCGCAGGGCGCCACCGTCGCGACCCTCATGGTTCCCGATGTCGGGCGCATCACGCCGTTGGCCCGCCCGATCGGTCACCGTGTTCTCGCACTCAACGCGCGCATCCGGGAGGCCGCCGACCGCCACGGCGTGGTGGTGGCGGAGACGGCCGCGCACGCGGCGGCGACCGATCCGCGGTTGTGGAGTGCTGACCGGCTGCACGCCGGCCCGCTGGGACACGCGCGCATCGCGGCTGCCGTGGCCCACGCGCTCGGTCTGCCGGGCAGCGACGATACGTGGACCCTTCCCCTTCCGGCCGAGGGGACGGACATCCCTGCCTGGAGGACCGTGGGTGCCGAACTGCGCTGGGCCGGCACCTTCCTCGGCCCTTGGGCCGTCCGCCGCCTGCGTGGCCGCTCCTCCGGCGACGGCCGCCGGGCCAAGCGGCCGGCCCTGCTTCCGGTGGCCGCGCCCGCTGGGGACACCTCCCCATCGGTGTGATGCTCTGGATTGCGACGACGCCGGCGGCTCCTCGTGCTGAACTGCGCTTCACCGGGGGTGCGCACGCTCATGCCGGGGAGAGCTGTTCATCACGATCTTCTACATCGCCATGGCGGCACCGACGTCCGGCGCCACGGCCCCCGCCAGGCACTCCCCGGCTTACACCGCACCCTCGGCGAGTTCCAGCCCCTGCGTCAGATCACCGGCGTCGTCCGCTCCATCCTCCACAACGACGCCCAGGGCGACGCCGGACTGCCCCGAGGCTGGGTGATCCTGGGCTTGGGACTCGCGGTCGCGTGCCTCTCCGGCTCCGACGTGACCCGGTTCTCCGACCGCAAGGCACTGCACCGCAATCCCGCCGACAAGGAACCGCAGCCGGTCCTGGCTCGGACACAGACCAACGACCCCTGAGAGGCCGGGCTGCTCACACCGGCCCCGGGTCATCACTTTGTTGACTAACCGTGTTGAGCCGGACCGCCGCAGTCAGCCGTCGGCCCGGAGCGCGGCTGTGCGCTGTTCGAGCCTGCGCACCGCCATGTCCCCCCACTGGAGGTTCTCCCGCTCGAACGCCATCCCGCGCAGCAGGGTGAGATACGGGCCGATGCGCTCGGCCTCGGCGAAGTACGCCTCCTCAGAGCGCCCGTCGAGCAGACGCTGCCGGAGCCGCTCGTAGCGGGCCAGCTTGGCGGTGGCCCACTCCATGCGCTCGGCGATGGCGGCCCGGACCGCTTCCATGTCGCCCGCGTCCAGGCACTGCACCTTGACAAGCAACTCGTCCCGGATCACCGCCGGTTTACCCAGGGGCTCGGCGGTGTAGGCGTGGACGGCCGTCCGTCCGGCCTCCGTCAAGGAGAACAGTCGCTTGTTGGGGCGGCGCTTCTGCTCGACGACGCGGGCCGTGACGAGTCCTTCGGCCTCCATACGATCCAGCTCCCGGTAGAGCTGCTGAGGCGTCGACATCCAGAAGTTGGCGACCGTCGCGTCGAACGCCTTCGCGAGGTCGTACCCGGACGCCTCGCCCTCCAACAGTGCGGCCATCACCGCGTTCCGCAAAGCCATGGATGCACGCTAGCAGATTAATCAATAACGCGACTAACAGTCACCCCTTCCCTGTAGACAAGCCCTAGCGGTCCCTCTAGTCTCAACCAAACCTATTAACATTTTTGAATATCCGAGGTGGGCTCATGCATCCCTTCCCCAAGGCCATCGAGAACGGCGACGCGGACGCCGTGGCCGCTCTGCTGGCCGACGACGTCGTCTTCACCGGCCCCGTCACCGTCGAGTCGTACCCGGGCAAGGCCATCACCGCGGCGATCCTGCGCGGCGCGCTCCTGATCTACGAGGACGTCACCTACATCCGTCAGATCGCCAACCCCGACGGCCGCAATCACGCCTTCGTCTTCACCGCCACTGTCGCCGGCAAGCA
Organism: Streptomyces scabichelini; assembly: GCF_011045015.1. Lineage (GTDB taxonomy): Bacteria > Actinomycetota > Actinomycetes > Streptomycetales > Streptomycetaceae > Streptomyces > Streptomyces scabichelini. The sequence continues at coordinate 41,627 of NZ_JAAKZY010000016.1, read as the reverse complement.
GCTCCAGGGATGCGACTTCCTGCACTTCGACGACGACGGGAAAATCGACGAGATCACGGTGATGGTGCGCCCGCTCTCCGCCGCCCAGGCGGTCGCCGAGGCTGCAGGCGCCCTGTCCGAGCAGATCGCCCGAGAGGCCGCCGAACAGTAACCACGACGACGGACTTCGACGGACTGAGCAACCCCTCCCGGCACAGCGCCACAACATCCCCGGCGGCTGCGCCACCACCCTTCGACGAGGCCGCTTCGAGTTCGAGACGGCGCTGCACCAGCTGTCCAGAGGCGGCCGGAAGGCCAGCCGTACACGCTGCGCGGGCCGTTCGAGAAGCTCGGCGTCGCTGACTCACTGTAGATCGTCCAGGAGCACCACCTGTATCGCGCCGTGGTACCCGGCCGCACGATGTGACCCTGCCCGCCAACTGGGCCGGCGCCGTGGACGCCTTTCGGTATACGTGCGGTACGTCTTGCGCCCGGCCGGGCTGGGCACCCTCGCCGGCGAGGGCGGCGCCCTGCTGACAAACAGCAGTGTCCAGCCAACGCCTAGTTTGGAGAGTGCAAGCTGAAGTTGCTGGTCACAGGGCTGGTGTGCGTGGGCATCGGGATGCTCGTGCTGGTCGCTGGCAGGCGACTTTGGTGAAGATCGTCGGTCATCGGGCGACTTCGCGGTTCGTGAGGACCAGCAAGGCCCTGACCAGGGCGGTCGCCCAGGCAGGGTCGGTGCGCACCTTGCCGAGGGCGCGCCAGTTCTTGAGGTGGGCAAAGCCGTGCTCGACCGGCGCCCGGACGGCCGCCAGTGCCGTGTTGGACAGCTTCTGGCCTCGCGTCAGAGGCCGGTTCCGGGCGGCCTTGTAGCCGGTGATCACCGCCGGGTCGGCGTCGGGGCCGCCGTCGTCGAGGCCGACGAATCCCAGGTCGGCGATGGCTCCGAGTCCGACTTCCCGCAGTTTCTGGGTGAGCTTGTCGTGCCGGCAAGCGGTGATCTCCGAGGTGCGCCCGGGGCGGGCCGCCGAGATCCACAGCAGCCGGCCCCGGTCGTCGGTGAAGGCGATCACGAGCAGGCCGTGGCATTTGTTCTTGCCGGAGTAGTTCTTCCGGTTCTCCTTCCCGGTCCTGCGCCGGGTGCGGACCACTGATCCGTCCAGCAGTACGATGCCGCCACCCATTCGGGCGATCTTCTTCAGGGCCCGGTCCAGGCGTGGGGCGCGGGCGGCGAGCAAGCCGATGACCTCGCGGACCCACCGGGTAACGGTGGTGCGGTGTACTCCGTTTCCGCCGGCCAGGTCGCCGGGCCGCTGGTCACAGCGCAGCACCGCCAGCACAATGGTGGCGATCTTCCCCGCGGGCAGAGCGCGCCACCTGGAGCCGATCTTCTTGAGGTGGCCGCGTATCAGGTCGGCGAGCCAGTTCAGGGTGGTGCTCGACAGCGGCAGGCGGGCGGTGTAGACGAGGCCGTCAGGGCCCTCGACGGAACTGTTGTTTTTCTTCACACCAAACTCAACTGCCGTCGAAGAGCTGTCAGTTACGCCCCCGCCCCGCACAGTTACGGACGTGCCGTGAACTGCCCGTCAGGGCGTTTGTGCAGCCAGCCGCGGTCGGCGAGCTTGGTCAGCTTCGCCCGCAAAGGTTCCAGCTTGCCGCGCACCGAGGCGTCCATCCCCAGCCGCTCGCCGACCGCCCGGACCTGCACCGGGCCGTCGGCCTCCCGCGCGATCGCCAGGATCTTGCGGTAGTCGCCGGGCAGCGCGCCCTCGGCCGCCGCGTCGCTGCGGTGCGGGATGAGCAGGACTGCCCGACCGGCCACCTTCGCCGATACCGGAGCGACAGCCCCGGCGCCGGCCCGGGCCTGTTCGGCCAGGCGGTTCAACACTCGCTCAGCGATCGCCAGTTCATCCTGCTCGGCCTGGACCTCCTGGAGTTTCTTGGTCAACTCCTCGGTGAGAGCTTCCAGTTCGTTCCGACGGGCCGTGATCCACTGCCGCTCCTGCATCCCCCGCGCCCTCCCGCGTCCTCACGGCGTGTCGACCTGCTGACGGATCGTAGGCGGGGCCGGTCGTAGGCGCCGAACCCGGCATCCCGCCGGAGCCGAACCCGCCCGATGATCTACGCCATGGTCATCGGCCGCCTACCGGCACGAGTATCCAACTCACCATTCACACCAGACCTGTGACCTGCGACTTCACGATGCACACCGCTCAGTGAGGTCACCGCCGCGCTCCAGGGCGTGTCCCGCGCCTTCAGCGAGGTGCTGCCGCAGTCGCCGGCCACCCGAGAGAAGCCCTCGGACGACAGCGCCGCCCAAGCCGCCGACGACACGGCTCAGGCCGCGGAAACCGCTGCCGCCGCCCTCGCCGACGCAGCCAAGGCGGATCGCGTCGCCTCCGACGCCCTCCCGTCCCGTCCCTCCGCCGACCACGGATGACAGATTGCCGAGCATCCATGACGTCATCGGTCGACGTGGGGCGTGATCGACTGGAAGTGGGGCCGGACGAGCATGAAGGAAGATCACTACTCTGCATGAGTGCTTTCCTACGACGAGTTGACTTCCCCTGAGCGTGAGCTGTGGGACGCGTTCCCCGAGGGGCGGCGGGTGGACCTGCGTACGGGTACGCAGGAGGAGGACCGGGTCGCCGACGGCGGACGGTGGGGAGCCGAGCGGACGGTGCGGGCGGCGGTGGTCGCCGCGTTGTTGCTGGGCGCGAACACTGGGCAACCGGGTGCGGTGGCGCGTCTGAGGCTCACCGGGGCACGGATCTCCGGACGCCTGGATCTGGCCGGTGCGCAGCTCGCCCATGCCCTCTGGCTGGAGGCATGCTGGTTCGAGGAGGCGGTGAATCTCCTCGGCGCGTCGACGCAGACCCTGGTGTTCACGGACAGCCGGATACCCGGCATCGAGGCCGATTCGGCCCGCATCGAGGGCAACTTCTCCCTGCGGCGCACCGTGGTGGAGGGCGGCGCCCCCACACCCTTCAACCGCGTGAGCACCGCCCTGTCGCTCACCGACGCCCGGGTGAACGGCGGACTGCTCCTCAACGGGGCCGCGTTGATCGCACCCGACGGGTGGGCCCTGTCGGCCGGTGGTCTGGCCATGGAAGGGGGCGTCTTCTGCCGAAACGGGTTCGTCGCACGCGGGGAAGTCCGTCTGATGGGGGCGCAGTTGCCGGGCACGCTGGCCATGCAGGGCGCCCGACTGGAAGGACCCGGCCCACGCGGTGTGGCCCTCACCCTCGACAACGCCATGGCCTCGTCGCTCAAGTTCTCCGCGGGATTCACCGCGAACGGCACGGTACGGCTGCGCGGCACCCAGGTCACGGACAACGTGACCTTCGGCGGAGCGGTCCTGAACGGCCCGCCCACCGACGACGCGAACGCCCCGGCCTTGATCGCCATGCACCTGCAAGCCGTCGACCTCGATCTCACCCTCGCCCGGCCCCCGTCCGGCACCCTGGACCTGCGGGGCGCCCAGGTGTCGTACCTCCACGAGAACGAGTACAGCTGGCCGGAGCGGGTGGAGCTGGACGGCTTCATTTACGGCTCCATCAAGACGGCGGACGCGAACGACGAGCGCTACGAGGCCGTGGGCGACCGGGGGTCTGTGGCCCGACGCGTGGCATGGATACGCAGCAGTCCGGGCTACAACCCACAACCGTACGAGCAGTTGGCGGCCTGGTACCGCAAGGCCGGGCACGACGATGACGCCCGCCGCGTCCTGCTTGCCAAGCAACGCCAGCGGCGCCGCGCCCTGTCCCCGGCAGCCCGCGCATGGGGCCATCTCCTCGACGTGACCGTCGGCTACGGCTATCGGCCGTGGCTGGCCGGCGTCTGGCTCCTGATACTGACCTTGCTGGGCGCCCTGGTCTTCGGTGCGCACTCGCCCACCCGCGTCAAACCGGGCGAAGGCGCCCCGTTCCAGCCCCTCGTCTACACACTCGACCTTTTGATCCCCATCGGTGGTCTGGGTCAGCGCACGGCCTGGTACTGGTCGAACGACAGCCTCCAGTGGCTGGCCTACCTGCTGATCGCCTTCGGCTGGGTGCTGACGACCGCCGTCATCGCGGGTGTCACCCGCACCCTGCAGAAGAACTAGCGGGCAAGAGCTGAGCTCAGGCGTCGCCGGCACGTCAGTGCGCGGCCCGGGGCGAGGAAGGCTTCGTGGATGTCGCCGCGTATCGCCCAGCGGATCCGAAGGCGGCGGAACCAGTGCAGGTGAGCGAACACACGCACGCACCACGTCCGGGCGGTGCCGCGGCCGGCCGCGCCTGCCCCGCACCGGCGGCACGGCCTGGAGGAGTGGGATCAGCTGGGTGACGTCGTTACCTCTCGGCCCCGACCAACTGCGCCGCCTCACCATGCCCTCCGCTGAACGCAGCCTGTGGATCGAACCGTGCCCGGCCGCTCCGGCCCACACGCCGGCCAAACCGGCAAAGGCGGCCGCCGAGTGCACCGCGCTCCGTCCCTGCCCCGTCAACCTCCCGTACGCAGAACCAAATTAGGCCTGAACGCGGTGGTCGGGCGTAGTAGGCAGAGCTGCTCCGATGCGGCACGATCGTTCGTGCTGAGGGGGCGGGGTGCATGGCAACAGAGTCTGCAAGATCCGCTGACGGGCGGATGGACGGAGCCGCGTCACTGCTGAAGGTGCCGGCCGTGCCGGTGTTCGGAGCGGACGGCACTCATCGGGCCGGGCCCGGCCCGGACGGGATGACAGAGCCCACACGGTTACTGTGCGCAGCCGCACATCTGCGGCCGGACAGGGCCGAGGAGTTCGCCGAGAAGCTGAGGAAGTGGCGCAAGAAGCAGATCAAGAAGTTCGGTGACAGGCTCACCCCGGAGAACGTCCGCCTGAGGCGTCTGGAGCAGGCGGCGAAACGGGCGGCCGAGGGTGAGAAGGCCGAGCTGGAGAAGGAATTGGACGACGAGACGCCCGCTGATCCAAAGCAGCCGCGCGTACTTGTCGGCCACGAGTACGTGCGCTGGATACGCAGCCGGATAGCAGGAGACGGGCGGCCGGTGCCGTCTCAGGGCTTCGACCTCGAGGCCGTACTGATCGCGTGCGCGCAGGCGGAGTGACTGTTATGGCTGCGCCGCGCCATCATTGTTCTAGCCTTGGTGGCCGGTGGGCTGTGGGTGCTGACCCCACTCGCCTACCTTGCGCCGGTCATAGCCCTGTCGGGGCTGTGGGCGGCGTTCTACACGGACCGGGTGCTTGCCCAGCGAAGGCTCCATGAACTGATCCATGTCGGGGGTAGCGCGACATGGGGAGCCGAGGTGCCCCGTCGCTTTCGGAGCGCGGCCGAGCGGATTCGCGACGGGGCGTACGGCGAGGTGGTGCCGTATCAGAACCAGATCCGCGCCGCAGGAGCGAAGTACCACTTCGTAGGTGCGGGCAAAGTCTGGTTCGAGACGCAGATCGGCATCGACGTCATGCCCGCCAAATCGGAGGACGAGAACGGCGACCAAGGCTCCGCAGACGGCAACAGCCGCCTTCGCTCCTTGCCCAGTGTCGAAGAACTGCTGGCCGGATCCAGGCCCGGCGAGGGTGTGGTCCGGTTCACCCCGGACGACCTGCACGCGCACGTGGCCCGGGAACTGCAACGCCCCATCGACCCGCTGCCGGACTTCCACCCCGACAGCGCGCAGGAGGTATTCGGCGTGGCCGCGGTAGCCGCCGAGCGCTGGGTCACACTGACGCCCGAGCTGTGGGAGGGGCTGGTCACCCTGGCCAGGGACGGCGTGCGGGCGGTGGACGCGCAGCGCGCGCCGAAGGTAGCCCGTCGCTTCCTGTGCGTGCGGATGACCTCCTGGGACGGCGAGCTGGTGGCCTCCCTCTTTGTGGGATTCGCCTACGAGAACCACTACCTGCGGGTCGTTGTCCGCCCTCATGTCGTCAACCCGATCCACCCACGACTGCGCAAGGCGGAGACGGAAGCGGCGCCGGTGAGCTGGAGTCGGCGGCGACGTACCGCCTATCTGGCCGCCGTGGACGCCGGTTGGGTGCTGGTCCGGCTGTTCAAACGGCCCAAGAACGATGAGCAGTCTCCCGCCCAGGATCCAGGAAAGGGACCGGTGAGCCTGCGGGAGGTCTACTCGACCCGGTACATGGACGACATGCTCCAGTACGACGACGCCCGCCGCTACATCGACATGATGCAGGGCCGGGTCCTCGCCGCAGTCGAGGGCTTCCTCGTCGACCACAACGTCGACACCGTCGCCTACCGGGAACAGATCACCGTCGTCCTCAACAACGGAATCATCAACACGGGCGAGATGAGCAACGTCCAGAACCAGCCGGGGGCGGTGGGCTCCCAGCAGTCGGCAGGAGGGGCAACGTGATGTTCGGTCGCAAGGCACAACCCGGCGGATCCAACTCGGGAATCCAGAACACCGGGTCCATGCAGAACGTGCAGAACCAGCCGGGTGCCTACCACTCCACGCAGAGTCAGGACAACTCCGGCCTGGGGAAAGACGAGTTACAGAGCATCGCCGAGATGTTCTCCCGGATCCGGGAGGGGATGGAGCGCGAACGGGCCCACGTCGACGACTACGAGGTCTGTGTCGGCTTCCTGAACACGGTGGAAGAACAGCCGCTGGACAGCTCCGACGGGCGAATCGTGGCCCAGACGTTGCTGGAGAAGATCAAAGAGAAGTGCGGCGGTGTACCGGGGCTGGTGTCCCTCGTCGCATCCACACTGTCCGCGGTCTCCGCCCTCGCCTGATACCGGCGCGACCCGCCAGTTCAATGACGTCCACCGTTCCCGTTCTCCGTCTTGTCCGCTTCCGGCGCCGTGGACAGGTTGACGACGTGGGCGACGAGTGCCCCGGCCACGAGCGCCCACACCACGGAGGCGATACCGGCCGCCTGCCGGCCGACGAGGGAGAGAAGCACAGCCGCGGTGGCTCCGGCAGTCATGGGTTGGCGGCGGGCAAGGAAGCACCACTGCCGACGTGTGCTTCCCGGGTGACGCATCTCCACCAGCGCGGTTCGGATCACCACCATGGCGACGACGGTCACGGGGGCCATCAGCGATGCATCCATGCGCGTACCTCCTTCCGGTCCAGGCGGCCGTTCCGTGGCCGGTTCGGCCGACGACAGGTCAGGCGAGTGCGAAGTAGCGCAGCCACACATAGGCGAGGGCGATGACCACGGTGACGAAGGTGACGACAAGCCCGTACTTGGTGAACTGCCAGAAGGAGATGGGCTGTCGGTTGCGTTCGGCGATGCCGAGGACGACGACGTTGGCGCTGGCGCCGATCGCGGTGGCGTTGCCGCCCAGGTCGGCGCCGAGCGCCAGGGCCCACCACATGACGTGATTGCTGCCGCCGCCCATGTTCTGCACCAGGTCGCTGGTGATGGGGGCCATCGTGGCGACGTACGGGATGTTGTCGACGATGCCGGAGAGGACGGCGGAGGCACCCAGCAGGGTCATGGAACCGGCGAGTTCGCTGTCGCCGATGGCGTCGGCAAGGGACTTGGAGACCTCACCGATCACCCCGGTCTCGATCAGACCGCCGATCATGATGAAGAGCCCGGCGAAGAACGCCAGCGTGGGCCACTCCACCTCCTTCAGCACGTCACCTGTCTCCGCCGACGAGATGGCGATGAGCAGCCCGGCGCCGAGCAGGGCGACGACGCTCGGCTCGTAGTGCAGCATCGGATGCAGGACGAAGCCCGCCACGACCAGCGCGAGCACGATCAGGCCCTGAACGAGGAGCCGGGGATCGCGAATGGCCTCGCGTTCCTCCAGTTCCATGATCTCGGCGGCGCGGTCCTCGTCGTAGACGAAGGCCTTGCGGAACATCACGCGGCACAGCAGGACGAAGACGACGACCAGGATCGCCGAGATCGGGGCGAGGTGGACCAGGAAGTCGTTGAACGTGAGGCCGGCGCGGCTGGCGATGATGATGTTGGGCGGGTCGCCGACCAGGGTCGCGGTGCCGCCGATGTTCGAGGCCATGACCTCGGCGATGAGGAAGGGGGCGGCGGGCAGGGCCAGACGTTCGCACACCAGCAGCGTCACGGGTGCGATGAGCAGGACTGTGGTCACGTTGTCCAACAGCGCCGAGGCGACCGCCGTGATGACGACCAGCATGGCCATGACCCGGAAGGGTTTGGCCCGGGCCCGCTTCACGGACCAGATCGCCAGGTACTCGAACATGCCTGTCTTCTTCAGCACGCCGACGATCATCATCATGCCCAGCAGCAGGAAGATGACGTTCCAGTCGACGCCGGAGTGCTCGGAGTAAAAGGCCGATTTGTCGTCGGTCGCTCTGATCGCCAGCATCAGGCCCGCGCCGCCGAGCGCAACAGCGACGCGGTGGATCTTCTCGCTGATGATCAAGGCGTACGCGCCGACGAAGACGACGACGGCTGCCCAGCTGTGCCAGTCGTTCACGATCCTCCGATGAAGTGCTCCAAAGGCGCGGTCGCGGTGACGGCGCCGATCATGTGAGCGGACGGCACGACTGCGTACGGGTAGTCGTCCCGGTCGCGGACCAGCAATGCGGGCAACTGTTCCCGTACGAGCAGGCGGGCCGCGTCGAGCGCGTCATCGTCCGCGGACACGGTGGGGTAAGGGCCGGCCAGATCACGTGCGTGCATCGGCGTGGGTCTCCTTCGGCGGTGCGTCGGTGTTCTCACGGTCCTCACGCCCGGCCGGGATTCCGGTCAACTCGTCCACGTCGAAGGCGCGGGCGATCGGCACGTCCGTCGAGCTGTGCGCGATGATCGAGAAGGCGATGCACACCGCTATCAGCGTGAACGCCTCTTCCGCCCGAGGGATACCGGACTGCAGGACCAGCAGGCCGTAGACCACCGATGCAAAGCCCTTCGGACCGAACCAGGCCGCCACCAGCTTCTCCTTGCGGGAGAGGCTCGTACCGATCAGTGAGAGCAGCAGCGAAGCCGGCCGGATCAGCACGATCGCCAGGACCACCGCCACATAGCCGCCGAACGACAGGTCGCCGAACAGCTGCGGAGTCAGCAGCGCACCGAACACCAGCAGCGCCGCGAACTTCGCCGGCTCCGCCAGTGCCTCGCCCAGCGGCTCGAAGGACTCCTTCGCCTCCGGGGACACGTGCACCAGCGCCGCGCCTGCCGAGAACGCCGCCAGGTACGGGGTGGCGTGGGTGAGGTGGCAGACCGCGTACAGGATGATCCCGGTCGCCAGCGGCAGGAGCGGCTGCAGCTTCGGCTCCGCGCCGAGCAGACGGAAGCGTACGAGGGTGCTGACCATCAGCGGGTTGGCCCGCAGCTTGGGCAGCGACACGTGCATGCCGTCGGTGAACAGCACCGTCCGTGCCGCCAGGCCGGACAACAGCACCGCCACCAGCAGCGCTGCACCGAAAACCGCCACGAGCACCATGACGGACACCCCGATCGGAAGAGAGATTGATCCTCTACTCGCCGACCAGGCTTCCCGGCACACCGGGGGGAACCCTACCCGTCCTTGACGCGTTTTTGACAGATCACCAATAGGCACAATGGGCTGTATGACATCGCCGGATCCCGGCAATGTCGGCGGCAGGGCTGGATGCGAGGACCGCAGATACGATCGGTTCAACCGTCGGCCGGCCCGGCAGCGGACGTGGCGACCTGCGCGGGGCCCGCGCCACGGCAGGCGACGAGGAGTCCGGCACGCTCGACCTGCTCCTCGCGCACCCCGTGCCCCGAACCCGCGTGATCCTTCAGCGGGTTGGAGCCCCGACGGCCGGAGCCTGCGGCGTCGCCGCCACGGTATGGATCGCGATGCCGGGATGCCGGCCATCCGGAGGGTGCCGACCTGACCTCCATCAGTTCCGGCCGAGTTCCTGGCGCAGTGCGTCAACCTGGCCTTGCCGGCCGTGGCGTTCGGTGCACTCGCCATGGGCCTGGGCGCCGCCACCGGCCGTCGGGCCGTCGTCTTCGCCGCCCCACTGCGGGCATCGGCGTCCTCACCTTCGCCGACCAACTCGGCGCCGACTGGGCCGCGTACCTCCCGCCCTTCACTACTACATCGGCGGCGAGCCGCTGAAGCACGGCATCCAGTGGGCCGACGCGGGCGTTCTCGCCGCAGCGTCCACAGTGCTGGTGCTGCGAGGGTGTACCGCTTCAAGACCTGGATCCAGGAGTCCAAGGTGCGATGAGTTTCGTCATGGTTCCTCGTCTGTATCCACAACACACCATCAGCCGTACTCGAGGAGAGCACCATGACCGCCATTTACACCTGGGACGTCTTTTCCACCCTGGACGGCTACGGCTCTTACGGCCCCGACGGCGACTGGGGCGGCTACTGGGGAAAACAGGGCCCTGAGTTCCTCGACAAGCGCCTTGCCGTGATCAGCGAAGAGCAGCGGATGGTTCTCGGAGCCAACACTTTTCGGCAGTTCGTGGAGCTGCTGGGCCCGATCCCGGAGGCCGACCTCGACCCGGTGAACTCCCGGATGCGGAGCATGCCGACAACGGTGGTGTCGACGACGCTCGCAGGATCGTTCGCATGGCCGGACGTGACCGTCGTGGCCGGCGATGCCGTCGAAGTCGTCGCCCGGCTCAAGGAGGAGTCCGAGATGCCGTTGCGCTCGCACGGCAGCCTGTCGTTGAACCGGGCGCTGATGGCCGCGGGGCTCGTGGACCGCGTCCAGGTGACGATCTTCCCCGTGATCAGCGGTCGGACCGGGACCGACCCGATCTTCGAGGGCGCGGCCGACTTCGACCTCGAGCTGATCGAGAGCCGGACGTTCGACGGCCGCACCCAAGAGCTCATCTACCGGCCCACCCCGCACAGCTGAACACGGCCATGCACTGCACCAGGTCCAGCAGCCGAATCTGCCCCGGAAGCTCTCCCGCGGACCGACATGCCGCACCTATCAGGTGCCGCCGCGAAGGCCGGGGTGATCGCCATGACACGCCGGACGGCAGCCGAAGGCGCACCCCACGGCATCCGCGCCAACAGCATCAGCCCGGGCGCCACCGCCCCTCCCGCCACAACGGAGTTCTTCACCGACCAGGAAATGCCGGCGGCCTGACCGCAATCTGAAGCCGGCCCAAGCCCGAACCAACTTCGGCTCCCAGGGCACGGTGGCGGTTGACGCGCTCTCCCTGCCGGAGTGTGAGGGCTTTGGTCCGCGGTTGTCCGCGAGACGCGGCCGGGGCGGCCACGCGGTCGACTACAGGACGGCCGCTCGCGTGAGGCGTTCGCGCAGGGTGCCGGCGAACTGCTCCGCCCGCTCCAGCTGGGTGCGGAGATCCGCTACCCGCCGGTGCGCGGCCTCCTCGTATCCGCGCAGTCGCCCAAGGAGCTCCTCCCGCTGCCCGGCGGACACGTCGCCGGCGTCGAGGCGGTCGGTGACCTCCAGCAGATCCCGCATCTCATCCAGGGTGAAGCCCAGCGGCTTCATGCGGCGGATGACCATCAGGCGAGCGACATCGGCCTCGGTGTAGAGGCGGAAGCCACCCGGGGAGCGGGGGGCGGAGGGGATGACCAGGCCGGTCTCCTCGTAGTGCCGGATGGTCCTTGGGCGGTTTGGAGTCCCGCCGTGCAGTGCGGCAAGGTCTGCGGGCAGGCCCGCTCAACGATCGGCCCGATCTCCGCAGCTGATCGGTGAGTTGTTTCCCGAGGGCGATGTCCTCGCCCGTTCGCGGGGCGGGCGTAGAAGTCGCTGCTGGTGGTCGGGCGTTGCAGGGTGATCGTCTCGTCCGCCGGGCTGATCACCGGCTGTCCCCTCTCGCCGCCGTGCCAGGGGCAGTTGGCGCTACCACGCCGACGCACCACGGCAGAAGAGCTCGACTGGGGGTGTAGTTCCACGGCGTGCCCTCGAATTCGATGAGTGGGACTGGCAGGCCAACCAGCGGAGCACCGGCCGGCGCCCGTGCACCGTCGGCGAGTACTTCGCCGTCGAGAAACCCCTGCCGCGTCCGCTGCCGGAGGACCACTTCGAGACCGGGCGGCTTTTGACCTCGCGGGTGGACCGCGACGCGCAGATCACCGTGTTCTCCGAACTTGCGCTTGTGGGGCCGATGTTGAGGGTATGGCTTGAGCAGTCTCTGGATGTCGGCTCTGGCCGGAGATTCCACGCGCTGATGCGCTTGGGATGCCCAGTTTGCGTCGCCATCCAGCACAGCTCCCTCTCGGGGGAAGAGCCTGGAGGTTGACGTATGCCCGTGTGGCTGTTGCGCCCGTTTCTCGTTGTGTTGTTCCTGCTCCCTCTCCTGACAGTCGTATTGCTGTCCGCGCCTGCATGGTTGACGTGGCCTTTTCTTCCGTCTCGGCGCCAATGGATCGTGTTGGAGTTCCTTGACCGCCTTGTCCGGTGGACTCGGGCAGCGATGCCTCGTGCAGGTCGCGAAGTCGGTTCCCGCCGAACCACCATTCTCTGAACTCGATCAACGCGGCGGTTCATGAGCCGGTGGTGGCTCCGCGGGTGGTTGACCGGTGCAGGAATGTCCAGATCGACGACGGGTGCGGTTGTCGCAGCGGCGATCGATCTGGGCAAGTTCTGTCTTCTGCCCCGGCGAGGCCGGCCGGCAGCCCCTCGACTGCTCCGAGCCGGCTTTCGCGCTCGGCCTCGGCAGTGAGGGCATTCCTTCGGGGACAGCTGAGCCTCCACGCGAGGGGGGATCATGCGCCACATCATCAGAGCATCCGCGCTCGCAGCAGTCGGCTGCCTGACTCGCACTGCCTGTTCCGGCAGTGGTGACAAGAGCAATCCGCAGCCGAGGCCGCGCGCCGCGCTCAAGTTCGGGCAGACCGCCGACACCGCCGGTGTGGGCGGTTAGGGCACCGTGGCAAGATCTCTTTGCGACCTTACGCAGCTATGCGCAGTGTTCCGATTTCGCCACCCTGTCAGCTGGGCCCACCCCGTGAGGCTACGGGCGTGAGATGCGTGTGTCAGGCGTCCGCCGCGTACCGCCAGAACTCCCTGATCACCGGTGCAGGCGCCGGACCCATCGCTGCCACCTGAGTCAGCAGGATGGTGACCGCGCCTGTGGCCGGGATGACGTGCGCCGCTGTGCCCGTGCCGCCGACCCAGCCGTAGCGGCCGGGGACATTCCACGGGTTGGTCCGGTCGAGGTCGACCGAGCCGCCGAAGCCCCAGCCTTGGCCCTCCAGGAACAACCGGCCGATGTCGCGCTGCGCCGGATTCGTATGGTCGGTGGTCATCATGCGTACGGAGTCGGCCGACAGCACCCGGCGGCCGTCGGGTGCCGCCCCGCCGGCCAGCAGCATCCGGCAGAAGGCCAGCCAGTCGTCGGCGGTCGAGGCCAGCCCGCCGTTGCCGAGCGGCAGCGCGGGCAGGCTGCTCCACTCGCCGTCCGGGCCGTCGGCGAGCTCCAGGCTGCCGTCGTCGCTTGGCCTGTAGAAGCTGGTGAACCGGCCCCGCTTGGCGGCCGGCACCTCGAAACCGGTGTCCACCATGCCCAGCGGCCTGAAGATCCGCTCCGCCAGGAACTCCGGCAGCGGCTGTCCGGTGACCCGCGAAATCAGCACCCCCTGCAGCAGGGAGCAGGTGTCGTACAGCCAGGCAGCGCCCGGCTGGTACAGCAGCGGGATGCGGCCGAGCGCCGCCATCCACTCGTCGGCCGGCGGGAAGTTGCTCGGCACCCGGCCGTCCTTTTGCACCGTGAACAACTCCTGCACCGCCGGCAGCGTGAAGTCGGAGGGGAATCCGTACCCGGCCTGGGAGGCCAGCACGTCGAATACGGTGATGGGCCGGTCGGCCGGCACCACGTCGTCCACCGGGCTCACCGGCGTGCGTACGACCATCGGCTTTGCCAGCTCCGGCAGCCACATCCCGATCGGGTCGTCCAGTGCGATCCTGCCCTCCTCGACGAGGATCAGCAGTGCGGCGGCGGTGACGGACTTGGTGATCGAGGCGACCCGGAAGATGGAGTCCCTCGCCATCGGGGCGCCGTCGCCGGCGCCCTGCGCGCCGACAGCCACCACCTCGACCTGGTCACCCCGGGCCACGAGGCCAACCGCTCCCGGCAACGTACCGGCACCGACATGGGCTTCCAGCAAGTCGTGCAGGGTAGACATGAAGCCGCCTTCCAGAAGATTGCTGTCGAACGACAGACTCCCGCACGGGCCGGGAATCATCGGCGTCGACAGCTCTGGTGGCCGGAGCCTCGTCACGGAACGTCTCAAGAAGACCGGATCATGATCGCGTCACGGGCTCAAAGGGCGTAAGGGCGCTGTGGTTTCGGTCTGGCCGGGTGGCGGTGGTCGGATGGCCGGGTTGCGGGCTCGGTGGCAGGCACGGGCGAGGGCCTGGTGGCAGTGGCGCCAGTCCGACCAGTGCAGGGCGTGGGCGATGCGTTCGTGGTGTGGCGCCTCGGGACGGAGCACAGAGATCAGTCGGCGGATCTCGTAGGCGGTGAACCGGACGGGCGGGATGCTGCCGGCGGGTTGAGAGGTCGTCGAGAACGGCCTCCACCTCCTGTTCCGTACCACCCCGCGGGTTCTTTCGCTTCTTGCGCATGTTCAGGGTTCCCACACCTCTGGCCCGCCTTCATGCCACTCGATCCAGCCCGACTCGGCGACATCCAGTACAACCTGTTCCCCTTCGAAGAAGTCTTCACTGTCGGTGCCGGAACGCATCCGGAATGCCGGACTTCTTTCATCGGAGCAGCATCAAGTGACAGCTGGCCTCATACCAGGTTCGCCGCTCGAGCCCGCTGCTCTCCCTGAGCCGCCGCCCGGCGGCTCGGAAGGCGGCAGCCTCGCGGGGAGCGTGCTCGTGCCTGCCCTGCCCGCCGCCTTGATGCTGCTGCTGGGCCTGTGGCGGATCGACCGGGGAATGTGGTGGGACGAGATCACCACCTATGAGGTCGCCACCCGCGACCTGCCGGACATCTTGCGGCTCCTGCACACCGTCGACGCCGTGCACGGGCTGTACTACCTGGTGATGCACCTCCTGCTGCCGCCCGGCGCCGGGGACGCGCTGCTGTTGCGGCTGCCTTCCGTGATCGGCATGGCCGCAGCCGCCGCGGGCACCGCCGCCATCGGTCGCAGGCTGGCCGGACCGGCCACCGGGCTCACGGCCGGACTGGTGCTGGCCGCCATGCCCCTTGCCTCCCGCTACGCCCAGGAGGGACGCTCCTACGCACTGGTCACCGCGGGCGTGGTCTTCTCGACTTTGGCGCTGCTCCGGGCACTGGAGCGCCCAACGGCCGCACGCTGGACCGCTTATACGGCGCTGGTATTGCCGACAACGTTCCTGCACCCGTTCGTTGTGCTGATGCTGGGTGCGCACGGGGCCAGTCTGCTCGCCGTGCGGGCCCCGCGCCGGATCCTGCGGCGTTGGTTGTGCATCGCCGTGCCGATCGTGGCTTGCGCGACACTCTTCATCGCGTACGTCCGGGCCCAGGCAGCGCAGGTGAACTGGCTGCTCACCCCCACCTGGAACACGGTGACCGATCTGATCTGGCAATTCACGGGGCCGACGACCACCATGACCGTCGTCACCCTGACCGTCACCGCCTGCGGGGTGCTGTCGGCTGACGGTCGGGCCGCAGGATCGGCGCGGATCCGGGGCTTTGCCCTGCCCTGGCTGCTGCTGCCGCCCAGCGCGCTCCTCACTTTCTCCTTGATCCAGCCGGTCTACAACGAGCGGTATGTGCTGTATTCGCTCCCAGCGCTGGCACTGCTGGTCGCCGGCGGCCTGAACGCCGTGGCCTGCGGCGCTACGGCCTTGGTGGCACAGCACCGGCGGACCGCGCCGAGGAACGTGGTGAAGCGATTACCGCAGCGATTACCGCAGGGATTACCGAGGAGGGTGCTGGCAGCCGCGCTCGGCCTGGGCGTGCCCGCCGCCCTCCTCTTTGCCCAACTGCCGACCCATGTCTGGCTGCGCACTGTCGAATCCCGCACCGACGACCAGACAGCGGCCGCCCGGCTGCTTGCGGAACACGGCCGCGATGGTGACGCGGTGGTGTTCCTGCCCGGAACCAAGCGAGGAGTCGCGTACGTATACCGCCGTGCCTTCGCGGGCCTGAACGACGTGTTGCTCCAGCAGTCGCCGGCACGATCCGCGACGCTCACCGGAGCGGAGGTGCCGGCGCACAGGATCCGCCACCTGCTGGACGCCCAGCAGCGGGTCTGGGTCGTCGAACGCGCGACGTCGACCAGACGACCCGACCGAAGAACCACGAGCGCCGTCAAGAGGAAAACACTGAGGGAGGACTTCCACCTGGTGCGCGAGGAAGCCGGATGGGGCCTGACGGTGCGTCTCTACGTCCGTGACTCCTGAACTCCGCCCCGGTGTCGTCCAGCCTCGGGTTTTTCCCGAACGAGCCTGTCCGAAGCGTGATCAAGCAGGTGAGGAGTGGACACGCGGCTGCGGGATCTGCGGGAGGCTTACCGGCCGAAGCTGCCGACCAACGCCTCGGGTTTGTCACGCTTGCTGTACAGCTCCCAGAACTTCTCCGCGAATACGTCCGGGTGGATGACCTCGGGCTCGAATTCCAGCGGGCTGGACGCCGACGCGATCGCCCGGTGCGGCACGCTGCCTTCGATCAGCGCGCCGACGTTGACCGCGCCGACGTACACGCCGTTGTCCGCGAGCACGTTGTTGAGGTTGTGGAAGTAGTTCCGCAGCGCCGCCTGGGCCATGCCCGCGTTGCCGAGGAACGGCGTCGGGTGGATACCGGACTGCCCTGCGGTGAACAGGATCGCGCCGTCACCGCGCTGGGTCATGGCCGGCAGCACGGCCCGGACCAGGGCGACGCCCGACAGCAGGAAGCGGTCGAGGATCAGCTGGAGGTTCTCCGGATCCACGTCCAGTACGGACTCGATGCCCTCGCCCATATTGCCGCCGCCAGGGCTGAACTCCACGGCGTCGATCTGGCCGTATGCCTTGGTGATGGCCGCGACGGTGGCCGCGATCTGCTCGCGGTCGTAGACGTCGGCGGTGAAGCCGGCCGCTTCGATGCCGTCACCCGCGAGCTCGGTGACGAGCTTTTCCAGGTTTTCCCGGGTCCGGGCGACGAGTGCGACGCGGAAGCCTTCGCGCCCGAAGCGGCGTGCGAGGGACAGCCCTAAGACGGGGCCGGCACCGAAGATGGCAAGGGTCTTGGGCATGCGAGCCGTCAGCTCCTTCATGGATCCAGTAAATTGAGGGACTCCTCAACTACGCCGAGCGTACACACAAGTTGAGGATGCCTTCAACTTAGATGGGATGCTGCCATGACCACCCGCGCCAAGCCGCTCCGCAGGGACGCCCAGCGCAATCGCGACCAGCTGATCCAAGCCGCCCGGCAGCTGTTCGCGGTGCACGGGCTCGACCTCGCCCTCGACGAGATCGCCCGCACGGCAAAGGTGAGCATCGGCACGCTGTACAACCACTTCCCCAACCGCGCGGACCTGGTGAACGCCGTGTTCGTCGACCGCGCCGAGACTGTCGTGCGGATCGCCGAGCACGCCCTGTCGATCCCCGACCCATGGGCGGGCCTCGTGCACTTCCTGGAGCGGATCTGCGAGCTGCAGGCCGCCGACCGCGGTTACAACGACCTGGTCTCCCGGCGCATGCCGCAGGCCACCCCGACCGAGGGTCACCTGCGCGGGTACGAGCTGATGGAGCAGATCATCGAGCGGGCCAAGCATGGTCGCGCGCTGCGGTCCGACTTCACCCTGGAGGACATGGCGTTCGTGACCTGGGGGACCGCACGCACGGTCGAGGCGACCGCGGGCGTCCGGCCCGAGGTGTGGCGGCGTCACCTCGCCATGATGCTCGACGGGATGCGCGCCTCGGCGGCCCATCCGCTGCCCGAACCGCCCATGCGGCCCGAGGAGTTGGCCCGCGTCATGGGAGCGGCCTGCGAAGCGTGATCTCCGCAGGTCATTGCGATGTCGGCCGGGCGGCGTGTGGGCCGGGTGGGCGGCCGGTTGGCTCAGCAGTCGCTTGAGCTTGGGCCTGTTGCCCCCGTCGAGCCTGTCCGGGCACGCGGTGGATAGTTCATGTATCAAAGAAAGCGATTTCATGCTGCAATGGATGATGAATCGCTGACGCGGATATGTGGCGCCCGACTTGGAGTCGATAGATTTTTGGGGATTTCTGGAAAAGGTGTGCTGCGAGGGGGCGGAGGGTAGCCGTGGAACGTGCGTGAGTGGCTGAAAACGCACCTGGAGTATTAGCGTGGACCGTCTGGGAATGAATCATGAGTCCACGCCCTTGACGGTCTCATGTCTGGGTTTAGCATGGCTGCAAAGCAACGGGTGAGCGTTCTCCGACTGAGGACGCAGTGGGGGTTACGGGGCTACGGGGCTACGGGGAGAATCACATTCCTTTTGCTTGTGCAGCGCCTCAACCCTGTGGTGCTCCGGTTGGAGCTTTCATTTCGCAACAGAGGGGGCGCTATGACGTCTTCAGACCTAGAGGTCGAGGAGAAACAGAGGGTAGCGGACTCGCTTCAGTTCATCGACGGTTTGGAACTCGCTGCTCCGGAAATGCGTTACCTGCCGCCTGGGGTGGCGCTGCAGGAAGAGCAGTCAGCGGCGGTAGTCGCCGGCAGCATCGTCGCTTTCACGGACGGCCTGAATGGTCAGCAGAAGTCCGATGTCCTCAATTCCACGCTGCTGGCCCAGTTGGCGGCGAACAAGAAGTTCGACCGCGACGAGGACACCATAAGGTGGTACAAGTTCTACAGCTCGGTGCTGGAGCAGGTCGGCTGGGTTGTACCCTCCTTCTCCTTCGCCAAGCTCACGGTGGCCGGCTCTCGGTTCACCGTGGACCGCGCGGTGATCGCCTTGCTCCAGGCCATTGCTGCGCCGGGTGAGATCTCGGTGGCCAAGGCCGCGATCGAGGCCTTGAGGTCCCTTCCGGAGAGGGACCGACGTGTGGTGCTCTTCGAGAGCAACGCTCACAGCGACAAGCTGGGTAATTTCCAGATAGCGTCCTGCGGCGTCTCGCAGGGCGACACCGTGGTGATGAAGATGGGCGCCTTCTTCTTCAACACCACCGAGCGCGTCACTCGGGTGCTGTTCTTCAGCTTCCCGCGCTCCAGCACCAACATGCAGCAGTCGCGCACGACGCTGACGTTGAACGAGGACGTGTACGCACAGGTCCGCGACGCGATCATCACCAAGCTCGGCGATCGCGCCAACACGTTCATCGACGACCTGGAGATCTAGCCGACGACCGCGCCAGGAGACCGAGATGCACGAGTCTGAGCACGAGCTCGAGGGCGGCGTTACAGCGTGGGATCTGGGACCCGAACCGCAGGCCCCTTTGTTCCCGGTCGCGGAAGGTGACAGTGCCGTAGTCGACGGAGGGTGCTTGACCGTCTTCTTCGCGGCGGTTTCCGAGGAACACCGCAGGGACGTCCTGCATTCTGTTCTCCTGGCGCAGTTGGTGGCCGGCAGGAAGCATGGCCGGCACACGGACGCAGAGGCCTGGTATTCGGTGTACGGGGAAACCCTGGAAAGGGTTGGATGGGTTGTCAAGGAGCATGCTGGGCTCGGAAAATATCGTCCGCGTTCAGTTCCCTACCGAATGAGTACGGTGGTCCAGGACATCCTTTCCCCTGTCAGTGATGAGCGGAGTCGAGAGCTGACTGCCGCAGCGCTGAAGGCTCTTGCGCTCCTGCCGGACGCTGATCGGGCGTCAGTGCTTTTCGAGAAGGAAAGTCATGCCGACCGCGCCGGAAACTTCCAACTGATCATAGCGGACGAAAACGACGGCAGCCTGGCCGTGCGGTTAGGGCGATTCCACTTCCGTGCCGTTCAGGACATCGAACGACTCACGCAAACGGATTTCCAGAGCCGTACTCGGTTCTGGTGCGGAACTCAGATCTTGCATCTCAATGAGCAGATATACGCGCCACTGCGAGGTGAAATCGCTGCGAAGCTGGGATTCCGAGTGGACGCATTGATCGTGCCGGTGTCTGGTCTCGCGGCGATGCGTGACCAGAACTGATCGCTCCTTCACAACGTGGGCCTGGAATGCCGCCTTCGGCACCTCGACCGAAGTCAAGGTCGTGCCCGTCATAAGGTCGTGCCCGTCATGTTGTACGGGCGCGGAAGCGGTGCCGTTATCGGGGCTATGGCAGGCCGCTATCACTGGGCCGATGCCGCCCCCCGGCCGGGCCGGAAGCGCAGACCGGGGGGCGGGTGGCATCGGCCCGTCGGTCCCCACCTCGGTCGCCGGTGCCGGACCTGTGATGCGGCTGTGACCCGGAAGTGTGGCCTCCACCATGGTCGGGTGCCCCAGGGCCCTGATGAGCTGGCCCGATGCGCAGAGCCGCCCCCCTCTTACCGGTCCTCTTACTGGTCCTCGCCTCAGGTCTCGCCCTCGCGGCGTGTGGGCAACAGGCCGACCCGCCCGCCTCCGATGCGCGCCCCACCTCGTCGGACGATCCGAGGTTCTGGCCGCTGGCCGCGTACGACATGTCCGACGACGACGGCCGTACGGTCGGCAGGGCCCGGTGGACGCTCGCCAAGGAGTGCATGGACCGCCTCGGGTTCGACAGCCTGAAGAACCTCGCCGTCGACCCCGTACCCGCCTGGCCAGAGCGCCCCTCCGGCACGGGCGTGCTGCTGGCCACCGTGTACGCCTCGGACGACTTCCGCTACGGCATCCAGGACCCCGAGCAGGCCGCGCGGTACGGCTATCAGGCGGCGCAGGCCGAGTACGAGCGCCGCTACCCGGAAAAGAAGTGGACCCTGTCCGAACACCTCGCGCTCACCGGCCACTTCGTCGGGGACGACCCGAAGACCGTCCACGGCCACCGGATCCCGAAGCGCGGCTGTCTCGGCGAGGCAGACCGCACGATCTACGGGACGAACCCCCAGGACCGCAAGGACCCGGTCCTGGACCTGGAGAGCAAGAGCCTCCGGCAGGGCTGGCGGGACCCCGCCTGGAAGAAAGCGGACAAGGCATGGTCGGCCTGCATGCGGAAAGCCGGCTACCCCTACGCCACCCCCAGGGCTGCCGAGAACGACCCCGACCGCGACCGCCAGGAGCTGGAGGAACGACTGGCCGACCCGCAGTACGACCCGACCCAGCCATCCGCCCTGGACAAGAAGACCGCGGTCGCCGACGCCCGCTGCAAACGGCAGACCGGCTATGTCCGCATCGTGCACGCCGTCGACGTACGCATCCAGAACCAGCTCGTCGCCAAGAACCGGAAGAAGCTCGAGGAACAGCGCCGCTGGAACCATGACGCGGTCCGCGAGGCCCACGACATCCTTGAGGACCGGTCGTAAAGACCACCCGGCCGCCACCGCACTTGCCGGCGTCCCGGTCCCGACCGCCCGCCCCGCAAGCCGGTCAGTTGACCACTGCCGACGGCTGCCGCATCTGATGACGGCGGTGAAGAAATCCGGTCGACAGACGAGTGTCCGACGCACTGTGATGGCCCCGACTCCCCGCCGCACGGAGTGAGCGGGCCGACTTCAGGAGCTGCTCTTGGCAACCGAGGGGATTCCGGACGCCCGCCCCGCGATCGATGCCACGTTGGTCAGGCGCCTGGTCGATACGCAGTTCCCGCAGTGGGCCGGGCTCCCTCTGCGACTGCTCGACCCGGCCGGCTCGGACCATGTGATCCACCGGCTGGGCGAGGAGCTGTCCGTCCGGCTGCCCCGCCATGCCGACGCCATCGGGCAGGCCAGGAAGGAGTCCGAGTGGCTGCCCCGGCTCGCCCCGCACCTGCCCCTGGCCGTCCCGGTCCCGGTAGCGGTCGGGGAACCCGACTTCGGCTACCCGTGGCCATGGGCGGTCTCCCGCTGGCTGGACGGCGAGGTGGCGACCGTCGAGGCACTGGCCGACTCGTACGAGGCTGCCGTCGAACTTGCCGGATTCCTGACGGCCCTTCAACGGTTCACACCCGAGGAGATCCCGGCCGAGGGCGCCCGCGAGGATCTCACCGTCCGGTCTCTGGTCGCACGGGACCGGGCGACGCGGGCCGCCATCGCGGAGGTCGACGGCGCGTTCGACACCGTGGCCATGACTGACCTGTGGGACGCGGCGATCAGCGCCCCCGCATGGGATCGACCTCCGGTCTGGTTCCACGGCGACTTCCACACCGGCAACCTGCTGACCGCGGGCGGCCGCCTCAGCGCGGTCATCGACTTCGGCGAGCTCGGCATCGGCGACCCGGCCTGCGACCTGACCATCGCCTTCACCCTGATGTCGGCCGGGCCCCGGGCCGCCTTCCGCGCCGCGCTCGGCGTGGACGACGCCACTTGGGCCCGAGGCCGAGGCTGGGCCCTGGCCACCGGCCTGAACGCCTACACCTCCTACGCTGCTGTCGAACCCCGGGTCGCCGCGCAGACCACCCGTCAGATCACCGAGGCTCTCATCGGCTGATCCGGCTCATAGCGTTCCACCAGCAGGCAGCCCAACCAGGGCACCGGTGACGAGATTGAGAGAAGAGAACGGCATGAAGTACACCAGGCTGGGTTCCACCGGGCTGAAGGTCTCGCGGGTCTGTCTCGGCATGATGAGCTACGGCGATTCCGCCCAGCGCGCGTGGTTCCTGGACGAGGATGCGGCCGAGCCCATCGTGCCTCGGCCTGCCGAGGCCGGGTGACGTTCTTCGCTCATGCGGCGGATGGCCGCCGAGGGGCACACCGGGCGATACGGCGCCACAGGTGCGTGACACCGTGGAACGGGAGCTGACGGGGGACGTCCATCTGGCCTACCTCGACTCGGACGGGCGCGTGTTACGAGTCCTCCGGCCGGCCACCGCCAGTGCACCTGAACTGCCGAAGCTCGACGCGTCGGCGGTCGACGTACGCAGCGGACATCCCTTCGAGGCCCCGGCCGAGAGCGGCGGCGATGCCTGGCGAGTGATCGCGCCGCACCATGGCCAGGTGGAGATCCGCACCGCCCCTGGCACGGGCGCCACCTTCCGCATCCTGCTGCCCCTGCACCCTTAGCGCATGCGCGGCTGCGCCGGGCAAGAGCACGCCGGTTGGCGTGCAGTTTCCAAACGTTCAGAGATGTGCGGGGACTGTCGCGGGTAGTTCCACACTGATGCGGATCCCGCCGGCAGAGCGCGGGGTGAGGGTGAGGGTTCCGTCGTGTGCGTGGGTGATGGTTTTGACGATTGCCAGGCCGAGGCCTACGCCCGCGTGGTCGGCGCGTATGCGTTCGGTGCCGCGCTGGAACGGTTCGGTGAGTGCCGAGGCCAGCTGAGGGCTGAGCTGCTCGCCGGTGTTCTCGACAGTGAGCACCACCGTCTCGGGGCGGACGCTGGTATCGACCCACACGGTGCCCTGTTCGGGCAGGTTGTGGACGATCGCGTTGTGCACGAGATTCGTGGCGAGCTGCAGCAGGAGCGCTTGCGATCCGTTCGTGGGGGAGACGTCACCGCTGGTCTCGATGGTGACGCCTTGCTTTTCCGCGAGGGGGAGGAGTGTTTCGATGGCTTCTTCCGCCATGAGGGACAGGTCGACCGATTCTCGGGTGAAGGACCGCTGGTTGGCGCGGCTGAGCAGGAGCAGCGCCTCGGTGAGGTCGATCGCTCGGGTGTTGACGGCGTGGAGGCGGTCGATGATTTCGCCGGTGTCGTGGTTCGGGTCGGTGCGGGCCACGTCGAGAAGCGTCTTCGAGATGGCCAGCGGGGTGCGCAGCTCGTGCGAGGCGTTGGCTGCGAATCTCCGCTGTTCGGCGACGTGTGCTTCGAGCCGCGCGAGCATCGTGTCGAAGGCGTCGGCGAGTTCGCGGAACTCGTCCCTGCGGCCCGGCAGCCGGATCCGGTGGGACAGCGATCCGTTGGTGGCCATGCGTGTGGCGTCGGTGATGCGGGTCAACGGGGCGAGCATCCGGCCGGCGAGGATCCACCCTCCGAGGAGACCGAAAACCAGCAGGAACACCAGTACCGCGGCTGCTCTCGGAGCGAAAACATCCAGGAGGACGGACCGGATGGGGAAAACACCGATCTCGGGCTCGTCATCGGCGTCGATGAGCTTCGCGCGATCGGGGACATAACGCAGGAGGAACACCCACACCGCCGCGAGCAGCAAGGCGCCTGAGACCATGAGGAATCCGGCGTAGCTGAGAGTGAGTTTGAGGCGAACACTCAACCCGGGTGCCCTATCCACGGCTTCCTCCCTCGACTCCGGTGTCGCCGGCGTCTCCGGCCCCCGGTTGCGTGTCGACGCGGTAGCCGACGCCCGGCACCGTGGCGATCAGCCAGGGCTCGCCGAGCCGTTTGCGCAGTGCCGAGACGGTGATGCGCACGGCGTTGGTGAACGGGTCGGCGTTCTCGTCCCACGCCCGCTCCAGGAGTTCTTCGGCGCTGACGACACCGCCTTCGGCGGCGACGAGAACTTCGAGCACCGCGAACTGCTTCCTGGTCAGCGCGACATAGCGGCCGTCCCGGTACACCTCTCTGCGGAACGGATCAAGGCGCAGACCCGCGATCTCCCGCACGGGTGGTCTGTGGTGGGCGCGCCTGCGGTCGAGCGCTCTGAGCCTGAGCGCGAGTTCTTGGAGTTCGAACGGTTTGGTGAGGTAGTCGTCGGCGCCGAGTTCGAACCCGGAGGCCTTGTCGTCGAGACGGTCGGCCGCGGTGAGCATGAGGATCGGCATGCCGCTGCCGGAGGCGACGATGCGTTTGGCGATCTCGTCACCTGACGGTCCGGGGATGTCGCGGTCGAGAACGGCGATGTCGTAGGCGTTGATGCTCAGCAGTTCCAGAGCGGTGTCGCCGTCACCTGCGATGTCGGCCGCGATCGCCTCCAGGCGCAGGCCATCGCGGATGGCTTCTGCCAGATAGGGTTCGTCCTCGACGATCAGCACACGCATGGTGATAAGGCTACGAGTTGCCGCATATCGTCGGCGTATCAAAAACCGCATACGGGCCGGCAACACCGCGCTGCCTTGAGTGGCGGTATGACTCCAACCCCACCATCAGCACGGACACCGACCCGCCGCATACGCCGGCTCCTTGTCGTCGGCCTGTTAGCCGCCCTGGCAGTGATCATCACAGCCCTCGGCTACCAGGTGTCGAATTCTTCCTCGTCCTCCTCGTTCCCCTCGTCCTCCTCGGCCGCATCACTCTCGAATGCTCCTCGCGGTGAGCACCGTGGGCCGCTCGGCGAGGCCGACGGTGTCGTCCCCGATGGCGTGACGGTCTTCGACGACGAGATTCCGGCTGTGGCCAAGCTC
Organism: Streptomyces scabichelini; assembly: GCF_011045015.1. GTDB lineage: Bacteria > Actinomycetota > Actinomycetes > Streptomycetales > Streptomycetaceae > Streptomyces > Streptomyces scabichelini. The sequence continues at coordinate 16,547 of NZ_JAAKZY010000016.1, read as the reverse complement.
GATCCAGCTCTGCTCAAGGCCCTCCGCCAGGCGGCAACGGCCGCCGCGGACGACGGAGTCGAGTTCTCCGTCACCAGCGGCTGGCGTTCCCCGGAGTACCAGAATCAGCTACTTCGCCAGGCGATCTTCAAGTACGGGTCCCAAGACGAGGCCGCCCGATGGGTGGCCACCGCGGCGACGTCTCCTCACGTGTCGGGCGACGCGGTCGACATGGGGCAATCCGGTGCGACGGCGTGGCTGTCCGAGCACGGCGCCGAGTACGGGCTGTGCCAGATCTACGAGAACGAACCCTGGCACTACGAACTGCGCACCGAAGCGATCGACTCCGGCTGCCCGCAGATGTACGCCGACCCCACCCAGGACCCGAGGATGCAGCAGTGACCGGCAGTGAACGAGGACAGTCGATGGCGCACGCCGACACGGCGGCGCAGGCCGACACGGGGGAGCAGGCCGACACGGCGGAGCAGACCGGACAGGGCGGCGCCGACCGCCGGGACACCGGCTCCGGTTCCGGTATCTGGCGCGAAGCGCTGTCAGCGGGCATCCGCCGGGCGATCCACCTCGGCTCCCGGCCGGGGCCCTGGAAGCGCGGCCTGGTCCTCGCGGCACTGGCGTTGCTCCTCACCCTGTTCATGCTGCTGCACGCCAAGATCCCGAACGGGATCGGAAACCTCGGCAGCCTGGTGGAGACCCTCCTGCCGTGGTTCGGCCTGTTCATCCCGGTGCTGCTGGCCGGGGCGCTGTGGCGCCGCTCCGCCTCCGCGGTGGTCGCGCTGCTGCTGCCGGTCATGGTGTGGCTGAACCTCTTCGGCGCGCTGCTCATCGACAAGTCCCACCCCGGCACCGACCTCACCGTGGCCAGCCACAACGTCGGCGCCGACAACCCCGACCCGGCCGGCACCGCCCGCGACCTGGCCGCCTCCGGCGCGCACGTGCTGGCCCTGGAGGAGATGACCGAGCAGGCCAGGGGCACGTACGAGAAGGAGCTGGCGAAGACGTACCCGTACCACACGGTGCAGGGCACGGTCGGGCTGTGGAGCAAGCTGCCGCTGTCGGACACCAGGCCGGTCGACATCGAGCAGGACGTCGGGCCGCTGGGGGACACCAAGCCGCCCGAGGTCAAGATGGCCTACAACCGGGCGCTGCGCACCACGGTGGCCACGGACCAGGGTCCGCTGGCGGTGTATGTGGCCCACCTGGGGTCGGCACGGGTGAATCCCAGAACGGGCTTCTCGACGGACGGGCGGGACAGAAACGCGCAGGCGCTCGGCGAGGCCGTCGCCGCCGAGCGGAACGAGCGGGTGGTGGTGCTCGGAGACCTGAACGGCACCATGGACGACCGCGCGTTCGACGGCCTCACCTCGCAGCTGCGCTCGGCCCAGGACGTGGCCGGGGACGGCTTCGGCTTCAGCTGGCCGGCGAAGTTCCCGGTGGTGCGGATCGACCAGATCCTGGTCCGCGGCGTGGAGTCGGAGAGCTCATGGGTGCTGCCGGCCACCGGCAGCGACCACCGGCCGGTGGCGGCCGGAATCAGCTGGTAACAGCCGGAATCAGCTGGTGACAAGACGGGAGCGACCGCAGCGGTGCGGCGGCGCAGGGGCTTCAACTCCCCTGTGGCCGTCGCACCGCTGCTCATGGCTCCCCCGAGCCGAGGCCCGCCGCCCCCGTGCCGGCGGGCCTCATGTGCTGAGGATGTGCCCGGACCCAGGGAGAGTTGAAGCCCCCGGAGCAGTGTTCAGAGCTTGATTTGAGGGTTCCGTAGGCGGCGTACGCCCGGTGGAGTACGGGCGGGACACAGGGAGCGCCGAACACGGAACCGTCCGTGCTCGGCGCTCTCTCTGCGTGATGTGGTGTGTGGTCCGGGCGGCGCCGCCACCTGGGCGCGACAGGACAGATGTCGGCGGCGGCGCCGCCCGGAGTTATCGGGTGGCGCTATCGGGTCGCGGTATCGGCTGGTCGTATCGGCCGGCGGTATCGGCGTGTCAGACCCGCGCGCCGGACAGGCGCTCGACCGCGCGCAGCAGCGCGGAGTGGTCCAGGCCGCCGTCGCCCTGCGTACGCAGCGAGGCGACGAGCTGTGCGACCACGGCGCCGACCGGCAGTGCGGCGCCGACGTTGCGGGCGGCGTCCGTGACGATGCCCATGTCCTTGTGGTGGAGGTCGATACGGAAGCCCGGCTTGAAGTCGCGGTTCAGGAAGTTGTCCTTCTTGCGCGTCAGCACGGTGGAGCCCGCGAGGCCGCCGTTCAGGACGTCGAGGGCGGCCTTCAGGTCGACGCCCGACTTCTCCAGGAAGACGACGGCCTCGGCGCAAGCCTGGATGTTCACGGCGACGATCAGCTGGTTCGCGGCCTTCACGGTCTGGCCGGAGCCGTGCGGGCCGCAGAGCACGATGGTCCTGCCGAGCGCCTCGAAGATCGGTTTCGCCTCGTCGAAGTCGGCCTGCCCGCCGCCGACCATGATGGACAGCACGGCCTCGACTGCGCCCGCCTCGCCGCCGGATACCGGGGCGTCCAGGACGCGGATGCCCTTCGCCGCCGCGGCCTTGGCCAGGTCGACGGAGGTCTGCGGGGTGATGGAGGACATGTCGATCAGCAGGGCGCCCGGCCTCGCGTTCTCCAGGATGCCGTCAGGGCCGTACGCGATGGCCTCGACCTGCGGTGACGCCGGCACCATCGTGATCACGACATCGGCGTCCCGCACGGCTTCGGCGATGGAACCGGCCGCGGTCCCACCGGCGGCGGCCAGACGGTCGAGCTTGTCCTGCTCCAGGGTGTGGCCGGTGACGTCGTAACCCGCCTTGACCAGGTTCTCGGACATGGGGGAGCCCATGATGCCGAGGCCTATCCACGCGACCTTGGGAAGCGCGACCTTGGGAAGATTGCTGCTCATGAGGGTGCCTCTCTGAAATGCCTTGCTACGTCGGTGAGTTGCCGCTCAGCGGGCGGCGCGCGCCTCGCGCGGCAGCCACCCGAAGGCCTCGGCGCTGGGGCGGTCGCCCGGCTTGTACTCCAGGCCCACCCAGCCCTCGTAACCCGCCTTCCTCAGCCGGCCGAGGAGGTCCTCCAGCGGCAGCGTTCCCGTGCCGGGGGCGCCGCGGCCCGGGTTGTCGGCGATCTGGACGTGGCCGGTCTTCGCGGCGTATCGCTCGATCACCGACGGCAGGTCCTCGCCGTTCATGGACAGGTGGTAGAGGTCCATGAGGAACTTGGCGTTGCCGAGGCCGGACGCCTCGTTGACCTTGTCGACGATGCCGATGCCGGCCGGGGCGGACACCAGCGGGTAGTACGGCGACTCCGGCTGGTTGAGAGTCTCGATCAGCAGGATCGCGCCGATCCGGTCGGCAGCCCGGGCCGCGAGCACGAGATTCCGCAGGGCGAGTGCGTCCTGCTCGGCCGGGTCCACGCCCTCGACCCGGTTGCCGTACAGCGCGTTGAGCGCCTTGCAGCCCAGGGACCGGGCGAAGTCCGCCGCCACGTCGACGTTCGCGCGGAACCTCTCCGACTCCTCGCCCGGGATCGACAGCGCGCCCCGGTCCGGGCCCGGCAACTGCCCGGCGTAGAAGTTCAGGCCCGTCAGCCGGACGCCCGCGTCCTCGATCGCCTGCTTCAGGGCATCGAGTTCGGACCGCTCCGGGGTGGGCGAGTCGACCCAGGGCCACCACAGCTCGACCGCGGTGAAGCCCGCCTCGGCGGCGGCCGCGGGGCGCTCCAGGAGCGGGAGTTCCGTGAAGAGGATCGACAGGTTGACGTTGAAGCGCTGGTCTGCGGCTGTGCCCCATTCAGAACCCGGCATCGGGGTCGGCGCTCCCTTCCGTATCGAGATCGAGGTCCGACCAAAGGATAAATTTGTGATTCCGTAATACGGAATATGAATTCTGCTTGATGGAAAGGCTGCCTGGAGTGGGGGAGGCCTGTCAAGAGCGGTCGCAAAAAGATGCCCTCCGCGCGAGCTGCGCGGAGGGCATGGCCGGGGAGAGGGCTCAGAGCGCGTCGACGGCGCTCACCTTCCAGCCCTCGGAGGTGCGGTCGAGCGTCATCCGCACCCGGTTCAGATCCACGCGCGGCCCCGAGACCTGAGTGCTCCTGGTCACCTGGTTGACGAAGAGCAACACCACCGCCCTGTCCGGTGAGGCGGACACGACCGAGGCCGCGGGAGTGCCGCCGCCGACGGGCTCCACGACGGTGGCCTTCACCACCCCCTCGTACTTCCTGGCCGTCGGCCCGACCACCGTCTTCGTGGTCTTCCGGTACTCGTCGCGGAAGTCCCCGGTGAGATGGGCGCGCGCCGCGGTGAAGTCACGGTCCAGACGCCGGTAGTCGTACGACAGCACGACGGGCGCCGCCTTGCGCGCGGCCGTGAGCGCCTGCCCCCGTGCCTCCTCGGCCCGCCGCCCCTCGCGGTACTGCCACCCGAGCACGGCGACCGCGACCAGACCCGCCACGAGCAGGACGGACAGGATCGCGGTCAGCAGCCCCCCGCGGGATCGCCCTGTCGCGGTACCGGAGCCGCTCTCGGTCTCGCCCTCGAACAACTCCGGTGACGGCTCGGGTGGGTCGTCCCAGCCGTCCGGGGCCTCGATGACCAAGGTGGGCCCGGACTTCTGCTCCGTCGGCCGTCGCGGTGTCGTGTCGGCGCCCGCTTCCGTCGGGGCCGTGGCCGTGGCCGTGGCCGGGGCCCCGGGGCCGCCGGTGACGCGTTCCGCACGCTTGGCCGCCGCGCGGGCGGCCGCCGTCAGGGTGCGGCGGGCGGGCGAGCCGGTGCCGCGCGCTCGGGAGGTCGGGTTCGCCACGGTCTTGCTCCTTACTGGTCGTACGGCACTGGACTGGCCGTACGGCACTGTTCGTACGGCACGGGTTGTACGGCGGGGCGGAGCCCGGTCAGCCGACGAACTCCACGTCGGACGTCAGCCAGCGACCGTCCTTGAGGACGAGGTCGAGTTGCAGCCGGTAGGTGCGCGCCTCCCCGTCGGGCACGGCCGTGTTGGTCACCTTGCTGTCGGCGACCACCAGAACGCGGGCCGAGCGCTCGCCGGACCGGACGATGCCCGCATCGAGGACACGGCCCTCGGACACCGACTTGTTTCGGGCGACCAGCGCGGTCAACTCCTCGGTCTGCGCGGCGAACTGCTCCTTGAAGTCGCCGGTGGCGCCCTTCAGCACGTTCCCGCTGTCCCGGTCGTAGCGCCGGTAGTCGAGCGAGGTGAAGTTCAGTGCGGACTGGCGGGCCGCCGCGAGGATGTCCTGGCGCCGTTGGTCCGCCTCGTGCCGCTCGTACGACTGGATGCTCAGCCAGATGGTGAGCGCGGTGGTCACTGCCGTTGCCACGGCGAGTCCTGCCGACAGGGCCCTGCGCGGGCGCTTCGCGGCAAGAGCGGTATGACGAGTGCGGGTCGTCTGTGGCTGGTCGCGCCCACGCGGCGGAGCCGCATATGTCACAGCCCCGCGCCCCTGACGGGGCGCCCTGCAGCGCCCAGCCCCGCTCCGCCCGGCCGCTGCCAGGACGCTCCCGCCCATCGCGCGCAGCTTCCCGATCACGCCATCGGTCCCACTAGCAGCCATTGCCACGACTCCTTTCCGAACACGGTCTGTTGGCCGCCGGTCGAGCCGATCTCGACGGGCGTTCCGTCCGGGCCGGTGGCGGTGCCGGTCTCCGGGTCGTACGGCGCGACGTACGCCGCCCGGCCCGCACCGCCGGAACCGGAACCGGCCGACGCACCGGGGGCGTTCTGCGCGCCGCGCACCGAGGTGTCGCCGCCGCGCGGAGCGGTGCAGCGCGCGTCGGTGTTCGCCGGGCGCGTGCTCGTGTCCGCGGGGTCGCGCCGACGCGTCCCGTATCCCTGGGTGCACGGCGGCGGGTCGTCGGCGCCCACGACCAGGCCGAAGTGAGTGGTGCCGTCGCCCGGGATGACGGTGTAACTGCCCTCGACCACCACCGGGAAGGTGACCAGGGCCTGCTCCACGCCGGGCAGCCGGGCCAGCGTGACCTGGCCGCCGCTGATCAGGTTGGCCAGCAGGACCGGCAGATCCGGACTGGTGGACTTCAGCAGCGAGTTGACCTCCTGCGCGGCCGGTGTCGCATTCCCGATCAGCTTGCGCAGGTCCCCGTCGCTCGACTTCAACTCCGCGGTGAGCGCCGCCAGATCGCGCGAGAACGACTTGATGGACGAGCCCTGGTCGGCCTGTGTCTTGAGGACCTTCCGCGAGTCCTCGATCAGCGAGACCGTCTGCGGGAGCGCGTCGGACGCCGACTCGACGAGCGAGTTGCCCGAGTCCACCAGTCTGCTCAGCGGCGGTCCGGTGCCGGAGAAGGCCTTGCCCAACTCGTCGACGGTGACCCGCAGATCGTCCTTGCCGACCGAGGTCACCAGCCGGTCGAGACTGAGGACCATGTCCGTGACGGGCAGCGGAACCCGTGTGCTGTCGCGCGGGATCGTGCTGCCGTCCATCAGGTACGGGCCGCCGGAGTCGCGCGGCTGCAGATCGACGTACTGCTCGCCCACCGCCGAACGGTTCGCCACCACGGCCAGGGTGTCCGCCGGGATGCGCGGCCCGTCGCCCTCGATGTCGAGCGACACCGAGACGCCGTCGGAGCCGGACAAGCGCAGCGCGCCGACCCGGCCCACCGGCACCCCGCGATATGTGACCTCGGCGCCGCGGAAGATGCCCCCGGAGTCGGCGAAGTCGGCCCGCACGGTGTAACCGCGGTCGAGGAGTTCGTCCACCAGGCCCGTGTACTCGGCGCCGACGTACGACACCCCGACGGCGGTGACGGTGGCGAAGGCGAGCAGCTGAGCCTTGACCGTACGTGTGATCACGGCTGTATCCCCTTCAGCATGAGCTCCGCGAGCGCCAGGTCGATCCCTGACGGAAGTCCGTCTGAGCCCGAGGTCCCGTGGGCGGCATAGCTGCTGGTGCACACCGGTGGGCACAGCGGGCCGCCGCCGGAGGGCGCAGAGGGCTCGACGGGCGCATCCGGCAGATCAGGGGTGTCCGGGGTGTCCGGCAGCCCAGTCGGCAGTGGTACGTCCGGCACGTCCGGGAGGCCTGGCAGGTCCGGAACCCCGGGCTCGTCGTCCCGGCCCTCGTCCTCCTCGCCCGACCCTCCGGGCTTGTCGGCGAGGTTGCCGTAGATGCCCGCCAGGTCGAGGTCGGCGGTCACCTTGAGGTTGACGTAGTCGCCCTTGACGGCGTCCACCGCATTGCGCGGGAACGGGTAAGTGGTCAGCAGCTCAAGGGAGTTGGGCAGATCGTCGCCCGCCTTGTTGAGCTGTTGCAGGATCGGCCTCAGCTGCTTCAGGTTCGCGACCGTGTCGTCCCCCGAGGCGTTGACCACCTTGGTGCCCGTCTTGCCGAGCTTCGACAGCGCGGTGAGCATCTTCGTGAGATCGCGTCGCTGGTCGGCGAGGACCTTCAGTGCGGGCGGCATGGTGTCGACGGCCCGGGCGATGGTCTTCTTCTCCTTGCCGAGCCGTTTGGCCAGCCGGTCGATGCCCTTGAGCGCGCGCACGATGTCCTTGCGCTGCCCGTCAAGGCCGCCGAGGAACGTGTTCAGCTCCTTGAGCAGGGACCTGACCCGGTTCTCCCGGCCCGCCAGAGCCTTGTTGAGCTCCACGGTGATCGTCTTGAGCTGGGCCACTCCGCCGCCGTTGAGGAGCGCGGACAGGGCGGACAGCACCTCCTCGATCTCCGGGTTGCGGCCGCTGCGGGACAGCGGGATCCGGTCTCCGTCACCGAGCCGGCCCACGGGATCGGCGTCCGGCGGGGCGGACAGCGCCACGTACTTCTCGCCGAGCATGCTGGTCTGCCGCAGCTCGGCGACCGCGTTGCCGGGCAGCTTCACCGAGTCGGCGACCCGCAGCCGTACCCGCGCGTGCCAGCCGGCCAGCTCCACCTTCTCGACGGCGCCCACGGTGACGTTGTTGACCTTCACCGCCGACTGCGGCACCAGGTCGAGTACGTCCCTGAACTCGACCGTGACGTGATAGGCGTGGCCGTCCGCGGCGGCGCCACCGGGCAGCTCCACGTCGTACCAGCCGTTGAACTCGCAGCCCGACAGCAGCAGCGAACCGATCGCCGCCCAGGCGACGGCCCCGCCCTTGCGGGGCATGCTCATGCGCGGCCCTCTCATGCGTTCGCCCCCAGAATCCCGCCGAGCGTCCGGTCGACCGTGCCCGTGCTCGGCACCGCCGGGGCCCGCGGCACCTCGGGCAGGGAGTCGAAGAGCTTCTCCAGGTCCCCGCAGTCGGGGTTCCTGCCGGCCTCGTCCCCGGTCGTCCTCAGCAGGGAGCACAGCAGTGCGGCCGGGTCCTGTGGCCCGTCCGGGTTGTTGCGGGTGTCGAGGGTGCCGGAGGACGCGTTGTAGGCGTTCTGGAGATTGGAGAGACCGGTCGGCGCGACCTCCAACAGCTCCTCCAGCGCGGCCCGTTGAGCGACAAGGACCTTCGTGACCTTGCTGAGCCCCTTCACGTTCGAGGTCAGCGATTTCTTGTTCGCCTTCACGAACTCGGACACGTCACCGAGCGCCGTCCCCAGGTGCTTGAGCGCCGCCGCGAGGTCCTTGCGCTCCCCGGCGAGCTGCTTCGCCACCTTGGCGAGACTGCTGTTGAACGACCGCACGCTCTTGTCGTCGGCCGCCAGCGCGGCCGTGAACACCTGAAGGTTCCGTACGGTCCCGAACAAGTCCCCCCGTCCGTCGGACAGGGTCGTGACCGCCTTCGAAAGGTCCTCGACCGTCCGGTTCAGGTTCGCGCCCTGCCCGTCGAGGTTGTCGGCGCTCACTCCCAACAGCCGTGACAGCGAGCCGTCTTCGTTCGCCCCCTTCGGGCCGAGCGCCTCGGACGTGGTGTGCAGACTGTCGAAGATCCGGTCCAGTTCGACCGGCACGGCCGTACGCGACTCGGGGATCACGCCACCGTCCCGCAGCACCGGGCCCTCCCGGTACACCGGCAGCAGCTGTACGTAACGGTCGCTGACCACCGAGGAGTTGATGATCGCGGCCTTGGCGTCGGCCGGCACCTTGCGCCCCTCCTCGTACTCCAGCTCCACCCGCACCCGCTCGCCCTCCGGCGTGATCTTCTTGACCTCACCGATCCGGACCCCGAGGACACGGACGTCCGAGCCGGGGTAGATGCCGACAGTGCGCGGGAAGTACGCGGTCACGCGTACGGTCTCCGGGCGCGGCCACAGCACGACGGCGAGCGTGGCGACCACGGCCAGGGTGATGACCAGGGCCAGGCGGCGGGTCAGCGGCGAACTGCCATGCATCAGCGGTGTCTTCATGAGGAGCCTCCCGCCCGCGGCGTCACCGGAGCCGCGACCAGGTTCTGGATGTAGCTGTCGAACCAGCGGCCGTTGCCGAGGGTGTTGCTGAACACCCGCACATAGGGCGCGAGCAGCCTGACGCTCCGGTCGAGGCTCGACTGATTGCGTTCGAGCATCTTCACGAAGGTGTTGAGGCCCTTGAGGGCGGGCCCGATCTCCTTCTCGTTGTCCTCGACCAGGCCGGAGAGCTCGATGCCGAGTGCGGCGGAGCTCTTCAGCAGGTTGTGGATCGCCTTGCGCCGCTTGCTGATCTCCTTGAAGAGCTTGTCGCCGTCCTTGACGAGTGCGGAAAAGTCCTCGGACCGCTCGGCCAGCACCCCTGTGACCCCGTTCGCGTGGTCAAGGAGTTCGCGCAGCGCCTTGTCGCGCGAGGCCACCGTCCGGGAGATCCGCGACAGCCCCTTGATGGACGCCCGCACCTCGGCGGGCGAGTCCTGGAACGTGGTGGAGATGGTGTCCAGCGCCTTCGCGAGCCGCTCCGTGTCGACCTCCTCGGTCGTGGTGGTCAGATCGCTGAAGGCCTGCACGACGTCGTACGCCGCGACCGTCCGCCGCAGCGGGATCTCGCTGCCGGGCTTCAGCTGCCCCGGCCCCTTCGGATGCAGCGCGAGATACTTCGCGCCGAGGATCGTCTTGACCCGGATCGACGCACCGGTCGCCGTGCCGAACCCCGGCTCGCCCTTGACCTTGAAGGTGACCTTGACGTGGTCGCCGTCCAGGTCGACCTCCTCGACCTTGCCGACCTTGACCCCGGCGATCCGCACCTCGTCGCCCGCCTTGAGCCCGCCCGCCTCCGAGAAGGCCGCGCTGTACGTCCGGCCGCCGCCGATCAGCGGAAGGCTGTCGGCGTTGAACGCGGCGGCGGTCAGCAGGGCGAGGGTGGTGAGACCGACGGCGCCGATGACGACGGGGTTCCGGTCCCGGAACGGGATCAGGCGCGGGCGACGTATCCGTATGCGGGGAAGACGTGGCTTCGGCAGCTTCGGCGGGTCGATGCGGACCTTCACCAGGGGTTCCGGACGGTGCTTGCGGGTCATGCGCCGCACCTCGCCCTCGCCACGTGCAGCTCAGGAGTGAGTACCTGCTTGGTCTTCGGCAGCACGATCCGGCCGTCGAAGTCACAGAGGTAGAAGTTGAACCACGAGCCGTAGGACGCCGTCCCCGTCAGCTCGTTGAGCTTGTTCGGCAGCCGCTTCAGCACGCCCTCCACGGTCTTCTCGTTCCTGTTCAGCGTTCCGGTCAGATCGGTCAGCTCGGTGATGTCGTCCTTCAGGGGTGGGCGGGCGTCCTCCAGCAGCCCCGAGGTGGCCGCGGTCAGATCGCCGATGCTCACCAGCGAGTCGCCGATGGGCTTGCGGTCGGCGGACAGCCCGGAGATCACCCGCCGCAGCTGCCCCAGCAGTCCGGAGAAGCGGGCGCCGCGCTTGTCGAGCGTCTTCAGCACGGTGTTGAGGTTGTCGATCACGGAGCCGATCAGCTGGTCACGGCCCGCGAGCGTGGTCGTGAGCGAAGCCGTGTGCGCGAGCAGGCTGTTGACGGTGCCGCCCTCGCCCTGAAGCGTCTTGATGATCTCGGTGGCGAGCTGGTTGACGTCCTTCGGACTGAGCGCGGCGAACAGCGGCTTGAAGCCGTTCAGCAGCGCGTTGAGATCCAGCGCGGGCCGGGTCCGCGCCAGCGGGATCGTGCCGCCGGGCCGCAGCCGTGTCCCGTCGCCCGCGCCCTCGGTCAGCGCGATGTACCGCTGACCGACCAGGTTCCGGTAGCGGACGACCGCGCCGGTGCTCCGCAGCAGCGGCCGGTCCGCGCTGACCGTGAAGCTCACCTCCGCCCGCGTACGGTCCTTGATCCGGATGCCCTCGACCTCGCCGACCCGCACCCCGGCCACCCGGATGTCGTCGCCCTCCTCCAGGCCCGTGACGTCGCTGAACACCGCGCGGTACGTGTGCTCGGGGGTGAAGGAGATGTTGACGATGGTGGCGGCGAGCAGGGCTGTCGCCAGGATCGTCACCGCCGCGAAGAGGCTGAACTTGACGAGCGGCGCGGCGGCCTGCCGAGCTCCCGGCGCCTTCGTACGTCCTGTGCTCATGCGACGCTCACCGCCGTCCCGCGCGCCATCGGACCGAACAGCAGGGTCGCCACCGGCGGCACCTCGTCGGCGGGCACTCCCAGGACGGGCGCCACGAGCGAGCCGACCGCGCGCTGCTCGGCCTCGGTGGCGGACACATCGATCCCGCCGGGCAGTCCGCTCGAACTACCCGACGACGTACCGTCGTTGAGCTTCCTGGGCGGTGCGGGCACCCGCGGATGAGGCAGACCTCTGCAGTCGGGCCCGGACCGCTCGCCGTAGCGCGGCTCCTCACCCGGCTCGTACGCGGGCCGCTGCCGGACGACCTCGAGGGTGATGTGCATCTCGCCGCCCCGGAACGCCTCCTCCGCGGCCTCCTCCTGCCGTACCAGGCCTTCCAACAGGCAGGGGTACTCGGGCGAGTAGCGGGCGAAGAGCGCCAGCGTCGGGCGGGAGACCCGGCCGAGGGTGATCAGCCGGTCGCCGTTCTCGTCGAGGAAGTCGTCCGCGGTGCCCGCGACGCCGGTGGTCGCGGTGAGCGCGGCGGCCAGCTGGTCCCGCTTCTCGACGAGGGTGCGGCTGGTGGTCACGGTGTTGCGCAGGATCTTCATCAGGTCGGGCGCCGCGTCGCCGTACACCTCGGCGACGTCGGCGAACCGTGCGATGTCCTCCTTCAGGGACGGCATGTGCGGGTTGAGGCGGCGCAGATAGTCCTCGACGCGGACGAGGTTGTCGCCGATCCGGTCCCCGCGGCCCTCCAGCGCCGTGGAGAACGCCGAGAGCGTGGAGTTGAGCTTGCCCGGCTGCACGGTACGCAGCAACGGCAGCAGATCGTTCAGCAGTTGCTGCAACTCGATGCCGACCTTCGTACGGTCCTGAGTGATGACGTCCCCGGCACGGATGGGCCGGGCGGACGCGCCCCGGGGCGCCACGAGGTCGACGTACTTCTCGCCGAACAGCGTCTTGGGCAGCAGCCGCGCGTGCACGTCCGAGGGGATGTGCGCGACGTGCTCCGGCTTGAGCGCGAGGTCCAGCGTGGCCTTCTCGCCGTCGGCCCGCACCGCGCGCACCTCACCGACCAGCAGACCGCGCAGCTTGACGTCGGCGCGCGGATCGAGCTGGTTGCCGAGGCTGTCGGCCTCCAGCGTGACGCGTACGACCGGGGTGAACGCCTGCTGGTAGACGGCCACGGCGAGCGACAGCAGCAGCGCGAGCACGGTGAGGAACACGAGCCCGTACAACCGCAGCCGCCATGCCCTTGCGACACTCGCGACTCTCATGGCGCTCACCCCGCGATCCGTACGGTCGTGTTGGCGCCCCAGATCGCGAGGCTCAGGAAGAAGTCCAGGATGTTGATGGCGACGATCGAGGTCCGCACGGCGCGGCCCACCGCGACGCCGACGCCCGCCGGGCCGCCGCTCGCGTAGTAGCCGTAGTAGCAGTGCACCAGGATGATCAGGACGGCGAAGACGATCACCTTGCCGAAGGACCAGAACACGTCGACCGGCGGCAGATACTGCTGGAAGTAGTGGTCGTACGTGCCCGCCGACTGCCCGTAGTAGCCGGTGGTGATGGTTCGGGCGGCGAAGTACGAGGACAGCAGCCCGACCACGTACAGCGGGATGACGGCGACGAAGCCGGCGATCATCCGGGTCGTCACCAGGAACGGCAGCGAGGGCACGCCCATGACTTCGAGGGCGTCGGTCTCCTCGCTGATCCGCATCGCGCCGAGCTGCGCCGTGAACCCGGCGCCGACCGTCGCGGACAACGCCAGCCCGGCCACCAGTGGAGCGATCTCCCGGGTGTTGAAGTACGCCGACAGGAACGCCACGAAGTTGGACGTGCCGAGCTGGTTGAGCGCCGCGTACCCCTGAAGACCGACCTCCGTGCCGGTGAAGAACGACAGGAAGGCGATGACACCGACCGTGCCGCCGACCACGGCGAGCGCGCCGCGCCCGAAGCTCACCTCGGCCAGCAGCCGCAGGATCTCCTTCTTGTAGCGGCGCAGGGTGCGGCCCGTCCACGCCAACGAGCGGCCGTAGAAGACGAGTTGGGCACCCAGCTCTTCGAGGGAGCGGAGTGGGCGGTCGAGGGGGCGTCGCACGATTCGTATGAGCCGCATCGACTACCCCCTCTGCGGGACGACTTGGAAGTACACGGCGGTCATCACGAAGTTCGTCACGAACAGCAACATGAAGGTGATCACCACCGACTGGTTCACCGCGTCGCCGACGCCCTTCGGCCCGCCCTTCGCGGTCAGTCCCTTGTACGAGGCGACGATCGCGGCGATCGCTCCGAAGACGAGGGCCTTGATCTCGGCCGCCCAGAGGTCGGAGAGCTGGGCGAGGGTGGTGAAGGAGGCGAGGTACGCGCCCGGTGTGCCGTTCTGCAGGATGACGTTGAAGAAGTAGCCGCCCGCGACGCCGACGACCGACACCAGCCCGTTGAGCAGCACGGCGACCAGCATCGAGGCCAGCACGCGCGGCACGACCAGGCGGTGGATCGGGTCGATGCCCAGCACCTGCATCGCGTCGATCTCGTCGCGGATCTTGCGGGCCCCGAGGTCCGCGCAGATCGCCGTGCCGCCCGCGCCCGCGATCAGCAGCGCGGTCACGATCGGCGAGGCCTCGCGCAGCACGGCGAGCACCGAGGCGGCACCCGAGAACGACTGGGCGCCCAACTGCCGCGTCAGGCTGCCGATCTGCAGCGCGATGACCGCCCCGAACGGAATCGAGACGAGGGCCGTCGGCAGGATGGTCACGCTGGCGACGAACCAGGCCTGCTGGATGAACTCCCTTGCCTGGAAGGGCCGTCGGGGCATGGTCCGCAGGACGTCCAGGGCCATCGCGAACAGGTTGCCGGACTGCCTGAGCGCTCCGGTCGGCGACAGGCTCATGCGTCGGCCACCTCCCTGCGCCGGCTCAGCTCCGCCTCGCGTCTCGCGATCGCCTGCCAGCGGGGTGGGCGGATGATGCCTGGGCCCGGCAGCAGGCGGGGAGTCATGACCTGACTGCCGGGTGTCTCTGTGCCCTGGTGGTCACCGAGCTGCGCCAGCTCCTGCTCCACCTGGGCGGCGTCCTTCTCCTCCGCCATGCCGATCGGCCCCTGCATCCGGCCGTTCAGGAACTGCCGTACGACCGGCTCGTCGCTCGTCAGCAGCTTTTCGCGGGGCCCGAACATGACCAGTTCGCGGCGGAACAACAACCCGATGTTGTCCGGCACCTGGCGGGCCGAGGCGATGTCGTGCGTGACGATCAGGAAGGTCGCGTCGATCTGGGCGTTGAGGTCGACGATCAGCTGGTTGAGGTAGGCCACGCGTACGGGGTCGAGGCCCGAGTCCGGCTCGTCGAAGAGGATGATCTCGGGGTCGAGGACCAGGGCTCGGGCGAGCCCCGCGCGCTTGCGCATGCCGCCCGAGATCTCGCCGGGCAGCTTTCCCTCGGCGCCGATCAGCCCGACCATGTCCATCTTTTCCAGGACGATCCGCCGGACCTCGCTCTCCGGCTTACGGGTGTGCTCGCGCAGCGGGAAGGCGATGTTGTCGTACAGGTTCATCGAGCCGAACAGCGCGCCGTCCTGGAACAGCACGCCGAACAGCTTCCGTACCTCGTACAGGTCGTGCTCGCGGAGCCTGGTGATGTCCCGGCCCTGGACCGTGATGGAGCCCCGCTCCGGCTTCAACAGCCCCACGAGCGTCTTGAGGAACACGGACTTGCCCGTCCCCGAGGGGCCGAGCATGACCGAGACCTCCCCGGCGGGCAGCGTCAGCGAGACGTCCTGCCAGATGACCTGGTGCCCGAAGGACTTGGTCAGCCCTTCCACACAGATCTCGACACCCATCCGTTCCGCCCTTCAGCCGTGGAGCAGCTCCGACATCTGCTCTACGGGGAGGGGCGGGGGGTCCGTCGCGGTGAGGGGGAGATTTTTTTGACGAGGCCTAACGGGGTCTACGGGAGTGTGGTCAGGGTGGGTACGCCGCTGGGCGTGGGTGCGTCGGTCGGTGCGGGTATCTCCGGCAGGTCCGGGGCGTCGGGCGCGCTCGCGCTCGGTACCGATGGCAGTCGCGGTGCTTGTGGCAGTCGGGGCACCTCCGGGGCCGGCAGTTCGGGCAGGGGTGAGAGTGAGACCTCCGGCAGGGATGGCACGGACACGGGCAGCGGTACGAGTGGCCGGTCGTCGGGTGAGTCCGTGCTCTCTGGGCCCGACGCTGTCGTGGCCGAATGTTCGCGCGCGCCGCCCGGATTCTGCGTCCGGCTCTCGCCGTCGCCGTCCGGCCGGAGCGCCTCCGCGGGCTCTGAGACGGCGGGCTGCGGTTGCGGGCGGTCACCGCTCCAGTCGTTCGCGTGCGGCAGGACCAGGCCCGCCACCGCCAGGGTCGCCGCCGTGGACGCCACCGCCACGGCCTGGGCGTGCCCGCCGGCTCGGGGCCTGCCGCGGCCGCACAGGAACAGGGCGAGGCCGAGGGTTCCGGCCAGCGAGTTGCGCAGCGTTCTTCGGGCTCGGGCCAGCAGTGACTCGACCGTTCGGTAGCTCAGACCCATCTTCAGGGCGACCTCACCGACGTCCAGGTCCTCGGACTTCAGGCGGAGCGCTTCCGCTTGGCGGGCGGGCAGTTCGCCGCTGCGTACCGCTAGCCACTTGGCCTCGGCGCGGTCGCATACCGCCTCCTCGACCGGTATCGGTCCGGGGGCGATCAGGATGGGGCTGGTGCGTACCTCGGCCTCGCGGTTCACCTGCCGGTGGCGGTCGACGCACAGGCGCATCGTCACCGTCGTCAGCCAGGCCGCGAGGCGTTCGTCGTCGAGGTCCGGGCGTTCCGCGGCGCGCAGCATCGCTTCGTGTACGGCGTCTTCGGCGTCCTCCAGGCTCATCGACCTGCGCCGGGCCACTTTGAGCAGGTGCTCGCGGTGGCTCCACATTCGCTGCCATCGGTCGGTGTCCGTCGCCATGAGGGCCCCTTCGCGCTGTCGCCGTCCGGCGGGTGGCGACATTACCGTCCAGTATCCGGGGTTGTGGAGGGGGTGTTCGTTGTTGGGTGCGGGTGTGTGGGTGGCTGGTCGCGCAGTTCCCCGCGCCCCTGGGGTCCGGTGGGGGGTGCGGGGTCGTGGGCCGGTGCGTCAGCCCGTCGCAGGGTGGGCATACGGCCCGGTGTTGGTACAC
>NZ_JAAKZY010000169.1 GCF_011045015.1 Streptomyces scabichelini | reverse complement strand
GGCCCCGTCCCCGGCCCCGGACTCGGCCGAGACCGCAGCCGCCCCCTCGCCTACGCCGCCCTCAACCGCCTCCAGGTCCACATAGGGCCGTATTCGCAACGCATCGAAATCCTCCGCCGCAGCCGCCTCCGCGGAGCGGGTCTCCCGGAGTGCGTCTCTCGCCCGCTGGGCGCATTCGCACGACGGCGCACCCCCTGGCTCTCGGGGCACCCCGCATTCCGGACAGACGTGCACGCTCCGGTCACTCACGTGTTGATCCCTCCCCAAACGAACTCCTGTGATTATGCAGACCTCCTCCACACGTTCTCCCTGTTACCCCCGGAATCCCGAACTCCTCGGTGGATTCAACAGGCCATAACCGGTCACACCAACCAGGATGGAAGGACAAGGGGACCCAAGGGACTCTCGCGGCCGGGAGGTCTACATGGCCGAGGATGCGTACGGCACGAACGCAGGCGAGACAGGGCACGGGGACCACACGCGCCCCACCCGCGACCACACGCGCGGCGCCCCCGGTCAGGAGCATCTGCGGGGCGGCGTACTCGTCTCGATCGGCGCCCTTCTGCTGGGCATGCTGCTCGCGGCCCTTGACCAGACGATCGTGTCGACCGCGCTGCCGACCATCGTCAGCGAACTCGGCGGCCTGGACCACCTGTCGTGGGTCGTGACGGCGTATCTGCTCGCCGCCACGGCCGCCACTCCGCTGTGGGGCAAGCTCGGCGACCAGTACGGACGCAAGAAACTGTTCCAGACGGCGATCGTGATCTTCCTGGTCGGCTCCGCGCTGTGCGGAATGGCGCAGAACATGCCCCAGCTGATCGGCTACCGGGCCCTCCAGGGCCTCGGCGGCGGCGGGCTCATGGTGCTGTCGATGGCGATCGTCGGCGATATCGTCTCGCCCCGCGAACGGGGCAAGTACCAGGGGCTGTTCGGTGCCGTCTTCGGTGCGACCAGTGTGCTCGGCCCGCTGCTCGGCGGGCTGTTCACCGAGCATCTGAGCTGGCGCTGGGTCTTCTACATCAATCTTCCCGTCGGAGTGGTCGCGCTCGCCGTCATCGCGACCGTCCTGCGTATCCCGGTCCGCACGCGGAAGCACACGATCGACTACCTCGGTACGTTGCTGATCGCGTCCGTCGCCGCCTCACTCGTCCTCGTCGCCTCGCTCGGCGGCACCACCTGGGGCTGGGGATCGCCGCAGATCATCGGCCTCGCCGTGCTGGCCGTCGCACTGACCGTGGCCTTCGTGTCCGTCGAACGGAAGGCCGCCGAGCCCGTACTCCCGCTGAAACTCTTCGCCATCCGGACCTTCACCCTCTCCGCCGTGATCAGCCTGATCGTGGGCTTCGCGATGTTCGGCGCGATGACGTACCTGCCGACGTTCCTCCAGGTCGTCCAGGGTGTCTCGCCCACCATGTCCGGTGTGCACATGCTGCCGATGGTGGCCGGTCTGCTGCTCTCCTCGACCGTGTCCGGCCAGATCGTCAGCCGTACCGGCCGCTGGAAGGTGTTCCCGATCGCGGGCACGGGCGTGACGACGCTCGGCCTGATCCTGCTCCACCAGCTCGACGAGAACAGCTCCACGGGTGAGATGAGCGCGTACTTCCTCGTGTTCGGCCTCGGTCTCGGCCTGGTCATGCAGGTCCTCGTACTGATCGTGCAGAACGCCGTCTCGTACGAGGATCTCGGCGTCGCCACCTCCGGTGCCACCTTCTTCCGCTCCATCGGCGCCTCGTTCGGCGTCGCCATCTTCGGGACGATCTTCGCGAGCCGCCTCGCCGACAAGCTGACGGCCGCGCTCGGCGGGCAGCCGCTGCCGCCCGGTGTCAGTCCGGACAGCCTCGGGCGCGACCCGCGTGGCATCGCCGAACTCCCGGGCGCGCTGCGCCTGTCGACGGTTCAGGCGTACGCCTCGGCGATCACGGACGTCTTCCTGTACGCGGCTCCCGTCGCCGCTGTCGGCTTCGTCCTGGCCTGGTTCCTGCGCGAGGACAAGCTGCGCGCCTCGGTCACGGCGCCCGACGTCACGGAGACGCTGGCCAGCAATCCGGTGGAGCGCTCGTCGTACGACGAGGTCTGCCGTGCGCTGTCCCTGCTCGGTACGCGCGAGGGACGGCGGGAGATCTACGAGAAGATCACCGCCCGCGCCGGCTACGACCTGCTGCCCGCGGCGAGCTGGCTGCTGCTGCGCATCCGGCACTACGGCTGGGCCGAGCCGGCCGTTCTCGCCGAGCGCAGCGCCGTCCCGCTGAACGTCATCATGGAGGCGGCCCGCCAGGTCGAGGAACGTCGCCTGGCTGTGCGTGAGGGCCTCGACCTCGTCCTCACCGCCCAGGGCCACGAGGTGGCCGAGAAGCTGGCCAGGGCCCGCGAGGAATCCCTCGCCGAGCTGTTGGGCGACTGGTGGACCCCCGACCGCCCCACCGACCTCGTCCAGCTGATCAAGGAACTGAACGCGGAGATGTGCGGCTCCGACGCGGAACGCCCGCATGGCGGAACGGCGGGCAGGCCGGTGGGGCAGGCGGCTCAGGGCGTGTCCTGAGCCGCCGCGAGGCCGGGGGCGGGATCAGTCGGCTCGGCCGTCAGCCCGACCTCGGCTCAGCCGGAGGTCTCGGCGGCGGCCGGATCCATCCACATGACCTCCCAGTGGTGGTTGTCCGGGTCCTGGAAGGAGCGGCCGTACATGAAGCCGTGGTCCTGCGCGTCACTCGCGGGCGAACCCCCGTGCGCGAGGGCGGCGTCGGCGAGCTCGTCGACCCGCGCACGGCTGTCGGCGCCCAGCGACAGGATGACCTCGGTGGTGGTGGAGGCGTCCGCCACGGCCTTCTTCGTGAACTCCGTGAACCGCGCCTCGGCGAGTAACATCACGCGGATCGAGTCGCTGATGACCAGGCAGGCCGCCTGCTCGTCGGAGAACTGGTCGTCGAAGGCGAAACCCAGCCCGCTCCAGAACGCTTTCGTCGTCTCCAGTTTCTTCACCGGCAGGTTGATGTAGATCTGCTGGGACATGGACGTATCACTTGCCTCTCATGCGTCTCTCGTGTGTCTCTTGTGTGTTTCTTGTGGAGAATACGTGTCGGCGGGTGCCGGTCACGGTGAAACGGTCGGGTCGAAGCCCTGCGGTGTCGGTGTCGGTGTGGGGCAGTCGCTGACCCGTGTGGTCAGGTGCTTGGCGAACCAGTGCTCGGCGTACACGTCGTCGTTGTACGCCTCCGTCTCCGCGTACCCGTGCCGGGCGTACAGCGCGCGTGCCTCGACCAGATCCCCGCGGGTGTCGAGGACGATCCGCTCGGCGCCGAGTCCGCGGGCCGCCTCCTCGGCCGCCGCGAGGAGGACGGCACCGCCGCCCTTGCCGCGCAGGTCCTCCCGTACGAAGACCCGCTTGAGCTCGCCCGTGGTCGCGTCGCGCAGACGCACGCCCGCCATGCCGGCCGGATCGCCGCCGTACCGTGCGATCAGCAACGTCCCGGTGGGCGGGGCGAATTCGGCCCCGGTGTCGGCGGCGATCTCACGTTCCAGCTCGGCGGGGTCGGTGGCGTGTCCGCGATGGAGCAGATACCAGCGGTCGCTGACCTCCGTGTAGTACGCGCGCCAGAGGGCCGCCGCGGCGGGGGAGTCGAAGGGCTCGGGGGCGACGGTCCAGGACGTCGCGGTACGCGTGGTCATGGCGGGCATTGTGACGAGGTGTCGTATGCCGTCCGCAAGCCGATTACCTGCGGGCCCGCCCTGACGAGCTTCTTGCCGAACTTGCCGTACTTGACTTGGCGTACTTGCCGTACGGCGGAGTCGTTTGGGTGCCGTCCTGAGGGCAACCCGGCCAGGGAACAGGCCCATTGGGTCGACAACCCGGAAGGTATTCCATGTCCACAGGCGTGATCATCCTTCTCATCGTGGTCGCGGCGGTCATCGTCGTCGGCGCGGTCGCCTGGTTCGTCATGTCCCGCGGAGCGGGCGGCGGCGAGCGGAATCTGCGGCGGCGCTTCGGGCCCGAGTACGACCGGGCCGTCGCCCAGCACGACGGCGACGCCAAGGCCGCCGAACGCGAACTCTCGGACCGTGTGAGGCGGCACGGTTCGCTGCGCAGGCAGCCGCTGGAGCCCGCGGCGCGCGAGCGGTACGAGGCTCGCTGGGCCGCCGCCCAGGAGCGGTTCGTCGACTCGCCGCGGGAGGCCGTGGCCGAGGCGGACCGGCTGCTCGGCGAACTGGCCGGCGCCCGCGGCTACCCGGCCGACGACCGCTACGACGAGCAGCTCGCCGCGCTCTCCGTGCACCACGCACCCCACGTCCATGGCTACCGGCGCATCCACCGGGCCGCGCACGCGCCCGTCGCGGGCGGCGACGAGAGCCGCACCGGTACGGAGGAACTCCGCGAGGCCATGATCGAGGCCCGCGCCCTCTTCGACGACCTGGTGGCACCGGGACGCGAGGACACGGCACGGCGCCGGGCGGACGAAGCGCCCGCCCTCACCCGCTCCGAGCGCCTCGGCGAACGTCTGCACTCACCGTGGGCGTTCAACAGGCGCCATGCGAAGGGGAGTTGAGGAAAATGGCCGACAAGGTCGACAACACTGCCATCGGTGTCTCCGGCGGGCGGCTGATGTCGCACGACGAGGCCGACAAGTGGACGCTGCGGCTTCAGCACGCGGTCACCGGATTCGTCGACGGGCCGCAGGAGTCCCTCGAGGAGGCCGACCAGGTGCTGGAGGAGGTCGCGGCACGCTTCACGGACGCCGTCACCCAGCGCCGCCGCACCCTGCGTACGTCCTGGCAGACCACCGGCGACGAGAAGGCCGACACCGAGCAGCTACGACTAGCCCTGCGCGACTACCGCGAACTTGCGGAACGACTCCTGCGCATGTGAACTCCCCCACCCTCCGTGCCCCGCGCCCCGTAAGGGGCGCGGGGCACGGGGCGCTCAGCCCCAACGAACCCGCAGCCGAGAACACGACCTGTCGGGGGGCTCGGGGGCGCAGCCCCGGTCAGATGACGTTGACGGCGTCGAGGAAGCGGGCGGCCAGCTCGGTGTCGCCGGTGACCGTCACGTCGCTGTCGCGCCACGACGACCGCTCCGTCGGAGGGAGCCAGGCCGCCTGCCTCGTCGAACCACGAGGTCGGTCACCGGCCGGGCGAGGCCGCCCACCGCCCGCACACCCTCGCACCGACCGTCGTGCTCGGCGTCACCGACGA
Organism: Streptomyces scabichelini; assembly: GCF_011045015.1. Lineage (GTDB taxonomy): Bacteria > Actinomycetota > Actinomycetes > Streptomycetales > Streptomycetaceae > Streptomyces > Streptomyces scabichelini. The sequence goes on along the minus strand of NZ_JAAKZY010000169.1, from coordinate 17,498 downwards.
GATGCGCATCGCCCACGAGGAGATCTTCGGCCCCATCCTCCCGGTCTTCCCCTACCGCGACATCGACGAGGCCATCGACCACGTCAACGCACGACCACGACCGCTCGCGCTCTACTACTTCGGCGAGGACGACACGGACCGGCGCAAGGTTCTCGACCGCACGACCTCCGGCAACGTCACCATCAGCGGCACCATCATGCACGTCGGGCAGGACGACCTCCCCTTCGGCGGCGTCGGCGCCAGCGGGATGGGCCAGTACCACGGCATCGAGGGCTTCCGGACACTCAGCCACCCCAAGGGCATCTACGTGCAAGGCCGCTTCAACGCCGTCCGCCTCCTCTATGCCCCCTTCAGCAAGCGCACCGACGCTCTCCTCAACGGAACCCGCGGTTACGAACCGCCCTTCCGGCGGAGCCCTTCGCGCCACTCCCGCACGATCTCCTCCACGTCGTACGGCTTCAGCCCCAGCGGAGGACCCGGCGGCGGCTTGAACATCATCTCGCGGATCTTCGCGTTGATCTCCGTGACGATCTGCCGCACCACGCGCTCCGAAGGAGCCTGTGAGGCGCGGGCCAGCGCGTCCTCCGCCTCCTTGCGCAACGCCAGGGTCGGCGGCAGCACGGACAGGCCTTCGCGGGCCATCTTCTGCTTGATCCACCACAGTTCGTCGTACGACGTGTCGGTGCCGCTCGGCAGCGGCTTGCCTGCACCGGGAAGCTGATCGAACTCCCCGCGCGCCTCCGCCTCGCGGATCTGCTTGTCGACCCAGGACTCGAAGCTGACCCCGGGAGGTTTTCGCTCGGTCATGCGTTTATTGTGCCGGACGGCCTGCGGCCGGGCGATCTATCATTCGGCCGCGGTACGTCGCCGGTGCGTCAAGCGCGCCCCGGTGCACGACCATTGGACTGCGGGAACTGAAGGAGCGCACGTGCTCGAACTCACCATGGCCACGGTGTCCGCGGCGGACGCGGGTGCGACGGCCGGGATGCAGATGGCCGATTCGCCCAGCGAGCCGGGTGCCGTGATGCGGGTGGGGCGGGACCGGGGCTTCTGCCGCCTCGCGACGCCCGACGACTGGCTGTTCGTCTCGCGGGTGCATCTGGAGTTCCTGTGCGGGCCCGACGGGACATGGCAGGTGACGTGGCTGCGGGGCTCGCACGCCGACCCCTCGTCCCAGGTGCGGCTGGTGCTGGTCGGCGGGGTCCCGCAGCCCCTGCCGTACGGGGGGACGGCCAAGCTGCCCCGGGGCGGTTCCGGTGAACTCGTCATCCAGGACCGCACCGGGCCGCGCAGCGTGAACGTGGGCTTCTACCACGAGGCGTGAGGCCGAGTGACGTAAGGCCGAGTGACGTACGGCCGAGTGACGTACGGCCGAGTGAAGTACGGCCAAGTGGGACAGGGCCGAGCGTGGTTCGGTACTACGGCAGTACGCGCGCCAGCGCCAAACCGTCGTACCCCTTCACGCCCACCGTCTGGATCGCCGTGGCGTCCAGCTTCGGGTGGGAGGCGAAGAGTTCGAGGGCCGCGCGCGTGCCTCGTACGTCCGGGGCATCGCTGTCGGCGTCGACGACCGCGCCGCCGCGTACGACGTTGTCGAGGACGATGAGGCTGCCGGGGTGGGTGAGTCTGACGGCCCACTCCACGTAGTGGGGGTTGTTCACCTTGTCCGCGTCGATGAAGACGAGGTCGAAGGGGTCGGGATTCTCGGCGTGCTCGTCGGCCAGTTTCGGCAGGGAGTCCAGGGCGGGGCCCACGCGCACCTCGGTGATCTTGTCGAGGCCGGCCCGGGCGAGGTTGCGGCGGGCCACCTCCGCGTGCCGCTCGGCGTACTCCAGGGTGATCAGGCTGCCGTCCGCCGGAAGGGCACGGGCCAGCCAGATGGTGCTGTAGCCGCCGAGAGTGCCGATCTCCAGGATGCGGCGCGCGCCCTGGATCACGGCGAGAAGATGAAGCAGCTTGCCGTGGGTCGGGGAGACGTTGATGTGCGGCAGGCCGGCGGCGTCGCTGTCGCGCAGCGCGGCGGCCAGGGCGTCGTCGGGTGGGGCGAGGAGAGCGGTGAAGTAGTCGTCCACGTCGTTCCAGAGCCGTGGCTGGGTCATGCACCATGCCTTTCGTCTGTCTAGTTAGAGACGCTAACTAGCTCCGTCGTCGAATATAGCCCTTACTGGTCCTTATTAGCTCCTTACCGCCGGGTCGGCTCGGCGGCTGCGGAGTCGCCTCTCGCGAAGTGGCGCGGCGCGCTGCGGAGCCGATGCCCGCGACCGGTAAGGACGGCCGGGAGGCGAGCCGGCCGGCCTCCTCCGTCGCGGTTCCAAGCGGTGTCGCGCGTTCCGCATGGCTGCGTCATCCGGCGGGACGCCCTTGGCTGCGGTCGCGCCGCGCCTTCTTCCGGACAAAAGATGGAAGGACGTCAGGTAAAGCGGGGGTTGCCTGCGTCTCTCGGCGGGGGGAGTGCGAGCCTCTTAGGGTTCGCACAGTGAAACGAACAGACGTGGCCCACGGGACACGAGGGACGAACGGGGCGGGAGGGCCGACGGCGCGTGGCGAATGCGGAGCACAGCGGGCGACCAGGGGATGCCTTCGCGGCGGGAGCCGCGGAGACGGCGAAGGCACGACTGGCAGTGGTGCGCGCCGGCCTCTGGCTGGTCGCCGCCGTCCTGGCGGTACGGCAGGTCGCCGTCGTTCTGAGCACCCCGAAGGGGGAACGCCTGACGGATCTGGAGACGTGGGTCGGCCCGGGCGGCGTCCTGCATGTGAACGGATCCTTGTACGACTCGACGCGCTTCACGGGCACGCCATTCGGCGGACTCGTCCTCAAACCCCTCACGCGCGCGGCCGAGCAGGCCCTCGGCTGGGGCTGGACCTTCGGCACGCTGCTGCTGGTCGTCGCGCTCGGCCTGATCGCGGCCCGCGCCCTGCCGCAGCCCGTGAGCAGACGCACGGCCCTGCTCGCCGCGCCCGTGGCGATCAGCCTGCTGATGCTGTCGCTGCCCGTGCGCAACACGCTGTATCTCGGCCAGACCAGCATCATCCCGGTGCTGTTGGTGCTGCTCGGCTGCTTCACGGTCCGGGGGGAACGGACCAGCGGACTGCTGATAGGCGTCGCCGCGGCACTCCAGCCGACCGTGCTGCTGTTCGCGCCGCTGCTGTGGTTCACCGGCCGTCGCCGGGCCGCGCTCTCCACCGGCGTCACGTTCGCCGCCTGCACGGCGCTCGCCTGGGCGGCGATGCCGCACGACTCGTACACGTACTGGGTGCACCACCTGGCCGGTGTCGGCCTCGGCCGGCCCGCCGACGACCTCGCCAACCAGTCGCTGCACGGCGCGCTGCTGCGGCTCGGGCTGACCGGGCCGCTGGAGATCGCCCTGTTCCTGCTCCTCGCCGTGGCCGTCGCCGTCCTCGGCCTGCGCCGTGCCGTGCGCTACGCGCGCGACGGGCAACTGCTGCTCGCCGTCGCGCTGACCGGCTGCGTCGCGATCGCGGTGTCGCCCACGACCTGGCAGCACCAGCTGCTGTGGGTGCTGCTCGCGCTGGCCGGCCGGGTCGGCAAGAAGGCGGGAGACCGGTACGTATGGCCGGTCGCCGTCGTGCTGGTGATGACGCTGCCGGCGAAGATGATGCTGCCGAACATCACGGCGGTTCACGCGCTGCGTGACAACGTCGTCCTGCTGGCCGCGGTCGCCGCCGCCTGCGCCGTTCCGTTCCTGTCCCGCACCTCGCCGTACTACCAGGTCCCGATCCCCACGGAGTACGCGCCAGCGGTCCCCACCCGCTGGAAGCGCGTCCCGCTGCTGCCGTTCCTGCGCCGCGTCCTCACCCGCCCGAACCTGCTGCTCGAACTGCTGCTGATCCGCGTCGGATACTCCGCGTACCAGCAGGTCAGGCTTGCCGCGACCGGCGGCAGCAACACGGGGGGCCGGGCGACCGCCGAGGAGCACGGCGAGCAGATACTCGCGATCGAGAAGTTCCTCTTCATCGACATCGAGCACTGGGTCAACCACGCGGTCGTGAAGGTCGACTGGCTCCAGGCCTTCTTCGACTTCTACTACACGTCGTTCCACTTCGTGGTTCCGCTGAGCGTCCTCGGAGTCCTCTACGTCCGCCGCCCCGCCGAGTACCGCTGGGCCCGCTCGGCGCTCGGCTTCGCCACGATCCTCGCGCTGGTCGGCTTCTGGCTCTACCCGCTGGCCCCGCCGCGGCTGATGCCGGGCCTCGGCTACATCGACACCGTGCACGGCGTGCAGGACTTCTCCCAGCCCGACTACGGGACGCTGACCGCTCTCACGAACCAGTACGCGGCGATGCCCTCGCTGCACTTCGGCTGGTCGTTGTGGTGCGGTCTGGTGATCGCGATCCTCGCGCCGAAGTGGTGGATGAAGGGGCTGGGGCTCCTGCATCCCTTCTTCACGGTCTCGGCGATCGTGGCGACCGCCAACCACTGGGTGCTGGACGCGGCGGGCGGCGCGGCCGTCGTCGGCGCCGGCTTCGCGCTGACCTACCTGCTCCAGGGGCCGCGGGTCCGCACGCCCGGCAAGCCCGCGGAGATCAGCATCGCGGAGCCGGACCAGGCGAAGGACCGTACCCCGAGCTGATCCGGAACACGCCCGGTTCGGTCACCGTGAGCCGAGTGAACTCGCCCCGCTTCTCCAGGCAGCCGCCCTCTGCGTACAGCCAGGGCGAGTAGGCGATGCGTACGGTCACCGAGCCGGGCCGCGGCATGCGGACGACGACCTCGGCGCTGGAGGCCCGCACGACGGAGGCGGGCGGCGACACCAGCGGCACCGCGTCGCGCACCCGGAACACCCGCCAGTGCACGTCCTGCCAGACCGGCTCCAGCCACGCGGGCCGGCTCCTGACCAGGCGCGCCTCGTCCTCGGCGAACCCGTCCGGCTTCCCGGCGGGCAGCACGACGAAGCCGACGGCCCATCGGTCCAGCCAGGCGCGGTACGTCGTCTCCGAGAACGTCCCGTCGTAGAAGAGGCGGCCGCGCTCGATGTCCAGCTGCCGGTTCCAGCCGCGGGCCAGGTTCACATGCGGGGCGAGCGCGGTGGCCTCGCGATGGTTGCGGGCCGGGACCACCTCGACCCGGGTGCGCTCGGCGCCGAGCCGGTCCAGGGCCCGGACGACACCGCGCGTGTCGGCGGCCCAGGTGGGCACGCTGGTGGACACCCGCAGGTCGTCGGCGGTCTTCGTGCCCACCCAGGTCACGGAGAGGATCAGCGCCACGGTGAGAGCGAAGCGCCTGTAGCGCGCCCCGTAAGGGGCGCGGGACTGTGACATATGCGGCTCCGCCGCGATGGGGGTCCCCCCGGGTTCGAGCGAAGCCGAGAACTTGGGGGAGCGACCAGCCACGGACGGCCCGCAGCTGTCGAACCGTCCTTCCAGCGGAGCGCTTAGCGCGGCGAGCAGTGCGGCGGGCGCGAACAGTTCGGCGAGCCGCTCCACGTTCGTGCCGATCGGCGAGGGGATGAGATACGTCAGGAGCGTCCCGACCGCGTACACGAGGCCGCCCCACCGCAGCACCCCCCAGCGGCGCGGCGCGAAGGTCAGCAGGACGACACCGAACAGGACGGGCGGCCAGATCCGGGAAGCGGGCATCAACTGCTCCCCGGTGAACGGGAACAGCAGCGTGGTCGCCGCGACCACCACGAACGGCGGCACCAGGAGAGCGGCCGCCCGCCCCCGGTCGCGTACGAGGGCGTAACCGGCACCCGCCACCGCCAGGAACAGTCCGGCCACCGGGCTCGCCATGGTCGCCAGACCGGCGTACGCCACCGCCAGCGGCAGGCGTCTCTCCCGGGTCAGCAGCACACACGCGGCGAGACCGAAGGCGACGCCGAGCGCGAAGGTCGTACGGCCGGACGCGACGTTGCACCACAGCGCGAGCGACGCGAGCAGCGCCGGGCCCAGCGGGCGGCGGATTCCCGTACGGACGAACAGGACCGCGGCCAGCCAGCTCGCGAGCAGCCCGGCGACGACCGTAACCGTGCGCACCCCGAAGGCGGCCATCAAGTACGGCGAGATCAGGCTGTAGTTGGCGGTGTGCATCCCGCCGTACCAGAACAGGCTGTACGCCGAGTCCCCGTGCCGTGACGCGAACTCCGCCCACGCCTCCTGCGCCGCCAGATCCCCGCCGCCGGTGGCGAGAAACGCGAACCACACCACGTACAGCGGAACCGTCGGGAGCGTGGCGAGCAGCGGCACACGGTGCCGCCGCCAGAACCCCTTGACCTGGCGGAACGGCTCCTTCCGCGGACCGGCGGCCGGGTCGTCCTGACGGGCGGGGGACAGCTCGGCGGCAGAGACCACGGTCAGCGTTTCCGTTCGAAGTCTTCGACTGTGTGCTTGCTGTGTCACGGGCGAAGACGTCGTTCTGAACGGAAACGTTCACTGATTTCCGGCCGGAGGGTCGCACAGGTCGAGCTCACGAGCCGTGCAACGACTTACGGCGACTGGGGGTCACCGGAAATACCCCGTGCGCGTGGGAGCCGCACGAGTTCGGTGCCAGGTCAGAGGTCCACGACGAGTCGTGGCGACCGCGCGCGGGACACACAGGCGTACATGCGGCCCGCGGGGGCTCCGATGTCGTCCCGGTGGTCGGGTTCGCCGTCGACGACGGTGAGTTCGCAGCTGCCGCAGACGCCTTCGCGGCATCCGGACGGCACGGGGTGTCCGGAATTGGTCAGGGCGTCCAGAAGCGACTCGTCGGGCGGCACCTGGACCGTCTGTCCCGAGCGGGCGCACACCGCCTCGAACTCCGTGTTGGGGGCGAACGACCTGGGCACCGGGTGGAACCGCTCCGTGTGCAGCCGTTCGGCGGGGAACGCGGCCTGTGCCGCGGCGAGCATCGACGCGGGGCCGCAGCAGTAGACCAGGGCGGCGGGGGAGAGGGCGGAGCCCAGCGCCGCCAGGTCCGGCCTGCCGTCCCGGCGCGTGGCGACGATCCGTATCCGGTCGCCGTACTCGCCGTATTTGCCGTACTCGCTGTCCGAGGAGCGCAGTTCATCGGCGAAGGGCATGGTCTCGACCGACTGGCCCACGTACACGAGTGAGGCCGGGATGCCCGACGCGATCGCCGCGCGCAGCATCGGCAGGATGGCGGTGATGCCGATCCCGCCGGCGAGGAAGAGGTACTCCGGGGCGGGTACGAGCGGGAAGTGGTTCCGTGGCACAGACACGTCGAGTGTGCGGCCCCGGCGCAGGAACCGGTGGACGTACTCCGAACCGCCCCGGCTGAGGCGCTCGTGCCGTATCGCGACGCGGTACGACTCCCGGTCCGCCGGGTCTCCGCACAGCGAGTACTGCCGGGTCAGCCAGTTCGGCAGGGCCAGGTCGATGTGTGCTCCCGGCTCCCAGGGCGCCAGCGGGCCGTCGGCACCGCGCAGGAGGAGGGAGACGACGTCTTCGGCGACCTGGTCGATACGCTCGACAACGGTCTGCTGCTGCATCGGTGATTCACCTTGTGGCCTGGTCACATCTTCACTGTCGGTCTTCATCGTCGATCTTCACCGTCGATCTTCACTGTCAGTAGAGCTTCCGGTAGCTGTCCACGAGGAGGCGCTCGAGTGCCTTCGGGTCGATGTCGAGCCCGAGCTGGTCGGCGACGATCTCGCCGGGCGACGCGATCTCGTCGGCCAGGGCCTGGCTCGCGGGATCCCACAGCCGGGACCGGATCAGTGCGCGGCCACAGTGGAAGTAGGCCTGCGACACATCGACGACGAGCGCCAACTCCGGCTTCTTGGCCTCGGTCTGCATCCGGGCGAGTACATCGGGTTCGTCGGTGGGATACGCGTGACCGTTGACCCGCAACATCTCCCGCATGCCGGGGATGAGGAAGAGCAGCCCGATTCCGTCGTTCTCGGCCAGATTGCGGAACGAGTCGGCGATCTTGTTGCCGGGGCGGTCGGGAATCGCGAGCGTGCGTTCGTCCAGGACCTTCACGAAGCCCGGGTAGTCGCCACGGGGTGAGCAGTCGGCGTGCCCTGCCGCGTCCGCCGTGGCCATGGTCAGGAACGGTGCATGCGCGATGAAGCGTCGGGAGTGCCGGTCGATGTGATCGAGGATCTTGGCCTTGATCATGTCTTCGGGCTCGCCGAGCCGGGCGCGGACCTCGTCCGGCGACACCCGCCGAGGGCGCGTGCTGGCATGCGTCATGAAGGCTCCTTCCGGGGGGTTGAGCGGAGGCGGCGGCGGACGCGCAGGACTGACGCCGATCGCCGTCATCCCCTGCTCCGCCGCAGGTCATGGCACTATTGTGAGCAATTACTCAGGTCTTGGCTACTCGCTTTCGACCAGCCGCACAGGAGGTGCCATGACGTCGGGCCATCGCGGACTTCAGCCACGTAAACAGCCACGCCAGGTCCGAGCCGAACTCACGAGGCAGCGCATCCTCACGGCCGCTGCTCACGTTTTCGCCGAGTACGGGTATGCCGCAGGGACCACCAACCGGATCGCCGAGCGGGCCAGGATCTCGATCGGCTCGCTGTATCAGTACTACCCGAACAAGGACGCGATCCTGGTGGAGCTGGTGACCCGGCACCTCGACGCGGGGATGGCCGCCAGGAGGCGCCGCCGGGACGAAGGACCCCACGAGCCCTATGAGCCCCACGAGTCCCATGCGTCCCTTGAGGAGATCATCCGCGACCTCGTACGCACCTCGATCGAGAGCCACCTGGACGACCCCCAGCTCCTGCGCGTGATGTTCGAACAGGCGCCCCGGGCCCCCGAGTTGCTGGAGAAGATGACCCAGTACGAGCAGGCGCGGGTCACATACGTCCGTGAGTTGCTCGAGCACCATCCGGAGGTACGGGTCGACGACACGTCCGTCGCCGCCCGGCTCGTCGTCACCACGGCCGAACTCGCCGTCCACCAACTCATCGCCGCGCCCGACCCCGTCGACACCGCCCGGCTGGAGAACGAACTCGTCGCCATGCTCACGCGCTACCTCACGGCCGCGCCGGGCGAGTGTGACCGCGCTTCTGGTTCAGGGGATCACGAAGGCGACGAGAACCTTGATCTCTGATCATCCCGTTTCGTTCACCTTCGTGCTTCGGACGTACTTCGGACGGCGCTTTTCGGCCGATGCCGGATCGTGGGCATCCTTAATGGCGAAGGCTGTTGCTGCTGGTCCCGGCGCCCTCTACCTTCCCTGTGTCCGAGCCGGGCGGGCCGCACCCGCCCTGGACACGGGCATTCGGGTCTTACGGGGGAACGGGGGGCGGAATGTGCCTGCACAACCTCAATGCGGTGGTCGACCGGCTGGTTCCGCCGATGATGCACATGCCGCTCGGTGGCGGGGACTGGCAGCGGTCGGCCTTTCCTGACGGCGACCCGGTCATCGAGATCGTCGGCGGCCGTGCCACCGGAAAGACCGCTCTTCTCCAGGCACTTCGGGCGGGCTACGGCTCGCTGGTGCCGACCGCGTTCATCGAGCTCGACCAGAGCCCGTACTCCGCCCCGGATCCGGAGGACCGGGAACTCCTCGACACGGCGATCTCCTCGCCGGTGACCAACATCCTCTTCACCCTCAGGCACGAGCTGGAAGACGTGCCCACCGATTACAGGCCCAAGCCGAAGTTCTTGCGGCTCTCGCCGGCCCTGCTGGTGATCAGCGCCTGGCGGCCCGACGCCCCGGAGCAGGTGCGGCCCGGTGATCGCGAGGAGGCCGAGAACGAACTGCGCGATCTCCTTGGGCAGCAGCACGCTCCCGCGGCGGCCCGCAGCGAAGCCGTCCGCAAGTGGCAGACAGCGGTGTCCGGTGTCATCGGCGGCCTGCTGCCCCAGGTGCCCGGCCTTGCCGGGGTGCTCGACGCCGCACTGGAAACCCTCACCGAGGGCAGGGAAGGCCGTGCCCCGCTCTCCTGGTGGCGGGACCGCCTCGGCCGGGACGACCCGGTCAAGGGCCTGTTCGGGCTTGTCCGCAAGTTCCGGCAGGGGGACGCCGACCGGGCGGAGGTCGAGTCCCATCTGATCGGTGCGCTGCTCGCGGACATCGCCGACGCGTACGGCTCCTGGGCCCGCCGGACCGCCCACCCGCCGCTGATCCTGCTCGACGACGTGGACGCGGCGCTCGGAGAACGCTTTCTCGAGCCCTTCGTCGAGCAGTACGGACAGCATGAGGAGCGGCGCCGCTGGTCGGGCCGTCCGATGCGCCCCGTGGTGATCGCCACGTCCCGGGAGCGCGGCGCCGCCGCTGACGACAACAACGGCGCCGAAGACAACAACAACGGTGGCGACAACAGCAACGGTGGCGGCGGTACCCGCGACAGCGCGCTGAAGCCCGTCACACAGCCGGCGCCCTGGAACAAGCGGGAGCTGTGCCCGCCGGCCACCTGGCTGCTGCGCCTGCGCATCCCCGCTGTCACGGCCGACGAGATCCGCGACATGCTGGAGGACTGCCCCTGTCCGCCGGGCCTGCCCCAGGTCATCGCCCGGCTCAGTGGCGGACGGACCGGCAACGCCCTGCTCCTCGTCGAGGCGGCCCGCCAACGGCTGCGCGAGGGCGGTGAGTTCGACACACTGGACCTCCTCGCGCTGCCCGTACGGGCGCAAGGGGACCGGCCCGTCGCCGACCTGCTGCTCGAACAGCTGCTGCCGGACGCCACCGTGCGCGAGCAGCTGCTCGATCTGGCGCCCGCCCTGGACGAGGCAGCGGCCGCTTCCCTCGCGCACCGCCTGCCGACCCGGCCGGAGGGCACGGCCGCCTCGCTGCATGTGCACCAGCTGGTCGCCGACGCGCTGTCCCGGGTGCTGTGGAACGAGTGTCCGTGGCCCGCCGTGGACGGCCCGGCGCCGCTGATCACCGACCGTGGGCTGCGCACCGTACTGCTGCACACGCTGCGCGAGGAGCCGGACGGTCAGCGCTGGTCGATGCACCACCGGCGGCTGGCCGACCACTACAACCAGCGGGACCTGCCCGCCGATTCGGTGGCACACGAGCTGCGCCATCTGCACCATGCCCTGGCCCTGGGCCAGTTGGACACCTTGGTGGTACGGGCCCTGCACCGCCGCTATCTCGACGACGAGCCGGACACCTGGCTGCGCACGGTGAACTTCCTCGCCGCCGCACCACGCCCACGCGGCGGCTTCCCGTCCTACGGGGCGAACCAGACCCAGCAGCAGGACCATCCGGACGCGCCCGGCGCCCCGCCGCCGTGCCCGGCGTGCGCGCACGACGGGGCGCCCAAGGTGCACAGCGCGATCCGCCAGGTCCTGACGACGGTATGGCGGCTCTCGGATCCCTCCGCGCAGAAGCCCGTGAAGCACGGGGATCCGGCCCTCGTACAGCTCAAGTCGGGCCTGATGACGCTCAGTGCGGACTATGAGGCGCGGGAGCACCTGGATGCGGGGGAGCGCTGGACGCACCACGCCTATGTCGGCGCGCTCGCCAAGGACGGCTGGATCGACGCGTTTCTCGAGGGGCGGCAGGCCCCTGAGCTCCCGGTTTCCTGAGGAGGTTGTCGACGGTGAAGTGGTTATCGGACCTGTGGCGATGGCACCGGCGCAAGGCGCCGCTCATCCAGCTGCTGCACTACGCCCTGGTCCTCGCCCTGATCGTCCCGCCCTCCGTCTACGTCATCATCAGCATCTTCGACACCTCGTGTGCGGAGGGCGTGGAGCAACGGGACGGCGACAGTGAGTGCACCGGAGTCACGGACGGCTCCTTCGCGTACTTCGACGACCTCGAGCCGGTCTTCGACCGGATCAAGGAGGAGAACCAGAGGGTCGAGAAGGGCGACAAGGACTACGCGACGATCGCCCTGATGGTCCCGATGCCGGAGGAGGACAACAAGGTTGAGAAGACGCGGGTGCTGCGGGATGTGCAGGGTTCGTATCTCGCCCAGTACCGGGCCAACCGTGAGGGCGACAACATCCCGATCCGGCTCGTGCTCGCCAACCCCGGCCCCGACAACAAGCACGGCAAGGAGGTCGCCGACCAGCTGGTGGCGATGGCGGACAGCGAGCACCGGCTGCGCGGTGTCTTCGGCTTCAACCGAAGTGTCGACTCGACGTTGGACACCATCAAGTATCTGACCGGGAAGAAGATACCCGTCGTCGGCGGGCCGATCACCTCCGACAAGATAGACCCCGCGAAGCTGCCGGGCCTGGCGAAGGTCGTCCCGTCCAGCCTGGACCAGGCGGAGGCCCTCACCAACTATCTGAAGGTGGAGCCGCAGGACACCTTCCTCGTGGAGGACACCAGGCCGGGCGACCTCTACGCCGAGTCGGTGCGGGACGCCTTCCGTGCACAGACCACGGAGAACAAGGGAGCGAAGACTCCGTACCTCCCGGAACAGTTCAATTCGGAGAACGTGATCCCCAAGGACTTCAAGGACATGGTGAACAATCTCTGTGTCTCCCGGGCCACCACGGTGTATTTCTCCGGCCGGGTGCCCGAACTGGCCGAGTTCGTCAAGGCCCTGGGCGGCCGCGGCTGCACCGACAAGCACTACACGGTGGTCACCCTGTCCGGTGGCTCCCTGCTCGCGCTCGACCCGAGGATGGAGCAGGCCTGGGCCGCGTTCAAGCTCGGCAAGGGGATCGAGGTCAAGTACGCGACGGTCACCCACGCGCAGGCGTGGACGGCCAACAACCCACCGAAGACCGGCGGTTCGGCCGCGGACTTCCTCGCGCTCAGGAAACTGGTCACCGACCCGTCAGAGCGCAAGAAGGTCGGCGACATCGGCCCCACCGACCTCGCGGACGGCCAGGTGATCACGTTGCACGACGCCGCACGGACCATGATCGAGGGCATTCGCAACCGCCAGCAGGCCGGGAAGGGTGTGCCGGAGCTGGAGGACGTACGCGAGGCATGGCGGCGTCTGCACGGCAGTTCCAAGGTCAGGGGCGCAAGCGGCTGGATCTGTCTGGACAACGACGCCAACGCCTACAACAAGGCGGTCGCGATCGTCCGTCTCGACCCGGCCCCGAAGCAGCACATCAAGTTCGAGAAGCTCGCCTGGCCGAAGGGCAGGCCGCCCACGGAAGAGTGCCGGGCCGAGACGGACTGAGCGACCAGGTCACCGGCATCACCGGCATCACCGGCATGTCGCCGTCTCCGTGGACGCGGTGGCAGGAGGCGGGGGCGGAGCGTAGGGGGATGCCCCCGCCTCCTGATCTGCGGGACCCGGCGAAGGGTCCGGTGGGTCAACTGGTGCTGACCTGGAGTTCCTTGACGCCGTTGATCCAGGCCGAGCGGAGGCGGCGCGGATCGCCCACCAGGCGCAGACCCGGCATCGCGTCGGCGATCGCGTTGAAGATGAGGTCGATCTCCAGGGTCGCGAGGGACTTGCCGAGGCAGTAGTGCGGGCCGCCGCCTCCGAAGCCGAGGTGGGGGTTCGGGTCGCGGGTGATGTCGAAGACCTCCGGGGAGTCGAAGACGGCGGGGTCGTTGTTCGCGGAGGAGTAGAAGAGGCCTACGCGGTCGCCCTTCTTGATCTGTGCGCCGCCGAGTTCGGTGTCCTGGGTCGCCGTGCGCTGGAAGGAGACGATGGGCGACGCCCAGCGCACGATCTCCTCGGCCGTCGTGGAAGGGCGCTCCCTCTTGTAGAGGTCCCACTGGTCGGGGTGGGTGAGGAACGCGTGCATGCCGTGCGTGGTCGCGTTACGGGTCGTCTCGTTGCCGGCGACCGCCAGCATGAGTACGAAGAAGCCGAACTCGTCCGAGGTGAGGTTGCCCTCGTCCTCCGCCGCCACCAGCTGCGTGACGATGTCCTTCGCGGGGCACTGTTTGCGGTCGGCGGCCATGTTCATGGCGTACGAGATGAGTTCGGTGGCCGACTCCTGGCCGACCTCCTCGGTGATCGCGAACTCCGGGTCGTCGTACGAGATCATCTTGTTGGACCAGTCGAAGATCTTGCGGCGGTCCTCCTGAGGGATGCCGATGAGCTCGGCTATCGCCTGGAGGGGCAGTTCGGAGGCGACCTGGGTGACGAAGTCGAACGAGCCGGTCTGCGCGACGGCCTCCTGGACGATCGAGCGGGCGCGGCGCCGCAGGGTGTCCTCCAGGGCGCGGATGGCACGCGGCGTGAAGCCGCGCTGCACGATGCCGCGGACCCGGGTGTGTTCAGGCGGGTCCATGTTGAGCAGGATCAGCCGCTGCACGTCGATGGCGTCGCGCGGGATGTGCTCGTTGAAGCGGATGATCGCGGTGTTGAGGTAGGAGGAGAAGAGCTCGGGGTGTGTGGAGACGTACTTGACGTCGGCGTGCCGGGTGACGGCCCAGTAGCCCTCGTCCTCGAAGCCGGCGATGCCGGGCTGCTGGGGGATCCAGTGGACCGGTTCGGCCTGGCGCAGCTCGGCGAACTCCGGGAGGGGCACGCGGTGGTGCAGCAGATCGGGGTCGGTGAAGTCGAACCCGTCGGGCAGCGCTGGACAGGGCATGGGCAACTCCAGGTCTCGCACCTGTTTTCTGACGGTCCATCAGGAACCGGGAATTGCCGTGAAGGTAGTAACGGGTTCTATAAGTAGCAAGAGGTACGGCGCCTCGAATTCCGTGCAGGCTTCGTGCAGATCACGACTTCGGAGGCTGCAAGCCCCTTGCGGAGGGGGGTGACTCGTCAGCAGACTGCAAGCAGAACTAGAACGCGTACTAGTTCTGCGTGGCGGGTGGGCCGGGACGCCCGCGCCGCGCGGGTGACCCGAGGAGAGGAACTCCCCATGGCCGCGGAACCCGTGATCGTCGAAGCCGTACGCACTCCCATCGGCAAACGCGGCGGCGCGCTCGCCAATCTGCATCCCGCCTATCTCCTGGGCGAGACCTACCGTGAACTCCTGGGCCGTACCGGCATCCCCGCCGACTGTGTCGAGCAGATCGTCGGCGGCACGGTGACGCACGCCGGCGAGCAGTCCATGAACCCCGCGCGCACGGCCTGGCTGACCATGGGCCTGCCCTACGAGACCGCGGCGACGACCGTGGACTGCCAGTGCGGGTCCTCGCAGCAGGCCTCGCACATGGTCGCCAACATGGTCGCGGCGGGAGTGATCGATGTCGGGATCAGCTGTGGCGTCGAGGCGATGTCGCGCGTGCCGCTGGGATCCGGGTCCAGGCACGGGCCGGGAAAGCCGTTCCCGGACGAGTGGAACGTCGACCTGCCGAACCAGTTCGAGGCGGCGGAGCGTATCGCGCGCAACCGCGGACTGACCCGCGAGAACGTCGACTCCCTCGGGCTCATCTCCCAGGAGCGGGCTGCGATCGCCTGGTCCGAGGAGCGCTTCAAGCGCGAGACGTTCGCGGTCCAGGTGCCCACCACGGAGGACGAGCAGCGGGCCGGACAGGGCATGTGGCGCCTCGTCGACCGTGACGAGGGACTGCGCGACACCTCGATGGAGGCGCTGGCGAATCTGAAGCCGGTCATGCCGACGGCCGTGCATACGGCGGGCAACTCGTCGCAGATCTCGGACGGTGCGGCGGCGATCATGTGGGCGTCGAAGCGGATGGCGCGGGCGCTGAAACTCCGGCCGCGGGCGCGGATCGTCGCCCAGGCGCTGGTCGGCGCCGACCCGCACTTCCACCTGGACGGGCCGATCGACGCCACGCGGGCCGTGCTGGGCAAGGCGGGCATGACCCTGAAGGACATCGACATCGTCGAGATCAACGAGGCCTTCGCGTCAGTGGTGTTGAGCTGGACGCAGGTCTTCGAGCGGGACCTGGAGAAGGTGAACGTGAACGGCGGCGCGATCGCCCTCGGTCACCCGGTGGGCGCCACGGGCGCGCGGCTCATCACGACCGCGTTGCATGAACTGGAGCGCAGGGACAAGGAGTTCGCGCTGGTGACGATGTGCGCGGGTGGGGCGCTGTCCACCGGGACGATCATTCAGCGGCTGTAGTCGCCGTCCAGAGTCGTCCAGGGTCGTCCAGTCGACGAAGGTGGTGAACGCGGCGGGGTCCAAGGGGAGATGGGGCCCCGCCGGGTTCCTTGAGTCGCGTAGCGCGCACTCCACGCAGTCGCCGCCCTGATCGCTGCTGTCCCGTTGGCCGAGGCCCCGGACAGCATGGCGATCGTCGCGGCGGACCCGGAGACAGGTGCGTACACACAGCACTACTTCGACTCGCGGGGCGTCATACGGGTGTACGCGATGACCTTTGCCGACGGGGTGTGGCGGCTGCTGCGGGAGACGCCGGACTTCGACTTCACCTGCCGCAGGAGCCACGGCGGCCGCGCCTGGACCGCCGCCGACGTGGACGAGGCCTCCGGCCCGACGCTGTACCGCGCGGTGGCCGACGAACACTCGATCCTGGCCAAGGACGGCCGAAAAAGGTGAACGCAATGGTCCGCCTGGGCTGGACGGGTGGATTCTCGTCGCAGCCTTCATCCTTTTCTGGGCATGGGCGACTCGCCTCATGAGGCGCATGAAGAAGGGGCAGCCGTAGGCAGGAGAACTTCCCCTCGGCGCCATGCCGCCGTACACCGCCACACCCCGACTTGCCTTCTGGGAAAGTCGGAGGGTAGCTTTCCCGGCAGGAAAGTAAAGCGGGGCGGCACTTCAAGTGCAGTGCCTGCCTGTCCTGAATCGTCATGGGGAGGGCGATGGCCGTGAGCACATCGATCGATGCCGAACAGGCATGGAAAGATCTTCAGCGCATCCGGGTGCCGCAGGAGCGGGTGTACGACGAGATCGAGCGGTGCGCATTCAGTAGCCCCGGCGCACCGTATGCCACGGCCGCGATCATGTGGGTCTTCCTGGCCAGCCTGGGCCTGGACCCGCCCCAGTGGGGCTTCTGGCTGATCCTCGCCGCGTACGTCGCGCTGCTGAGCGTGATTGCCGTGATCTACAGCCGCAGGAGCCGGATGCAACTACACCGCTCCCGCTACAACTGGCGGGTGTCCGCCACGTTCGTCGCGGGCGGAGTGGCGACCGGCGGGACGGTTCTGCTGTCCGGCCGCCTGGTCGAGTCACTGGAGCCGATGGTCGGCAGTCCGATCCAGGCCACGGCCGCGACGGTCGTGTTCCTGCTGTTCACCGGGCCGGCGAGCCGCTGGGCGGCCGGCTCGTTGCGCGGCCGCGGCGGACGCTCGTCGGCCCGCGAGAGGGCGGGCCGATGAGCACCCCCACCGGCTTCGACGAACTCATCCATCCCGCCACCCGGCTGTCGGTGGTCGCGCTGCTCGCCACCACCGAATGGGCGGACTTCGCGTTCATCCGCGACAGTCTCTCGCTCAGCGACTCCGCGCTCTCCAAGCAGCTGCACACCCTGGAAGAGGCCGGATACCTGGAAATCCACAAGGAGGGCGGTGGCCGCAGACGGCGTACGAAGGTACGGCTGACGGACCGTGGCCGCACCGCCTTCGAGGGGCATGTGGCGGCGCTCCGGGCGATCGTCGAGGGCGCCGGACCCACGGCGGCGGCGACCGACCCGGCAGCGGCAGTGGATGACGTTCCCGCGACGGCCGCAACCGGGGCGGCACAAGAGCAGCAGCACCCCGCGGAGGCAGGACGATGACCAAGCTCAAGCACACACCGTTACAACTCGCACCGCCCACCACGCCCCCCGAGCC
>NZ_JAAKZY010000168.1 GCF_011045015.1 Streptomyces scabichelini | reverse complement strand
AGGTGGAGGCGGGGCCGGGGAAACCCCGCCTCCCGGCGGCTGCGGCGGGGAGGGGGAAGCCCCGCCGCTTCAGGGCCGGTTCAGGGGCCGTACAGGTCGTACGGGCGGAACAGGTCGTACGGGCGGAACAGGCGGTACCAGCGGTACGGATACCGGGGATGTGGGAAATACGGAGGTTCATGACACCGGCTCCGTCAGTACGCGATCCACGGGGATCACCGACGTGACGGTCACGGCGGTGGGGTCCAGGTCGGCCGGGCCCGGCATCACGCTGCCGGGGAGCTGAACGGCCGCGGCGCCGTGCGCGACGGCGGAGGCGAGGGCGTCGGGGCCGCTGCCGCCGGCGATCAGGAAGCCGGCGAGGGAGGAGTCGCCCGCGCCCACGTTGCTGCGGACGGCGTCGACCCGGGCGCTGCCGAACCACACGCCCGACTCCTCGACGAGCAGTTGCCCGTCCGCGCCGAGGCTGGCCAGTACCGCTCCGGCGCCCTGTTCGCGGAGATCCTCGGCCGCCTTGACCGCGTCTCCGATGGTGGCGAGGGGGCGGCCGACCGCTTCCGCCAGTTCCTCGGCGTTCGGTTTGACGACGTCGGGGCGTTCGCGCAGGGCCGTGAGCAGCGCCGGTCCTGAGGTGTCCAGCGCGATCCGGGCGCCCGCGGCGTGCGCTCGGGCGACCAGCTCGGCGTACCAGGACGGCGCGAGGCCGCGCGGCAGGCTGCCGCAGCAGGCGATCCAGGAGGCCTCGCGGGACTGCACCCGTACGGTCTCCAGGAGCAACTCCTCCTCGGTGGAGGTGAGTTCGGGTCCAGGTGCGTTGATCTTCGTCAGTACCCCGTCGGACTCCGCGAGCGAGATGTTGGAGCGCGTCGCCCCGGCGACCGGGACCGGCGCGACCTCGATGCCCTGCGCGTCGAGCAGGTCGGCGACGAGGGCGCCGGGGGCGCCGCCGAGCGGCAGGACGGCGACGGTGCGCCGGCCGGCCGCGGCGACCGCCCGCGAGACGTTGACGCCTTTGCCGCCCGGGTCCATGCGTTCGCCGGTGGCCCGGATGACCTCACCGCGATCGAGCGACGGGACCTCGTAGGTCCGGTCGAGCGAAGGGTTCGGGGTGACGGTGAGGATCATGTACGCACTACCTCCGTGCCCTCGCGCTTGATGGCGGTGGCGTCTTCGGGGCTCAGCCCGCTGTCGGTGATCAGCAGGTCCACATCGCCGAGGCCGCCGAAGCGCGCGAAGTGCTCCTGGCCGTGCTTGGCCGAGTCGGCGAGCAGCACGACGCGGCGCGCGGCGGCGAGGGCCGCGCGCTTCACGGCGGCCTCGGCGAGGTCGGGCGTGGTCAGGCCGTACTTGAGGGAGAAGCCGTTCGTGGCGACGAACACCACGTCGGCACGGATCTCGCCGTAGGCCCGCAGCGCCCAGGCGTCGACGGCCGCGCGCGTACGGTGCCGTACGCGGCCGCCGATGAGGTGGAGCTGGATGCCCGGGTGATCGGCGAGACGGGCCGCGATGGGGAGGCTGTGCGTCACGACGGTGAGCGTCGTCTCCAGCGGAAGGGTCCCGGCGAGCCGGGCGGTCGTCGTGCCCGCGTCGAGAATCATGGTGCCGTTGCTGGGCAGCTCGGCGAGGGCGGCCCTCGCGATGCGGTCCTTCTCGTCGGCCGCGGTGGACTCCCGCTCGGCGAGGTCGGGCTCGAAGTCGAGCCGGCCGGCCGGGATGGCACCGCCGTGCACTCGGCGTAGGAGGCCCGCGCGATCCAGCGCTTTGAGGTCGCGCCGGATCGTTTCCGCCGTGACCTGGAACTCCTCGGCCAGCGACACCACGTCCACGCGGCCACCGTCACGCGCGAGCCGGAGGATCTCCTGCTGCCGCTCCGGTGCGTACATGTCCGTTCGCCTCCGTTCCATGCCCGAACCTGTGGTTTCTCTGGAGACTACGCCCGCATTTCCGGAAAGTAAACGGGTCCGGACGCAAAAGTGGGCATGAACGGGCATCGGGCGGGTCGCACGGGTCGGACAGGCATCAGGACAGACATCAGGCCCGGCCCAAGAAGGGCCGGGCCTGATGAACTGGGGGCGTCAGCCCACGAGTTCGGGCTCCGTGGCCGCGGCGACGGCAGGCGTCGTCTCACTGCCGTCGCCGCCCTCGCCGCCCTCCACATGCTGAGCCGGCCGCTTCGGCAGGGCGAACATCAGCAGGAAGATGGCCGTCATCACCACAGCTACCCAGATCAGCGCGTTCTGGAAGGCGTCGACGAAGGCCGGGCCCACCTCGGCACGGGTCAGCCGGTCGGACATCGTGCCGAAGAAGACCACCGACACCAGGCCGAGCCCCAGGGCGTTGCCCATCTGCATGACGGTGTTGATGAGGCCGGACGCCGAGCCCGAGTGTTCGCGGGGCACCTCGGAGAGGATCGCGTCCGTCAGCGGGGCGACGATCAGACCCATGCCCACGCCCATGACCACCAGGGGCAGCGCCATCTGCCACGGCGCGATGGACATGCCGTACCGCTCGGACTCCCAGATGTAGATCAGTATGCCGGCCGCCATCACCAGCGCGCCCGCCTGGAGCACCTTGCGCCCGAACCGCGGCACCAGCTTCTGCACCGACAGGCCGGCCGCCGTGGAGACCGCCAGGGAGAAGGGGATGCCCGTCAGGCCGGCCCGCAGCGGGCTCCAGCCGAGGCCGGTCTGCATGTACAGCGTCCAGACCAGGAAGAAGATGCCGAGCCCGACGCCGAAGACCGTCTGCACCGCGATGCCCGCCGCGAAGCTCTTCACCTTGAAGAGGGAGAGCTCGACCAGCGGCGAACCGTCCCGCAGGGTCTTCCGCTTCTCGTACGCCACCAGCGCCGCGGACACCAAGAGCGCGCCGCCCATCGAGACGTACCCCCACATCGGCCAGTCCAGCTCACTGCCGCGGATGAGCGGGTAGAGCAGCATCAGCAGGCCGAGGGTGACGAGCGCGACGCCGACGAGGTCGAGCTTCAGGGCGTGCGGCGCCTTGGACTCGGTGATGTACCGGTGGCCCAGGATCAGGCCCGCGATGCCCACCGGCAGGTTGATGAGGAAGATCGGCCGCCACTCGAGACCGAACAGGTTCCACTGGGTGAGCAGCGCACCCAGCAGTGGACCGGACACCGCCCCGAGCCCGACGACCGCGCCGAACAGGCCGAACACCTTGCCACGCTCGTGCGCCGGGAAGGTGGCGTGCACGATCGACAGGACCTGCGGCACCATCAGCGCGGCCATACCGCCCTGGAGGATGCGGGAGGCAACGAGCATGTCGGGGTTCACGGCGAAGCCGCAGAGTGCCGACGCGAGCGTGAATCCGCCGATGCCCACGAGGAAGACGCGCTTGCGGCCATGGATGTCGCCGAGCCGCCCGCCGGTGATCAGGCCGGCGGCGAAGGCGAGCGCGTATCCGGCCGTTATCCACTGGATCTGGCTGAAGGACGCGCCCGCGTCCCGCTGGATCGACGGGATCGCGATATTGACGATCGTCACGTCGACCAGGTCCATGAAGGCCGCGGTCATCACGATGGCGAGGGCGAACCAGCGTCGCCGGTCGGCCTCCGGCCGGGGGGACGGGAGAGTGCTGCTGGAAGAGGTCATGTGAGGAAGGTAGGGGGGATATAGGTCAGACCATGTCCTAGTCGTGGGGCATCCTCAGAGAAGCCAGAAAGACGGCGGCACGTTCGGAAAGTGCGGGTGCGTCGTGGCTGGTCGCGCAGTTCCCCGCGCCCCTAAAGGGCGCCAGGCGATCCGAGAGTTCGACGAGAGGGAGACCCCATGAGCACCGACACCCCGGCCCGGCTCCTCCAACTCCTCTCCCTCCTCCAGACGCCGCGCGAGTGGCCCGGTGGGGAGCTCGCCGAGCGGCTGAGCGTCTCGCGGCGGACCGTGCGGCGGGATGTCGACCGGCTGCGGGAGCTGGGCTATCCCGTGCAGGCGACGATGGGGGCGGACGGCGGGTACCGGCTGGTCGCCGGGAAGGCGATGCCGCCGCTCGTGCTCGACGACGAGGAGGCGGTGGCCATCGCGGTCGGCCTGCGGGCGGGCGCCGGGCACGCCGTCGAGGGCGTGGACGAGGCCTCCGTACGGGCGCTCGCCAAGCTGGAACAGGTCCTTCCGGGCCGGCTGCGCCACCGGGTCTCCACCCTCCAGGCCGCCACCACTCCCCTGACCAGCGGCGACGGGGCGAGCATCGCGCCCGAGACGCTGACCGTGATGGCCTCGACGGTCGCGGGGCGGGAGCGGCTGCGGTTCGCGTACCGCTCGGGGGACGGCACGCCCTCGAAGCGTCTCACCGAGCCCTACCGTCTCGTGTCGACCGGCCGCCGCTGGTATCTCGTCGCCTACGACCTCGACCGCGAGGACTGGCGTACGTTCCGCGTCGACCGGGTCGCCGAGCCCTTCGCGACCGGCGCCCGCTTCGCTCCGCGCGAGCTGCCGACGGGGAGCGCGGCCGAGTATCTGCGGCAGTCGATGTACGGGCGGCAGGAGACGTACGAGTTCGAGGTGACCTTCGCGGCTCCCGCGGAATTCATCGCGGCCCGGCTGCCCGGGTGGCTCGGTGCGCCCGAACCCCTCGACGACCACAGCTGCCGGCTCCGTGCCTCCGCCGGGGACTCGGTGGAGTGGCTGGCGTTGCGGCTCGCCATGGTCGACTGCGAGTTCACGGTTCATGAACCGGAGGAACTGGTGCGGTGTGTACGGGACTTGGGGGGTCGCCTGACGCGGGCGGCAGCGCTCCGCTGAAAGTGGGGTTCGAAGCTGCGGGTTCGTCGTGGCTGGTCGCGCCCACGCGGCGGAGCCGCAAATCCACACAGCCCCGCGCCCCTGACGGGGCGCGGTACTGCACCGGGCGTCAGTAAGTCCGCTCAGCCTATGTGGACCGTAGACCCTGCCCCCGTGACACAATGTGTCCGCAGGGTCACCCCGGGGTTCAGGTCCGGGGTGGCCCTGCCGCATAGAAGTGAGCCGGGCCCCGACGCCAGGGGGAGAGGCGCCGGGGCTCGGCTCGGGGAAAGTCCCGGCGCCGGGGGGGGAGCGTCGGGACTTGGATCTGGGAGCCCTGGAGTCTTGTGCCCAGGGCTCAGTCGGTTGAATCGACCGTAAACGGCCTTATGTGCGACCTTGTTCGAGCGCGTCACGCCGCTGCGTCGAAGCCGGTGTCCCGGGCCAGCTTCTTCAGCTCCATCAGCGCGTGCTTCTCGATCTGCCGGATGCGCTCGCGGGTGAGGCCGTGTTCCTTGCCGACCTCGGTGAGCGTGCGCTCGCGGCCGTCCTCGATGCCGTACCGCATCTTGATGATCGAGGCCGTGCGCTGGTCGAGCCGCCCGATGAGGTCGTCCAGCTCCTCGCTGCGCAGCAGCGTGAGCACGGACTGCTCGGGCGAGACCGCCGAGGTGTCCTCGAGCAGGTCGCCGAACTGTGTGTCGCCCTCGTCGTCCACCGACATGTTCAGCGAGACCGGGTCGCGGGCCCAGTCCAGCACGTCGATGACGCGCGCCGGGTTCGAGCCCAGCTCCGCGGCGATCTCCGCGGGCTCCGGCTCCCGCCCGTGCTCGCGGTTGAACTCGCGCTGGACGCGGCGGATCCGGCCCAGCTCCTCCACCAGGTGGACGGGGAGCCGGATGGTCCGCGACTGGTCGGCTATCGAGCGCGTGATGGCCTGACGGATCCACCAGGTCGCGTACGTCGAGAACTTGAAGCCCTTGCGGTAGTCGAACTTCTCGACCGCGCGCACCAAGCCCGCGTTCCCCTCCTGGATCAGGTCGAGCAGGGGGAGGCCGCTGCGCGGATAGCGCCGCGCGACCGCGACGACCAGGCGCAGGTTGGACCGGATGAAGATGTCCTTGGCCCGCTCGCTGTCGGCCACCAGCGCCTCCAGCTCCTCACGGGAGGCATCCGCCTTGGTGTCGGTGACCTCGCCGTCGAGAATCTGCTGGGCGAACACACCCGCCTCGATGATCTGGGACAGCTCGACCTCCTTGGCGGCGTCGAGCAGCGGTGTACGCGCGATCTCGTCGAGGTACATGCCGACCAGGTCGCGGTCGGCGATCTCGCCTACGGCGCGAACACCTGTTGCCACGTCGCCGCTGGCGGACTTACGACGGGCGACGGCACGGGTTGCCATGCGTGCTCCCTTTGCGTGGTGGGCTTGCGGGTCGTCAATGGGGGTTCGGCCACCCTTCCGGGTGCCCTGCTTCCGATGGAAACAACGACTGGAATCCGGACAGAATTCCCAACCCGCCCCTCAATTTTTCTGATCTTGCAGTACCCTGTGCCGCCACAAAGGGAGGCGAGATGCCGTCGGAACGTACAGAGGTGCTGGTCAGGCCGGGAGTCGAGAGCGACCTCACAGCTCTCACCGACCTCTACAACCACTACGTACGCGAGACGGCCATCACATTCGATACCGCGGTCTTCACTCCGGAAGAGCGCCGCCCTTGGTTGCTCTCCCACCCTGAAGACGGTCCGCACCGCCTGAAAGTTGCCGAGGACGTGGAATCTCAGCGGATTCTGGGTTACGCCACATCCAGCTCTTACCGAGCGAAGCCCGCGTACACCACGTCCGTCGAGGTCACCGTCTATCTCGCCCCCGACGCGGGCGGACGCGGCATCGGCACGCTTCTGTACGACTCCCTCTTCGAGGCGCTGGCCTCGGAGGACCTGCATCGGGCGTACGCGGGAATCGCCCAGCCGAACAAGGCCTCCGTACGGCTCCACGAGCGGTTCGGGTTCCGGTACGTCGGTACGTATCGCGAGGTCGGCCGGAAGTTCGGGCGGTACTGGGACGTGGCCTGGTACGAGAAGGAACTCTAGGGCGAAGGAACTTCAGGGCGGCAGGGCAGGCGGGCCATGGCCGCACGGATGGTGTCGGTGACGTCCGGGACGTCGATGCCGAGCCGGCGCAGGCGCTCGGCGGCTTCGGGGATCGTGATGCCGAGCTTCTTCGAGGCCGCACAGAGGTGGCTGAGCAGGACTGTCTCTCCGGCCTCGAACCATGGTGAGGCGCTGTCCTGTTCCTTGCTGAGCAGCACCAGGTCGTCACGGAGATCGTTCTGATGCGGCGAGCCGTGGCGGGGAACGTGGAGTCCGTACGACTCCAGGCGCGCGGCGATCTCGCTCGGGCTTCTTCTGAGACGACGCGCGGTAAGCAGCAGATCCCACATAGAGACGTCCGTTTCGTCGCTTCTGCGTGCCACCCAAAGGCCGAGTTCGGCGTCGAGGAGCCTCTCGTCGAGCTCCGTCAACTCCTCGGGAAAGTCGAGCGCGCAGGATACGCCGAGAACGCGCAGCCGCTCTGCCACGGACTTCAGAGACATCCCCAATTCCTCGGCCGACTCCCACATGTCGCTGTAATACACGAATTCGGGAGGGCTCCATGCGTCGTCCGCATCCGGGTCCGCGGCGAGGTCAAGCAGTCTGCGATCCGTCGCGGAGAGCATGAGGGGCGGCGTCTCCTGCGGACGCATCCCGTAGGAGCGGAGCACCGACACCACCTCGGCGACGGCCAGACCACAGGTCTTCGCGGCCCCGAGAAGGTGTCCGTACGACACGGTCACGCCCGGAGCGAACCAGTCGGGCCCACCGTCGCGGCGCCGGCTGAGGAGCCGCAGGTCATGGCGCCCTGGCTGTTCGGGCGGATCGGTGGCCGGCAGGCCGTACGCACGCAGCCTCCGGCACACCTCGGCGAGCGGGAGACCGGTCCGCTCGGCCATCCAGAGCAGATGCCCCGGCGGCACCTCGGACTCGGGGCTCCACCAGGAACCCTCGCCTTCCCCGTCCGGGCTCAGCAGACGAAGGTCGGTCTTCTCCGGGCAGTCCGGAAGTTCCTCGGCCAGGGACACGTCGAAGCCGTAGGACTCCATCCGTGCGGCGGCTTCCTTGATGCCCACGCCGTGCCTCACATACGCGTCGAGGAAGTGCTCCAGCGGCACCGGGTCGTCGGTGGAGCACCAGTACGGTTCCCCGTTCAGGTGCACGCTGAGCAGAGCGAGGTCGAGCAGATCCGGGGCTGTGTCCGTGTAGCGGCCTACGTGGAGCACACTCGCACGGAGTTGCTCGGCACGCAGGGCGACCTCCCGTGTAGTCGCGCCGATCCGTCCGGCGGTCCACAGGATGTGACCGGGCTTCGTCCAGCTGTCGGCTCCGACCCACCCCTCGTCGGAGGCGAGCACAAGGACGTCCGACGGCAGAGCCGGGAGGAGAGGACCCGCGTCCCGTAGTTCAGGAACGAGTTCGACGAGCTTTTCCGCCGCCCCATGGGCGAGGAGTCGCCACAGCAGTACGTGATCCGGCATGTCCCGGACCGAGGGGCCGCCGTTGCCGCCACTCATCCAGTCGATGAGGGGTTCGTCCGCCGGCAGGCAGCCCACCTCGGCCGGTCTGAACGTCCGGCCGTCCGTCAACTTCAGTTCCCGGTCGGCTTCCATGACCGCCTTGGTGACGATGTCGGCGACCTTGGGGCTGTCGTCGGCCAGGCGAGCGATCCACCTGAAGCTGACCGGCCCGGACGTGGAGGTGGCCAGCTCGGCCGCTGCCGCACGCAGCAACCGCTCCACGTCGTCCGACACATCGTCGAGGATCTGGAGTCGGTCGACGGAGAGCTTGGGTACGTCCTTCCCCGTCAGATTCACCAGCGCGCCACGCAGTGAGTCGTCGGACAGCACGTCGTCGGACAGGCCGAGGCTGGATCGCCGGCGCTCGACAGCCGTGAGTACGCCGCGCCGCTTCATGGGCCGGGTCAGAATCCCGTCGACCAGCACACCGCCGCCGTGCTGACACCAGACCACCTGCGGGACGCCGCTGTCCTCGGCCACCGGGCCCGGCACATGCCGGCCGTGGGTGTCGAGGCGGTCCGAGTCGTCCAATCGCCGCCCTTGCCGCAGCCGGTACCTCCCGGCCTCCCACTTGGCCGACAGGGCCCCGTGCACGGCAGAGGTCTCGAACTCCGCGACTCCGAGCAGCCGGGTCAGCTCCTTGACGCAAGAGGGCGCCCCATCCCGCAGATACAGCCGCACAGTGGTGCCCGCCTCCCTGCGGGCAGGTCCCTTCCGGATGCGGAACAGATGGTTGGGCCCGTAGATCACGACCTTGAGGCACGGCTCGGTCATCACACCGTCCTCCCCCAGCCTGCGTGTGGTGACCTCGATCTCGTCGGCGATCATGAAGTAGCTCAGTACGCCGATACCGAAGCGGCTGACGGGGTACAGGTGAATGCCCCGCTGCTCCCAGGCGCTCCGCTCGTTGCGGACGTCCGTCAGATCGGTGAAGCGGGTGCCGGCCTCGGCGAAGACGCGGGTGAGCTCGGACTCCCCCATCCCGATGCCGTTGTCCTCACACTCCAGGTACGGTCGGCCGTCCACCTCACCCTGGGTGAACCGGATCCGGCCCACCCAGTCGTCGGGGGAGGCACCCGGTTCGCTCGCCAGATAGTCCGTACGCGCCTTGCGGTAGCGGCAGGCGTCGAGCGCGTTCTGGTACAGCTCACGTACCGCGAGTCCCGGGCTCCGGTAGAGCTGGTCCCCCATCAGCAGGTTCTGCACCCGCCGCGGATCGACCCGGAACTTGCCGTAACCCCCGAACTTGGGCTGCCCGTCGTTCCGTTCGGCAGCCTTCACCCCCTCCGCGGACGCACGCTGAGGCAGCGCGCCCAGCGGCTCCAGCCCTTCGCCGGTCCGGGCCGCGCGATGGATGTCGTACAGGAATGCGTCGACGTGCTCGGCATGCCGGCGCAGCGACTCGACCACCGCCTCGTGATGGCAGTCGGCGGCCTGGAGCACCATGGGTCCGTTGTCGCTGTTCCAGGTGGCTCCCGCCACGGTCTCCCGCAACTCGGCCAGGTCCACCCGCTCGGGGATGCCCAGGTTCTCCACCAGGTCATCCGGGAGTGCGGGAAGGTCGAGGGCTCTGGCCCTGGCGAGCCCCAGCAGCAGGGCGAGCCGTCGCACGCGGACCTTCTGCGGCATCCGACCGCCTCCGCCCACGGAGTCCGTCGCGTCGAGACGCCCGAGGCGTTCTGGCCGGCCCATCTCTTCCAGGGGCAGCCTCAGTCCGTAGAGCAGCTGCCCCGCCCGGCGCCGATGGAACAGCCCCTGCGACAGGGGGTCGTTCAGCGGCAGGTGGGCGACGAGGGCCGTGTACTCGCGCCAGTGATCCTCGGTGCCGCGCAGACCATGATCGAGCCACTGATGGAACAGCCACCACCCGATGTCCGACTCGGCGCCCTGCCGCTCGGCCAGCCTCAACGTGGCGCGCCTTACAAGGCGTTCGTACCCCCGGTCGAAGAACTTCTCGAAGGCGGCGCGTTCCTCTCCCGCCCTCCCGAGCTCAAGATGGGCGGGGTCCACATGGGCCCGCCCGGTGGCGAGGCGCACCCACAGCGTCTGCGACAGGTACGGGGCAAGGGTCAGGAGGAGAACCTCCGCGGGATGGAAATCCCAGTCCGCGTCCGCCTCTCCGCACACCAGCTGGCTGATCTCGCCGTGGAATCGCGTGGCGAAGCTCCTGTCCCACCAGGGATCCCCGGCCAGCTCCCGCTCATCCTCGTCGTGCAGCGCGACGAGGCGGCTCGCGACGGTGTGCGCCGCGCTCAGGAAGGGGGCCTTGTCCCGGCCTTCGGGCACTCGCTCCCAGAGCGGGGAATCCGCGACCTCGCGCACCCAGGGATCGGGGGAGACCGTCTCCGGCGACGAGGCCGCGGCGGGGGCCACGACGACAGGGCCGTTCACCACCCCGACCTGAACGATCACCCCGTGGTTGGTGCTCTCGTTGACGCTGTTGTCCGCCCCGCCCCGATCCGTCACCTGTCGAGGATAGGAGCAACTCCCGTGCCCAAGCAGGCAAAGGCCCCGGAGGAGACCCTCCTGAGGACCGGTGGAAGGTCCTCCCAAGGTCCGGAAGAAGGCCGTGCGAAGGACCGGACCGGGCACAGCCTCGTTCGAAGGACGGGGCAGAGCCCCTAACCGAACTGCACCGACCGCTTCGCCATTCCCAGCCAGAAGCCGTCGATGACGGACTTCTGGGCGTCCAGCTCGCCGGCCGCGTCGGCCGCGCCCATGGTCACGAAGAGCGGGGCGAAGTGCTCCGTGCGCGGGTGGGCCAGGCGGCCCGCCGGGGACTTGCGCTCGAAGTCGAGCAGTCCGTCGACGTCACCGGCCTCCAGGGCCCGGTGTCCCCAGTCGTCGAACTCGCTCGACCAGGAGGGCACGCCGCCGCCCGTGTGCCGCAGCGCCGCGAGGTTGTGCGTGAAGAAGCCGGAGCCGACGATCAGGACGCCCTCGTCGCGCAGCGGGGCCAGCTTGCGGCCGATCTCCATCAGACGGACCGGGTCGAGCGTGGGCATCGAGATCTGCAGTACGGGGATGTCGGCGGCCGGGAACATCTCGACGAGCGGGACGTACGCCCCGTGGTCCAGGCCCCGGTCGGGGATGTCCTGGACCGGGATGCCGGGGGCGCGCAGCAACTTGCGTACGGACTCGGCGAGTTCGGGGGCGCCGGGAGCCTCGTACCGGACCCGGTAGTAGTGCTCGGGGAAGCCCCAGAAGTCGTAGACGAGGGGGACGGTCTCGACCGCGCCGAGGGCCAGCGGGGCCTCCTCCCAGTGGGCGGAGACCATGAGGATCGCCTTGGGGCGCGGCAGGTCGGCCGACCAGGCGGCGAGTTCGCCGGGCCAGACGGGGTCGTCGGCCAGCGGCGGGGCGCCGTGCGAAAGGTAGAGCGCGGGCATGCGCCCGGGGACGGCACGCTCCTCGGTGGCGGCGGACATGGCGGCGGCTCCCTTCCCGGGGACATACTTGAAACCTAAACCTATCTGAAGGGACCGTACCTCTGTTTGGTTTAAATTTCAAGAAGGCATACCGTAGAGTAGGTGCATGGACAGGGCACCCGTTGAAGAGCCGCGCTGGCTCAGTGATGAGGAACAGCGCGTCTGGCGTGCGTATGTGCACGCCACCACCCTCCTTGAGGACCATCTCGACCGTCAGCTGCAGCGCGACGCGGGAATGCCGCACATCTATTACGTCCTGCTCGCCTGCCTCAGCGAGGCACCGCACAGGCGACTGCGGATGACCGAGCTCGCGATGAAGATGAAGATCACACGGTCCCGCCTTTCGCATGCCGTCGCCCGGCTGGAGAAGAACGGCTGGGTGGCGCGCGAGGACTGCCCCTCGGACAAGCGCGGTCAGTTCGCGGTACTGACGGACCAGGGCTACGGCGTACTGGACCGGGCCGCCCCCGGGCACGTGAGCGCCGTCCGCCAGGCCATCTTCGACCGGCTCTCCTCCGACCAGCAGAAGGCCCTCGGCGAAGCCATGCAGATCATCGCCGAGGGACTCCAGCCGAAGGAAGCCGGCGCGGACCTGCCCTGGCTCCGCTGAGAATCCAGACCCGCCGCCCGGCCCCGGCCCGGCCTCGGTCATGCAGGTGGAGCTGCGGTCATGGACATGGATCTGCCCCGGCTCCACCGCTCTCGGAGCCGGGGCAGATCCCGGATTCGTATGTACGAAGGCGTCCCCACCCCTGCGTACATACGAGGGTCAGTGGGTGACCCCGTGCCGTCCCGTCAGTGTGCGATCACCGGGACCGGCAGCTCGTCCTCGGCGCCTTCGTCGGAGCCGGTCACCGTGGTGGAGCCCGGCTTGCCGGTGTTGATGAAGGTCGCGGCGATCACCGCGGCGAGGACCAGGATGCCGACGGCGAACCAGATGGCGTTGGTGTACCCGTGCACCTGGCCCTCCAGCTGGACCAGCTGCTGCTCGGCCTGGGAACCGGCACCGCCGATGTGGTCCTTGATGTACGCGGTCGTCGCCGAGGCGGCGATCGTGTTCAGCAGGGCCGTACCGATCGCGCCGCCCACCTGCTGCGAGGTGTTGACCATCGCGGAGGCGACACCGGAGTCACGCGGCTCGACACCGTGCGTGGACAGGGACATGGCGGGCATGAACGCCGTACCCATGCCGAGGCCGAGCAGCACCATTCCCGGCAGGATGACGCCGGCGTACGAGGTGCCGAGCTCCAGCTGGGTGAGGAAGAGCATGCCGACCGCGGCGACCAGGAAGCCCGGAGCCATCAGCAGACGCGGCGGGACCCGGGTCATCAGGCGGGTGCCGATCTGCGTGGAGCCCACCATCATGCCGCCGATCATCGGCAGGAAGGCGAGGCCGGTCTTGACCGGCGAGTAGCCCAGCACGAGCTGCAGGTAGTAGGTCAGGAAGAGGAACAGGCCGAACATCGCGATGATCGCGAGGCCGAGGGAGAGGTAGACGCCTCCGCGGTTGCGCTCGGTGATGACGCGCAGCGGCAGCAGCGGGGCCTTGACCTTGGACTCGACGAGGACGAACGCGGCGAGCAGCACGACCGACGCGACGAACAGGCCGACCGTCGTGGAGTCGCCCCAGCCGTCGGACTCGGCGCGGGTGAAGGCGTAGACCAGCGTGACCAGACCGAGGATGGACAGGACGACGCCCGGGATGTCGAGCGGCGAACGGTTGCGGCCGCCGGCCGGCTCACGGATGACGAAGTACGCGCCCGCGGCCGCGACGACCGCGAACGGGATGTTCACGAAGAACGTCCAGCGCCAGTCGAGGTACTCGGTGAGCAGGCCGCCGAGGATGAAGCCCACGGCGCCGCCGCCACCGGCGATCGCACCGTAGATGCCGAACGCCTTGGCGCGCTCCTTGGGCTCCGTGAACATCACGGCGAGCAGCGAGAGCGCGGCGGGCGCGAGCAGCGCGCCGAAGGCACCCTGGAGGGCGCGGGCGCCGAGCATCATCGCCTCGTTCGTGGCCGCGCCGCCGAGGGCGGACGCGGCGGCGAAGCCGACCAGACCGGCGACGAAGGTGCGCTTGCGGCCCCACAGGTCGGCGATGCGGCCGCCGAAGAGCAGCAGACCGCCGAAGGCGAGGGCGTAGGCCGTGATGACCCACTGCCGGTTGCCGTCCGATATCCCCAGGTCCTGCTGGGCGGAGGGCAGGGCGATGTTCACGATGGTCGCGTCGAGCACGACCATGAGCTGGGCGAGCGCGATGAAGGTCAGCGCTTTCCAGCGGTTGCGATCGGAGGCCGGCGCCTTGGCGGCGGTGGCCTGAGGTGTTTCAGACATGGAGGTACCCACTCCGGGACTTCGTAGCGAAAAAGAGATGTGAGATATGGGGACGGCTCGTCGCCGGTGACGGCCGGAAGTCTTTTGTGCGAGGTGCGAGTTGCGGGTTACGCGTTCCGTTTTTCGTTCGCCAAGTGCCAGTTGCGAGTAGTGACTGGCACCGTGCGCGGAACTAATCGGTCAGGACTCTTCGGTCAGGACAGTTCGGTCAGGACTGTTCGTCAGGCTCGTCGCAGGTCCTCCACGGTCACGGCCGAGCCGGGCAGTTCAGAGCGGGCCGGTGCCCGCAGACCGTCGATGAACAACTGCAGATGACGGTGTACGAAGCGGTCGAGGCTCGGACAGCCTGAGCCGGCCGGGGGCCGGCTGAGCTGGGCCACGGTGACCATCAGGTCTCCGACGCCCACGTCGAGGCGGAGCTGCCCGGCCTTCTGGGCACGCTCCATGAGCTTCTCGACCAGCCGCTCCATCCGCTCGCGCGCGGCGACCAGATCCGGGTGGTGCCGGTCGAAGGTGGTGGAGATCATCGGGCAGAGCGCGCTGATCCGCTCGTCGGCGGAGGCGTGCACGAAGCGCGACAGGGCCTCGAAGGCGTCACCGGTCTCGGCGAGCTCCCGTTCGGCCCGCTCGGAGACACGGTCCGTCACCGAACAGACGACCTCCCGTACCAGGGCGTCGCGGTCCGGGAAGTTGCGGTACACCGTGGCATTGCCGACGCCTGCCCGGCGGGCGATGTCGTCGAGCGGCACGTCGGGCCCGAACTCGACGAACATCTCCCGGGCGGCGGTGACGATCCGCTCCCGGTTGCGCAGGGCGTCGGCACGCGGCCGGGGCGCCTTGTGCTGCACGGGGGTGACGGTGGCCACGGCGTACTCCTCAGATTGCTGTAGTGCGAACCGGGGACTTGCTCCCCGCTTCGCGCGGTCACAGGGCTAAACGGGGAAACGATCCCCGGTTATTTCCCACCCTTCCTCTTTCTTCCTGTGACCCCCATCACATCGCCCATTACGCCTATTTGGGCGGCTTCCCACGATCGGTCTCCTCCAGCGCGCGCCCGCGCATCCGGCGGCACAGGGTGATCGAACAGGGTGCAGCCAGAAACGGCCGGCTGCCTGGAGCGAAAGGCCCCCTGCATGCCGCCGACCAGCCGTCGGATACGTCCGCGCCGCCGTGCCGCCGCCCTCGCCTCGGTGACCCTCCTGACCCTGGCGGTCAGCACGTCGGCCGGGAGCGGTCGCCTGCCGGCCGGTTCGACGACGGCCGCGGGACCGATCGCGACGGCGCGCCCGGCGGCGCTGGGCCCCTGCATGATCAGCGGCGCGGTGGGCGTACAGCTGTCGGAGGGCATACCCACCCCGCCCGGCTACGCGCGCTCCACCGGCACCGTCCGGGCTCTGAACCTCATGGTCGACTTCTCCGACGCACCCGGCCAGGGCCGCGCGCTCGACCGCTTCAGGGAGTTCTTCCCGCAGACCACCCGCTGGTTCCGCACCAGTTCGTACGGCCGCCTCGACTACCGCCCCAAGGCCCCCGTCAGCCACTGGCTGCGCATGCCCAAGCCCTTCAAGGAGTACGGGATAGAACGCGGCGCCCCCTTCGATCCGGCCTACCGGGAGCTGGTCCAGGACCTCGTGGCCACGGCCGACCCGGAGGTGGACTTCAAGGCGTACGACCTCGTGAACGTGCTGGTCACCCCGAACGCGGGCCCCTCCGCACTGGACACCGTCCTGTCGGTGACGTTCTCGGGCAACGCGGAGGCGCCGGTCGCCGACGGCGTGCCCGTCGCCAACGCGTCCTTCATCTACAGCCGCCAGGACGACGGCTCCGGCTCGTACGCCGAGACCGGCTATCGCGTACTCCCCCACGAGAACGGCCACGTCTTCGGCCTGCCCGACCTCTACACCCAGGACGGCGGCGGCGCGGTCGGGCACTGGGACATCATGAGCGAGGACTGGGGGGCCGGAAACGACCTGCTGGGCTGGCACAAATGGAAGCTCGGCTGGCTCGACGACGACCAGGTCGCCTGCGTGGCCGCGCCCGGCACGACCGAGCACGTCCTGACACCGCTGCCCGAACCCGGCGGCGGCAAGCTGGTCTTCGTGCCGATCGACACGAAGACGGGGTACGCCGTCGAGCTGCGCACCCCCGGAGGCAACGACGAGGAGGTCTGCAAGTCGGGCGTGCTCGTCTACAAGGTCGACGCGGACGTCGACACCGGCCAGGGCCCGGTCCACGTGGTCGACTCCACCAAGGACAGCGGCGGCTGCACCCGCAGCCCGAACGTGCACGCCGAGCTGTCGGACGCGACGTTCGGGCCCGGCCGGCAGTTCAAGGATCCCAAGACGGGGATACGGATCCGGGTCGGCGGGACGGACGACGGCGGGAACCAGCGGGTGCACGTCACGCGCCGCTGAGGTGCTGCGGCCTGGCGGCGGGTGGTTCGGGGGTGGTTACGGTGTTCCGGACACCGTCACGGAGAGCCCATGCCATCGACACACCTCACGCCGGCGCCCGAAGCCGTTGTGCCCGCGGAAGCGGTCGCCCCGCTGATGCGCGGGATCACCGTGCTGCGCCGGCTCACCGAGGCGGACGGCACATCGAGCCTCAGCGGACTCGAGCGGTCCACGGGGCTCGCCCGGTCCACCGTGGACCGGATCGCGGCGACGCTGGAGCGCATGGGGTACGTACGGCTCGACGGGCGGGACGCCGTACTCGCTCCCCGGCTGATGGAACTGGGCAACGCGTATCTGGCCGCTCTCCGGCTCCCCCGGCTGCTGGACGCGCGGGCGGACGCGCTCGCGGACGAGCTGGACGAGTCGGTGTCGCTGGCGGTCGCCGACCGGGACGGGATCCGCTTCATCCACCAGGCGACCCGGCGGCGCGCGATGTCGCTCAGCTTCCGGATCGGTGACCTGCTGCCGGCCGAACGCACCGCGCCGGGGCCGCTGTTCGCCACGGAATGGACGGACGAGGACTGGGCAAGGTGGCGCGAGCGACGGGCCGCCGATCCCGAGGACCGCGGGTTCCCGGCGGTGCCGCCACGTGAACACCCGGGTGAACATCCGAATGGTCATCAAGGTGAACACCGCGCTGCCGACGAGGAGTTCGAGGAGTTCGAGGAGCGGACGCGGGAGGCGGGCGAGCGGGGCTGGGCTCTCGACGACCAGTTGATCGAGCCGGGGCTGGTGGCGGTTTCCGTGCCCGTACGGGATCAGGGCCGTGGGGAGCAGGGCGGTGGGCGGATCGTGTGCGTGGTGAGCGTGGTGAGTCACACCAGCCGGCACACCGCGGACTCGCTCCGGGACACGTTGCTGCCCCGGCTGCGGGAGACCGTGCGGGCCATGGAACGGGACTTGCGTGAGGACCGGCGTGAGGCGCCCGCCGATCCTCTCTTCGAGCCCTCCGGGCTCGCCGTCTGGACGGGGGCGTCGAAGCAGGAGCTGGGCCGGGAGTTCGTCGAGTCGCTGGCGCGCGGGCTGACCGTACTGACGTCGTTCGGCGAGGGCCGGGCAGAGCTGACGCTCACCGAGGTCGCGCGGGCCACGGGGCTCGCGCGCGCGACGGCCCGCCGGGCGCTGATCACCCTGGAGCACCTGGGATACGTCACCTCGCACGGCCGGACCTTCGAGCTGACGCCCCGTGTCCTGGGCCTCGGCTTCCCGCCGCTGTCGCGCACGACGCTGCCGCAGATCGCGGCCCCGCACCTGGCAGAACTGGCGGGCCGGCTCCATGACTCGGCGTCCCTGGCGGTCCTGACGGGCGACGAGATCCAATACACGGCCCGCGTCGCCACCAGCCGCATCATGAGCGTCAACATCACGGTCGGCACCCGCCTCCCCGCGTACGCGACCTCCCTGGGCCGCGTCATGCTCGCGGACCTCGCCCCCGCGGAACGCCCCACGCCCGCCGTACCCGCCCTGACCTCACGCACGCTCACGGATCCTTCAGCGCTGACGGCCGTCCTGGACCGCGTACGGGAGGACGGATACGCCCTGGCCGACGAGGAGTTGGAAGAGGGCCTGCGCTCCATCGCGGTCCCGGTCCGCGACCGCACGGGCACGGTCGTGGCGGCCGTGAACGTCGCCATGCACAGCTCGCGACGCACTCCGGAGCAGTGCGTGGACGAGGTGCTGCCGGAGCTGCGGGCGACGGCGAGCGGGATCGAGGCGGACTTGCGGGTGGCGGGGCGGTTCACGCGCGTACCGGTGTCATGACCTGGCCCTGCGCGCAGCACTGAGCGCACGGTTCGCCGCGCCCTTGGAGGGCGCGGCGAACCCTGCGCTCGGCCGACCACGACTCGAACTCGCGCGTCACACACCCGCCTCGGCGCGGAGCGCGGTCGTGGAGGCGGCCTCATCCGACTCCGACTCCGACTCCGGCCTCGACTCCGCTGACGCAGTCACGGTCGCGTCCTTGCGGTCGCGCATCAGGAACAGGGCCAGCACAGCCGCCCCGACCACTCCCGCCGCCCCCACCAGGAAGCTGGCGGACATCGCGCTGGTGAAGGCATCGTGCGCGGACTCCAGCAGAGCCGCGTCCTTGCTGCCGCCCGCCACGGCGAGCGCGTCGCCGATGGAGTGGCGGGCCGCCTCGGGGGCGTCGGCCGGCATGTGGCTGGTGAAGGTGCTGGAGAGGACGGCACCCAGGATGGCGACGCCGAGCGCGGCACCGGCCTGCTGGATGGTGTCGTTGAGCGCGGAGCCGACACCGGCGTGCTCGTCGGGGATCGCACCCATCATGGCCGACATCGCCGCGGGCATCGCCAGCCCGCTGCCCGCGCCCATCAGGCACATGGCACCGGCCAGGACACCCCAGCCGCTGTCCGTCGTGAGGGTGGACAGCAGCCCGAACCCGGAGGCGATGACCAGGAGCCCGAGCACCGCCATGGCACGGTTGCCGGTCTTCGCGAGGAGGGCGGCGCCGACGCTGTTGAAGACGAGGGTGGCGACAGCCAGCGGTGTGAAGGCCAGGCCGGCCTCGGTGGCGCTGTAGCCGAGGACGAACTGCAGGTACTGGGTCAGGACCAGCATCAGACCGCCATTGGCGAGCGTCAGCAGGACCAGCGAGAAGCTGGCGCCGGTGAACACCCGGTTCTTGAAGAGCTGCACCGGAACCATCGGGGACGCGGAACGCTTCTCCCACACGGCGAACGTGACCATGCTCAGCACGGTCACCGCGAGCGAGATCTGCGTACCCCGGTGGTCGAGTCCGCCCTTCGGAAACTCGACGATCGTCCAGATGAGGGCGGTCATGCCGACCATCGACAGGACCATGCCGAGCGGATCGGCCTTGCGCCAGGGGCCCTTCGACTCCGGCATCAGGACGAGCGCGGCGATGATGGCGAGGGCGGCGATCGGGATGTTGATCAGGAACACGACGCCCCACCAGAACTTGGCGAGCAGGGCACCGCCGAGCACCGGGCCGCCGACCAGACCGGTCATGGCGACCGCGCTCCAGGCGGCGATCGCCTTCGGGCGCTCGTCGTCGTCGAAGACCGTGATGAGGATCGAGAGCGTACTGGGCATGACCAGCGCACCGCCGACGCCCATCAGGACGCGGCCCAGAATCAGTTGCCCGGGTGTGGCGGCCTCCATGGCCACCACCGAGGCGGCTCCGAAGAGCGCGAGCCCGATGATCATGACCTTCCGCCGCCCGAATCTGTCGGACAGGCTGCCCGCGGTCAGCAGTAAGCCGGCGAAGACCAGCATGTACGAGTCGAGGATCCACTGAAGGTCCTGGGCGCTCGCATCCAGGTCCTCCGCGATCGTCGGGATCGCCACGGTGAGAACCATGTTGTCGATGACCAGCACCAGGGTGCTGAGGCACAACACGATGAGGATGAGCCAGCGGCGCGGATGACGGTTCATTTCCAAGCCTTTCGAGGGAGCGGGCCCGAGGCGGGGGTCCGCGGGCGGGAGTGGCGATCTGGTGAACAACGTACTCGTTTGCGCACAGTGTGCGCAAGCGGGTACGCCGTACGGACGGGTGGAGAGGGGCTTGACTTCGAGAGCAAGGCGGCGCGGGCGGGTTCGTACGGCCGAGGCGGCGGTGGCCCGGACGGTCGAGGCGGCCGCCCGGACGGCGAAGGGGCCGACGGTCGCCAGGTGGGCAGAGAATCCGGGTGGGCAGAGGATCCAGATGGGCAGAGGATCAGGAACGGAACTGACCGGAACGGGTCCTAGCGTCGTCGACATGACGAACACGACATCCGCCATCCACCCCTTCCGGATCCGCATCCCACAGGTCCAACTCGACGATCTCCACGCCCGTCTGGCGGCCGCCCGCTGGCCGGACGAACTACCCGGCGTCGGCTGGAGCCGCGGCGTCCCGCTGGCCTACCTCAAAGACCTCGCCGAGTACTGGCGTACCGCCTACGACTGGCGGACCCACGAGACGGCACTCAATACACTCCCCCAGTACACGACCACGATCGACGGACAGAACCTCCACTTCCTGCACGTGCGTTCCCCCGAGCCCGATGCCACGCCGCTGATCCTGCTGCACGGCTGGCCGGACTCCGTGGTGGACTTCCTCGACGTCATCGGCCCCCTGTCCGATCCCCGCGCGCACGGCGGCGACCCGGCCAGCGCCTTCCACCTGGTCATCCCCTCGCTGCCGAGGTTCGCGTTCTCCACTCCGCTGGCCGGGCCGGGCATGAGTGCGGCCAGGATGGCCGGGGTCCTCACCCAGTTGATGTCCCGTCTCGGCTACACGCGCTACGGCGTCCAGGGCTATGACACCGGCGCATGGGTGGCCCCCGAGATGGGCAGGCAGGCCCCGGAGCAGGTGATCGGCATCCACGTCAACGCGATGCTCACGTTCCCGGCCGGTGCGGAAGGTGAGATGGACGGCCTGAGCGAGGTCGAACAGCGACGCCGGCAGGCGATGCAGAACTTCAACGACGGCTACCTGCAGTGCAACTCCAAACGGCCGCAGACAGTGGCGTACGCCCTCACCGATTCACCGGTCGGCCAACTGGCCTGGATCGTGGAGAAGTTCAAGGAGCTCACCGAGCCGGAAGACGGGCTGCCCGAGGACAGCGTCGACCGTGACCGCATGCTGACGAACATCTCGCTGTACTGGCTGACCGGCACCGCCGCCTCGGCCGCGCAGGTCTACTTCGAGGAGATCTCCGCGAACGCCTGGGGTGAGGGCGGAGGCGACGATCGGAGCTCCGACTCCGACTGGAGCCCCGACTCCGGCGCCGACCGGGACGTCGAAGGGAGCGACGGCCAGGGCGCGGAGGAGAGCAACGGCCAAGGCGAATGGGCGGCCGGACGACGCGGCTCGGTGCCCACCGCCGTACTGGTCTCCGCCCGCGACGTGACCATCCGCCGCTGGGCGGAACGCGACCACAACGTCGTACGGTGGACCGAACTCCACCGCGGCGGCCACTTCCTCGCGATGGAGGCCCCGGAACTGCTCGTCGGTGACGTCCGCGAGTTCTTCAGCAAACTGCGCTGACAGAAGGCGCCCCGTCCCGCCCACCACCCCGGAACAGTGTTCGCAAATCCCCATTGCGTACGCTGAATGCGTAAGGTGTACGCATCCGTTGCCGGCCGCAGAGCGGGAGACCCTCCATGCCCACCGAGAAACAGGCCATCCAGTCGGTGTGGACCCGACCGCAGGCCCGACGGGACCAACCTGCCCTGAGCAGGGAGCAGATCGTGAGCGAAGCCGTTCAACTGCTCGACGCGGAAGGCATCGAGGCGCTGAGCATGCGCAAGCTCGGCGCCCGCCTCGACGCGGGCGCGACCTCGCTCTACCGGCACGTCGCCAACAAGGACGAGCTGATCGAACTGGTCGTGGACGAGATCTACGGCGAGATCGAGGTAGCGGTGGCCGATGATCCGGCGGCCTGGCGCGAGGGGGCGGCCCGCTGCGCCCACAGCCTGCGCGCCGCGATCCTGCGCCACCCCTGGATCGCCTCGGTCCTCGGAGAGATGGGCATGTCCTACCTGGGCCCGAACATGATGCGCCTCTCGGAGAACATGCTCGCTCTCTTCTCCCGCGCGGGCTTCCCCCTGGACGAGGCGGACCAGGCGATCGGCACCCTCTTCGCGTACGTCACGGGCATGTCCACCAGCGAGGCGGCCTGGCTGACGAAGCTCGCCCGCAGCGGCCAGACCGAACAGGACTGGGTCGACCGCCTCTGGCCCGCCGCCGAAGCGGCCGCCCAGCCCTACCCCCACCTCCGCGAGGGCTACGCCGAGGCCCGCGGCAAGGACCCGCGCGAGTCCCGCGACACCAACTTCACCTACGGCCTGGACCGAGTCCTGGACGGCCTGGCCACACGACTTCCGTCCACGTAATTCAGCTGGAGATCACCGACGACGCGACGGCCGGTGCGCTGCGCGTCATCGACCACTTCGGCCGTCTGATCGAGGAACGGGCCTCGGTCGCTGCCGTGGCACGGGCGACGGCCGCGCCGGCGGGGTCCCCCGCCGGTCTGCCGCGGATCTGCGCGCGCCGCATCCTGCGCGATGTGCCGCCTTGGCCGCCCTTTCCGGGCACGCTGCCGCCGCGCTGTGCCCCGGCATGGCGGACCGGCCGGGGGTCAGCTGGTTGTGTCCGTTTCAGGCGTGGTGAGGTCGGCGGGACTGCCACGGAGCATGGCCTTGTGGAGGTCGTCGTGCGGGGGCGAGGGGGGC
>NZ_JAAKZY010000167.1 GCF_011045015.1 Streptomyces scabichelini | reverse complement strand
CGGGGGGCTGCGTGGAGGTCGCTGCTTCCGGGGAGGCCGCCGGGGTCACGGTCGGCGTGGCCGGCGGCTTGGGCGTCGACTTCGGCTGTGGTTTCGGCTTCGGCTTCGGGGCGAGTACCTCGGGCGGAAGGAGTCCGGGGATGCGCACCGAGGACTGCTGGACGGCGCCGGGAACACCTCGCACCGTGCCGTCGGGATTGAGGAATGCGGGGTCGCCGCCGGGCACCATGCCCAGCTCGCGGGCGCGTCGCTGGAGGGCGTCGGGGGCCGAGTAGGCGTCCACGTCCCGCTGGAGCGCCTGCTCCTCGTCGGTGAGGCTCTTCGTGTCGTCCTGGAGGTCGTCGAGCTTGAACGCCCCTTCACTCAGAGCGGAGTTCAGCACCAGCAGCCCGATGAGGCCGCCGCCCAGGAGGAGCACGACGAGCAGGACGAAGGGCGTACGGGCGGCCTGTCCGGAACCGGACGGGATGAGCCGGGCGAGCCGGGCGGCCCTCCCCCTCAGTTCGGGTTTCCTACTCACTCGCCCTCCCCTTCTTGTGCCTCACGCCCCTCATTCCATGGACTCCCGGATGCGCTGTGCCCCGCGCAGTCGCGCCGGCGCGGCCCGCCGGTTCTCCGCGACCTCTTCCTCCGTGGGGAGCTCGGCACCGCGCGTCAGCAGCTTGAGCCGGGGCTGGTAGCGCTCGGGCACGACCGGCAGGCCGGGCGGCGCGGTGGTTGCGGCACCGGCCGCGAACACGTGCTTGACCAGCCGGTCCTCGAGCGAGTGGTACGACAGGACGGCGATCCGGCCGCCGACGGCGAGCGCCTCCACGGCCGCGGGAATCGCCCTCTCCAGGACGGTGAGTTCGCCGTTGACCTCGATACGCAGCGCCTGGAAGGTGCGCTTGGCGGGGTTGCCCCCGGTGCGCTTGGCGGCCTGCGGCAGCGCGTCGCGGATCAGCTCGACGAGACGCGCGCTGTTGCTGAAGGGCTCCTTCTCGCGCTCGCGCGCGATCGCGGACACGATCCGCTTGGCCTGCTTCTCCTCGCCGTACAGCCTCAGGATCCGGACGAGTTCGCCCGGCGGGTACGTGTTGAGCACCTCGGCCGCGCTGATGCCGGTCGTCTGGTCCATGCGCATGTCGAGCGGGGCGTCCTGGGCGTACGCGAAGCCGCGGTCCGCCTCGTCGAGTTGCATGGAGGAGACGCCGAGGTCGAACAGGACGCCCTGGACGCGCGGGAGGCCGAGGCGGTCGAGTACGTCGGGGAGCTCGTCGTAGACCGCGTGCACGAGGGTGGCCCGGTCGCCGAAGGGCGCGAGCCGCTCTCCGGAGAGGCGCAGCGCCTCCTTGTCGCGGTCCAGGGCGACGAGGCGGGCTTCGGGGAAGCGGGTGAGCAGCGCCTCGCTGTGGCCGCCGAGCCCGAGGGTGCAGTCGACGACGACCGCTCCGGGCTCCTCCAGCGCCGGGGCCAGCAGGTCCAGGCACCGCTGGAGCATCACCGGGACATGTCGGCTCTGTCCCTCGTGTCGCCCGCCACCACCCCTGTTCGAATGCGCTTCGCGCCCCATGTGATCCGGGCCCTCTCAAGTCCGACGCGGCGTACGCACCGCCGGGTCCCCGACCGACCGGGAGCGGGAGGAGGCCGAGCCGTACGTACGCGCCGCGCACGCGGGGAGATTCCGGCACGTCGCCGGGTCCTCCGGGGGACAACAGTCCAGTTGGGAGAGTCTCGCCTCCCAGTTCGCGCCACTTTAGTCCACGGTGTCTCGCGGTCAATCAACCGGCCTGCGCGTCGCGGGCCCCGCCTCCGTCGAAGCGGCACCGCGGAGAGAATCATCCTTACGGGCGTCGCGGAGTCACTCTTGTGGGTTAGCTCACAACAACGCTTGTTGATGTTCTTTGTCCACCTCTCACAGCAGGCCTGTACCCACTGTGACCATTACCGTCATGGGTATGACGACTTCCGCATCCGTTCCCACCGAGCCCGAAGGCGCCATATCCGGCGGCGGCACCGTCACCGACCGCCTCGTCGACGCCAACGAGCGGTACGCCGCCGCGTTCAGCGACCCGGGCATGGATGCCCGCCCGGTGCTCCAGGTCGCGGTCGTGGCCTGCATGGACGCCCGTCTCGACCTGCACGACGCGCTCGGCCTTGAGCTGGGCGACTGCCACACCATCCGCAACGCGGGCGGAGTCGTCACCGACGACGTGATTCGTTCCCTCACCATCAGCCAGCGGGCGCTCGGCACCCGCAGCGTCGTACTCATCCATCACACCGGCTGCGGCCTGGAATCCCTCACCGAGGACTTCCGGCACGACCTGGAGATGGAGGTCGGACAGCGTCCCGCCTGGGCGGTGGAGGCCTTCCGGGACGTCGAACAGGACGTGCGGCAGTCCATGCAGCGGGTGCGCACTTCTCCGTTCCTTCTTCACACCGACGACGTACGTGGTTTCGTGTTCGATGTGAAAACGGGACTGCTGCGTGAGATAGACCCCACCTGACCCCACCCATAGGGCGTAAGACCCGACATATCACAGCCAGTTGTCCACAGGCGAGTGACACGAACCGGTAACGGCAACAAGAATGCGGGTGTGGCGTCGCGCGGAACTTTTCACGCGTGGTGTCCG
The DNA here is from genome assembly GCF_011045015.1 of Streptomyces scabichelini. Classification (GTDB taxonomy): domain Bacteria; phylum Actinomycetota; class Actinomycetes; order Streptomycetales; family Streptomycetaceae; genus Streptomyces; species Streptomyces scabichelini. Next base: position 20,416 of record NZ_JAAKZY010000167.1, on the reverse strand, counting down.
TGTTCGAGGTGGGCCGGTCCGCATCACGGAGCGTCGGCCCGGAGAAAGAACGGGCCGAGGAGGGCCGGGTGACGACCTATGACGATCGAGCGAGCCTTACAGATCTGACCACCACTGTGGAGCGAGTCCGCAATTCGGTGGAGGGAGTGATCGAGGGCAAGCCTGAGGTCGTACGGCTTTCGCTGACCGTACTGCTCGCCGAGGGGCATCTTCTGATCGAAGATGTCCCCGGCGTCGGCAAGACCATGCTCGCCAAGGCACTGGCGCGGTCCATCGACTGCTCAGTGCGCCGTATTCAGTTCACGCCAGACCTGCTGCCCTCGGACATCACCGGGGTGTCCATCTGGGATCAGCAGCACAGTGAGTTCGAGTTCAAGCCGGGCGCGATCTTCGCGCAGATCGTGATCGGCGACGAGATCAACCGCGCGTCTCCCAAGACACAGTCCGCGCTCCTGGAGTCCATGGAGGAGCGCCAGGTCACCATCGACGGGCAGACCTACGAACTGCCCAGCCCCTTCATGGTGGTGGCCACCCAGAACCCGGTCGAGATGGAGGGCACGTATCCGCTGCCGGAGGCGCAGCGCGACCGTTTCATGGCCCGTGTCTCCATCGGCTATCCCAGTGCGGAGGCCGAGCTGGAGATGCTGGACATCCACGGCGGTGTCTCTCCGCTGGACGACCTCCAGCCGGTGGCGCACGCGCACGAAGTCGTCAAGCTCATAGACGCGGTCCGCACGGTCCACGTCGCCGACCCGGTGCGGCGCTACGCGGTGGACCTGGTCGCCGCCACGCGCACCCACCCCGACCTGAGACTGGGCGCCTCACCGCGCGCGACACTGCATCTGCTGCGTGCGGCGAAGGCGTCCGCGGCGCTCAGCGGCCGTGACTACGCGCTGCCGGACGACATCCAGGCGCTCGCCGTGGCGGTCCTCGCCCACCGCCTGCTGCCGACGGCGCAGGCCCAGCTGAACCGGCGTACGGCCGAGCAGGTCGTCCTGGAGATCCTGCAGCGCACACCGGTGCCCGCGGCGCCTCCGTCACAGAACGGTCTGACGGTGGGCCGGGCGGCTCCGGACTTCGGCCAGCAGCCGCGCCGGAGGCTGTGATGACCACGGGGGGTATGCCGGCGGCGCAGGCCGAGGAGGACAAGGGCGGCCTGCGTACGGCACTCGCCGGGCTCACCACGCGCGGGCGGTCCTTCCTGGCGGCGGGCGTGGCGGCCGCGGTGTGCGCGTACGTCCTGGGGCAGAGCGATCTGCTCCGGGTCGGGCTGCTGCTGGCCGTGCTGCCGCTGGTCTGCGCGGCCGTGCTGTACCGCACGCGCTATCGGGTCGCGGGCAGCCGCCGGCTCTCGCCCGGGCGCGTGCCCGCGGGATCCGAGGCCCGGGTCCATCTGCGGATGGACAACGTCTCACGGCTGCCCACGGGGCTGCTGATGCTCCAGGACCGGGTGCCGTACGTGCTGGGGCCGCGGCCCCGGTTCGTACTGGACCGGATGGAGGCGGGCGGCCGGCGCGAGGTGTCGTACCGCGTGCGCTCGGACCTGCGGGGCCGCTATCCGCTGGGCCCGCTCCAGCTGCGGCTCAGCGACCCGTTCGGGATGTGCGAGCTGACCCGTTCCTTCTCGACGTACGACACCCTGACGGTCATCCCGCGCGTGGAGCCGCTGCCACCGGTGCGGCTGACCGGCGAGGCCAAGGGGTACGGCGAGGGGCGGCTGCGCTCGCTGGCACTGGCCGGCGAGGACGACGTGATCCCGCGCGGGTACCGCTACGGCGACGATCTGCGCCGGGTGCACTGGCGCTCGACCGCACGCTACGGCGAGTTGATGGTGCGCCGCGAGGAGCAGCCGCAGCGGGCCCGCTGCACGGTGCTCCTCGACACCCGGGGCATCGCCTTCGAGGGCGCGGGCCCGGACTCGGCCTTCGAGTGGGCGGTTTCGGGCGCGGCATCCACGCTGGTGCACATGCTCGAACGGGGCTTTTCGGTCCGGCTGTTGACGGACACCGGCAATTCCGTGCCCGGTGAGGGGGCGGACGGGTTCGCGGGCGCCAACCAGGAGTCGGCGGACGCGGCGGGGCTGATGATGGACACCCTGGCGGTGATCGACCACTCCGACGGTACGGGCCTGTCACGGGCGTACGACGTGCTGCGCGGCGGGAACGAAGGGCTTCTGGTGGCTTTTCTCGGCGACCTCGACGAGGAGCAGGCGACGGTGCTCGCCAAGATGCGGCAGCGCAGCGGCGGTGCGGTCGCCTTTCTGCTGGACAGTGAGGCCTGGGTGCACGGTGAGAGCGACGAGGGGAGCGAGGACCGGCTTCGGATGCTGCGGGAGGCGGGCTGGACCGCCGTGAGCGTGCCGCCGGGCGCGGGCCTCGCCGACCATTGGCGGGAAGCGGACCAGCAGCGCAATCAGGTCGCGTCGGCGGGAAGCACAGCAGGCGGTGGCACATGAGCGGGCGCGCGCGACTGGCGCTGTGCGCCGCGGCGGCGACGCTGATGGCGGCGTCCGCGCTGCTGCCGCTGGTCACTCCGGCGACCTGGTTCCTGCAGGCGGGGTTCCTGCTCGCGGTGCAGACCGGTGTGGGCGCGGCGACCCGGCGGGTGCCACTGGCCCGGCCGCTGACGATCGCGGTGCAGGCCCTGGTGACGCTGATGCTGCTGACGCTGGTGTTCGCCCGTGAGCAGGCCATCGCCGGGATCATCCCCGGTCCGGACGTTTTCCAGCACTTCGGAGTGCTGCTGCAGACGGGCGCGGACGACGTCGGTCGGTACGCGATCCCGGCGCCGCTGTCCGAGGGCATCCGGCTGATGATGGTCGGCGGTGTCCTGGTGATCGGGCTCGCGGTGGACGCGCTCGCGGTGACGCTCCGCAGCGCGGCCCCGGCCGGACTGCCGCTGCTCGCGCTGTACTCGGTCGCCGCCGGGCTCTCGGACGGCGGCGCCGGATGGCTGTGGTTCCTGCTGGCGGCCGCCGGTTATCTGGTCCTGCTGCTGGCCGAGGGCCGCGACCGGCTCTCGCAGTGGGGCCGGGTCTTCGGCGGCGCGCCCCGCACACCGGGCCCCGACTCGTCGCCGGGCGCGGTCGCGCCGGTCCGCACGGGGCGGCGCATCGGTGCCGTCGCGCTCGGCATCGCCCTGGTGGTGCCGCTCGGCCTGCCCTCCCTCGACGGTGGCCTGCTGGACGGCACGGGGACGGGTGTCGGCTCGGGTTCCGGAGGCGGCGGCACGATCTCCGCGGTGAATCCGCTGGTCTCGCTCCGCGACAGCCTGAACGTGGACGAGGACCGCCAGGTCATGTCGTACAACACCAACTCCGAGGAAACGCAGGACCTCTATCTGCGAATCGTCTCGCTCGACGAGTTCGACGGCACGGCGTGGAAGCCGTCCAAGCGCAACATCGAAGATGTGCCGGACAGCTTCCCGACGCCGCCCGGTCTCGGCGACGACATCCGGCGCACCGAGATCGAGACGAGGATCTCGGCGGCGGACTGGTACGCGCAGGACTGGCTGCCCATGCCCTACCCCGCCAGCCAGGTGGGGATCAGCGGCAAGTGGCGGTACGAGCCCGTGGGGCGCACGCTCGTCGGCGACCACGGCCAGACCACGCGCGGGCAGGACTACACGGTCAAGAGCCTGATCGTGCAGCCGACCGCCGAGCAGCTGGCCGACGCGCCGGAACCGCCCGGGTGGCTGCGGCGCGAGTTCACCGATGTGCCGGAATCGCTGCCTTCGGTGGTGTACGACACGGCACGGCAGGTCACGGCGGGCGCGAGCAACAACTACGAGCGCGCGGTGAAGCTCCAGGACTGGTTCGCCCTGGAGGGCGGCTTCGTGTACGACACGGAGGTGCAGGTCGGCAGTGGCACCCAGGCGATCGAGCGCTTCCTGAGGGACAAGGAGGGCTTCTGCGTCCACTTCTCCTTCGCGATGGCCTCGATGGCCCGAACGCTGGGCATACCGGCCCGCGTCGCGGTCGGCTTCACACCCGGCTCGCCCCAGGCGGACGGCACGATGTCCGTGGGCCTGCGGGACGCGCACGCGTGGCCCGAGCTGTACTTCGAGGGCGTGGGCTGGACCCGCTTCGAGCCGACGCCGAACCGCGGCACGGTTCCGGAGTACACCCGCACGACCACGCCGGGCACCACGGTCCCCGAACCGGGCTCTTCGCCGGAGGCCGCGCCGCGGCCTTCCTCGGCCGCCCCGTCGGCCAGCGAGAGCTGCACGGCGGAGCAGAAGAGGCTGCAGGAGCCCTGCGGCAGCGAGTCTCCCGAGGCCGCGATCGCGGCGACGGACGACGATTCGCCGTTGCCCGAGATCCTGCTGCTGGCCCTGGCCGGTCTCGTCGTGCTCGCCATACCGCTGCTGCCGATGCTATGGCGGGTGAGAGTACGGGCCGTGCGGCTCGGCACGCACGGACGCACCGAGGCGGACGCGGCGGCTCACACGCTCGCGGCGTGGCATGAAGTGACCGATACGGCATGGGACTTCGGCATCGCGCCGGACGAGTCACAGACTCCACGCAAGGCGGCGGCCCGGATTGTCCGGATCGGGCACCTCGATCCGGCGGCCACGGCTTCCGTGCACCGGATCGCGGACGCTGTGGAGCAGGTCCTGTACGCACCGCGGCCCCGTCCGACGCCGGGTCTGGCCGACGACGTGCGCCGGATGACCGCGGGGCTGCGCGCCACGGTCAGCCGCGGCACCCGCCTGCGGGCACTCCTGGTACCCCGCTCGGCTGTCCGGGTGGTGTGGGAGGTCTCGGAGGCCTGGGCGTCGCTCAAGTCCCGGGCGGCGGCTCGCTGGGCGACGCTGCCCCGACGGCCTTCGGGGCAGAACAGCGGCTGAGGGAACGGATCGAGGGAGCCTTGGCTCTGCTCTGAGGGGAGCCTTGGCTCGGCTTTCGAGTCAAGGCTCCATCTTGAAGGCTCCCGAAGGGGCGCCTGCCCGGTCGGGTGGGCGCCCTCACTCATGTCAGCTCACGTCGGCCATGTCGGCGCGGTGCGGTCCCGTGGCATACGCCGCCCGGGCGCGAGGCCGTACCCCCGCCCCCGCCCCTGAGCGGGCCCGGCCCCCTCAGCGCGGCCGTGGTCGCGGGTGGCGGTGGTCACCGGTAGCGGTGTTCGCCGGTGGCCGTGGTCGCCGGGGCGGTGCACGCGGGCATGCCGAAGGGGCGGCCACCGGTGGGTGGTCACCCCTTACGCGCTGTGTCGGCTCTGTGCCCGGGGGCTAATGGCCTTGTTCGTCGCGGCGCCGCTGCCAGCGCTCTTCGATGCGGTCCATCATGGAGCGCCGCTGCCGGCCCTGCCGGCGGGCGTGTGGAGCGCCCGGCGCACCTGTAGCACCCGCGGCGGGCTGCTCGCCCGGCTTGGGAGCTTTGCGCCAACCGGTAACGGCGAGCACCGCGCAGCCCAGCATGACGAGGAATCCCACCACGCTGACCCAAATCTGCTTCGCGACCATTCCGGCCATGAGGAGCGCGATACCAACCAGGAAGCCAAAGACCGCCTGGTATACCCGTCGCCGGGTGTACGTACGCAGCCCGCTTCCCTCAAGCGCTGTCGCGAACTTGGGATCTTCGGCGTACAGCGCTCGCTCCATCTGCTCGAGCATTCGCTGCTCGTGCTCCGAGAGCGGCACGGAGTCCTCCTCATCGTGCAGTCGCCGGGGCGACCGGGGGTCCCCTTCAGGATAGGCAGGGAATCGCCCCCGTGAAACCCGCCCCTCTACGCCAATTAGCCAACCGGATCCCGCCATGGCACCCCGGTTCACTGAAGCGTGCATTCCCCAGCGACCGGCCCGTCATGCCGGACGGTCTCCCTCGATCATACGGCTACGGGCGCCCGTTCGGGGGGCCTGTGGCGTACTCCATCTGCCGCCGAGCCCCTGATCAGCGGGTGCACCGCAGGAGGCGGCTCAGGCCTCGGCGGCTTCTCGGGTCTCACCGAGCACATGGAGCTGGGTCGCCACGGAGTGGAAAGCGGCCAGCTCGGCGGCTGCGGCCTCCAGCTTGAGCAGGGCGTCCAGGGCTCCCGGCTCGGTGTCCACGAGGACTCCGGGGACCAGGTCCGCGAAGACCCGTACGCCGTGCACGGCGCCCACGCGCAGCCCGGCACCCTCGACCAGAGCGGTGAGCTGTTCGGCGGTGAAGCGCCGGGGTACGGGATCACCCTCGCCCCAGCGGCCGTCCGGGTCACTGAGGGCCTGTCGGGCCTCCGTGAAGTGCCCGGCGAGGGCGCGCGCGAGCACCGCGCCTCCCAGGCCCGCGGCGAGCAGGCTGAGGACGCCCTCGGGACGCAGCGCGGCCACGGCGTTGGCGACGCCCTCGGCCGGGTCGTCCACGTACTCGAGCACGCCGTGGCACAGCACCGCGTCGTAGCCGCCGCGCTCGACGACGTCGAAGAGACCGTGGGCGTCGCCCTGGACACCCCGCACACGGTCGGCGACGCCGGCCTCGGCGGCCCGGCGCTCCAGCGCGAACAGCGCGTTCGGACTGGGATCCACCACCGTGACCCGGTGGCCCAGGCGGGCGACGGGCACCGCGAACTTGCCGCTGCCGCCTCCCGTGTCGAGCACGTCGAGCGACTCCCGTCCCGTGGCCTTGACCCGGCTGTCGAGGGCGTCCTTCAGGACGTCCCAGACCACGGCGGTACGGAGAGAAGCGCGGGGGCCGGAGGGGTCCGAGCGCAGCGGCGTCGTTTGAGGGTGCTGGTGGGAGACGGGCGGGCGCATCGGGTCCGACACGGCAGTTGACTCCTCGGCGCGGCACCGCCTCGGCTAGGGCGGAGCGATAGGGATTTCTTCCCCGGACCTGTACGACCCCGGGAAGGTGTATACGTTCCCAACCCTATTGCCTTCGGCCCTGTGGCAGACCCTCCGTCTGTGTCGTTCATCCCGCATCCGGTACCTCCGGTACGTCTGGTTCTTCCTGGTCTCCGTCCTGCCGCGGCTGGGGCAGCACGGGCTGCAGGACGAGCATGCGCTCGACGAGGCGCAGGAACATCGCCACGTCGCGCAGCAGGTCGTCGGCGTCGCGGCTGCTGGCCGCGCCCTGTATGCCTGCCTCCGCGCGGGCACGGCGGCGGGCGCCGGAGGCGAACAGCGCGCTCCACTCGGTGAGTTCGGGCGCGATCTCGGGGAGCACTTCCCAGGCGCTCCGGATCTTTGCCCGGCGCCTGGGGGTGGCCTCCGGGCGGCCCCGGGCGGCGAGCACGGCGGCCGCGGTGCGCAGGGCCGCGAGGTGGGCCGTCGCGTAGCGCTCGTTGGGCGTTTCCAGCAGGGCCGCCTCGTCGAGTCCGGCGCGGGCCTGGGCGAGCAGGTCGAGCGCGGCGGGCGGGGCCGTGGCCCGGCGGAGTACGGGATGCACGTCGCTCGCCGGGCCGGTCAGTGAGGGGGCAGGGCCGGTGGCGCGGCGCCGGCGGGCGGCGGCTGCGTGGTAGGCGGCCATGACGAACCTCCTGTCGTCTGTGTGACGGCATCGCCACGTCAGGTGGTGCCGTATGTGCCCATCGTGAGGTATGGCACTGACAATCCGTTCTGACCTGGGCTTTTGCTTCGATCGAGCGTTCGGAGTAGCTTTTGCACTGACCAGTCAGTTCAAAAGCTCGCGGGTTGGGGGAAGGTGTGGACGGACCGGGTGGTCTCGGCGTCACGGCTGAGGACTTCGGGCTCAGGGGCCCTCGCGGCTGGGCGTTCCGCGGGGTGGGCCTCGACGCGGAGCCCGGGTCGCTGATCGCGATCGAGGGCCCGTCAGGTTCGGGTCGCACGTGTCTGCTGCTCGCGCTCACCGGGCGGATGAAGCCCACCGAAGGGCGTGCCGCGGTCGGACCGTTCGGGCTGCCGAAGCAGATGGCGGCCGTCCGCCGGATCAGCGCGCTCGCGCATGTGCCCGGGATCACAGACCTCGACCCCGCCCTGACCGTCGGGGAGCACCTGCGTGAACGGGTGCTGCTGCAGCGGCGGTTCGGCGGTCCGGTGCGTGGGCTGCTGAGGCCGCGGGTCGAGAGAGCGGCGGAGGCACGGGGGCGGGTCGACGCCGCGCTGAGCGCCGCCGGGCTGGACCGGGAGGCGCTGCCCAAGGGCTCCCGGACTGCCGTGCGCGACCTGGAGCGGGTGGAGTCGCTGCGGCTCTCCGTGGCCTTGGCCCTGATCGGCCGCCCGCGGCTCCTCGGCGTCGACGACACCGACCTGAAGCTCTCGGAGCCCGAACGGGCCGAGGTCTGGGCGCTGTTGCGTTCGCTCACCGAGGCGTGGACGACGGTGGTGGCGGTGTGCAGGGAAGCACCCGAGGACGCGGTCGTGGTGTCCACCGGGTCCGCCGACGAACCCTCCGACGAAGGCCCTGACCACGAGCCCTCCGACGAGGAACCCGACCACGAGCCTGCCGACGAGGAAGACAAGGAGGCGGCGGATGCGCTCGCCGAAGCTGGCCGCGCTTGAGCTCAGGCGCTTCGGCAGGGGGAAGCTCCCGCGCGCGGCACTGGCCTCGCTCCTGTTGCTGCCCCTGCTGTACGGCGCCCTGTACCTGTGGTCGTTCTGGGATCCGTACGGCCGCCTGGACCGCCTGCCCGTGGCCCTGGTGAACGACGACAAGGGGGCAAGGGCGGAGGGCGCGAAGATCGCGGCGGGCGACGACATCACCAAGGGCCTGCGCGACAGCGAGACCTTCGAGTGGCACGAGGTGAGCGCCGCCGAGGCGCGCAGGGGCGTCGAGAACGGCACGTACTACCTGTCGCTGACGATGCCCTCCGACTTCAGTGAGCGGATCGCCTCCAACTCGGGCGACTCCCCGGAGACGGGCGCCCTACAGGTGCGTACGAACGACGCGAACAACTACATCGTCGGGCAGATCTCCCGGACGGTGTTCAGCGAGGTGCGGGCTGCGGCGTCGACGAAGACCTCGCGGTCGTTCCTCGACAAGATCTTCATCTCGTTCTCGGACATCCACGGCGAGACCGTGAAGGCCGCCAAGGGGGCCGACCGGCTGAAGGGCGGGATCGGGAAGGCCGAGAAGGGCTCGAAGGATCTCGCCGACGGTCTGAGGGACGCCAAGGAGGGCAGCGGCAAGCTTTCCACGGGCCTGAAGAAGCTCAACAAGGGCGCGGGCGACCTGGAGAAGGGCTCACGGCAGGTGGCGGAGGGGACGCGGACGCTCGCGGACAAGGTCAACGGCGTCGCGGACAAGGTCGGCCCCTTCCTGAAGGACAACGAGAAGGAGATCGGCGACACGGCGCAGCTCGTCGCCGACTCCACGGCGGCCATCCGCCGCAACCTCGGCACGCTGGTGAAGACCGCCCCCACCGCCGCCAAGTCGGCCCACACAGCCTCCGACACGCTGAACGGCGTCTACAAGGCACGCTGCGAGACCGCGCCGCTGCCGGACGCCGCCTGCCCGCAGCTGAAGGAGGCCAGGGACGCGGCCGCGGACGTGGCGAAGGTCGCCGACGACGTCAACGCGCTGGTGGACGACCAGGACGGCGATCTGGACGCGCTGGACAAGCACCTGGCCACACTGCAGAAGCAGGCGCAGGCGCTGGCCGACCGCTCGCCGCACCTCTCCGAGGACCTCAACACCGCCGTCTCCAGGATCAACGAACTCAACACAGGGGCCGGCAAGGTCGCCAAGGGAGCGAAGACGCTGCACACGGGGCTCGGCACGGCCAAGACGGGCGCGGCGGACCTCGACACCGGCGTCGGCGACCTCAAGGCGGGTGCGATCGACCTCGAAGGAGGCATGTTCAAGCTCGTCGACGGCTCCGGGAAGCTCGCCGGCGGACTGCACGACGGCGCCGGCCAGATCCCCGACTACGACAAGAAGGACCGCGACCGGCGCACGGAGGTGATGGCGGATCCCGTGCGGCTCGCTTCGAAGGACCTGCACAAGGCGCCCAACTACGGCACCGGTTTCGCCCCGTACTTCATTCCGCTCTCCCTGTGGGTGGGCGCGATGGTGGCGTACATGGTGATCCAGCCGCTCAACCGGCGCGCGCTCGCGACAGGCGCCTCCGCCTGGCGCGTCGCGCTCGCGGGCTGGCTGCCGGTGGCCGCCCTGGGAGTGCTCCAGACGGTCACGCTGATGTCCGTGCTGCACTGGGGGCTCGGTCTTGAGATGGCGCGGGCCGCCGGGACGGTGGGGTTCCTCTGTCTGGTGACGGCGTGCTTCGCGGCGCTCGTGCAGTGGCTGAACGCGCGCTTCGGAGCGGCGGGCCGGATCCTCGTCCTCGCTTTCCTGATGCTGCAACTGACGTCGGCGGGCGGCACGTACCCCGTGCAGACCAGCCCGGCCTTCTTCAACGTGATCCACCCCTTCTTGCCGATGAGTTACGTCGTCGAGGCCCTGAGGAGGCTCATCACGGGCGGTGGCCTGGGCCCGGTCTGGCAGGCGTGCGTCGTCCTCACGGCGTTCACCGCGGGCGCCCTCGCGCTCACCGCGGTCTCCGCGCGGCGCAGGCAGGTGTGGACCCTCGACCGGCTGCACCCGGAGCTGAGCCTGTGACAATCGGGGCCATGGAAAGCAGCAGGGCCGTGGACAGCGGCAGCAGCCGGAGACAGCTGACCAGGCAGAAGCTCTACGAGGCGGCCGTGACGCTCATCGCGGAGCAGGGCTTCTCGGCCACGACCGTGGACGAGATCGCCGAGCGCGCCGGAGTCGCGAAGGGCACGGTCTACTACAACTTCGCGAGCAAATCCGTCCTCTTCGAAGAGCTGCTCCGGCACGGTGTGCGTCTCCTCACCGCCTCCCTCCGGGAGGCGGCCGAGAAGACCGCCCAGGACGGCGGCAGCAAGGTCGACGCGCTGGACGCGATGATCCGGGCGGGGCTCGTCTTTATCGACCGCTATCCGGCCTTCACGCAGCTGTACGTGGCGGAGCTGTGGCGTACCAACCGGGCCTGGCAGTCGACCCTGATGGTGGTCAGGCAGGAGGCTGTCGCGGTGGTCGAGGGCGTTCTGCGCGACGGCGTCGCGAACGGCGAGCTGAGCGAGGAGATCGACATTCCTCTGACGGCGGCGGCCCTGGTGGGCATGGTGCTGGTCGCGGCCCTGGACTGGCAGGCCTTCCAGCCCGAGCGCTCCCTGGACGACGTCCACGCGGCGCTGTCGCGGCTGCTTCAGGGCCGGGTGAGCGGCAGCCGCTGAAGCGCGGGCGGTTTCCGCCGAGACGCAAGCGAGCGCCGGTCCGAGGTGGCCGCGTCCCCCGCGGGCCACGCCGGACCGGCGCCCCTACTTGCCCCCGTACTCCCCCGTTGGTTTCCCCCGTTCGGTCTCCCCCGGGTCCCCCGTGCCTCGCTCCCGCCGACTTTCTCGGCGGAAGGAGCGGCCAAGGGCGCTGCACCGTTCCGCCGCCCCGTGTCGGCGGTGCCGGAGCCGCGCCCCTTTCCGTGTCTCCACTCTCCCGTTCGCGCAGGTCGGGGCCTATCCGCGCGCGTACTCAACTCACTCACTAAGTACGGATACTCAGTCGTGCGCACTCATCCTCAGAACGCACCGTTGCCGACTGGTTACTATCGCGTCCGCGCCCGTACTCCCCAGGCCGTGATCCGGGTGCGGAATCCGGGGGCCACCTGCGAGGCGGTCGTCGGCAGACCGCGGCGGCCGGATTGTCAGTGGCGGCCGATAAAGTCCCTGGCATGGCACGAATTGCGGTGATCGGCGCCGGGATGGGCGCGCTGGCGGCCGCCGCCCGGCTGGCCGTCGCGGGCCACCGGGTGGTGGTGTACGAGCGCGCGGCGACGTACGGCGGGGCGGTGGGCGTCCTCGAGCGCGACGGCTTCGTCTTCGACACAGGCCCGGGGCTGCTGCGGGTGCCCGCGGTCTACCGCGATCTGTTCGTCAAGACCGGCAAGGAGCCGCTCGAGAAGTGCGTCGACCTGGTCCAGGTGGACCCGGCCTCGCGCCACGTCTTCGCGGACGGCACGGAGGTCTCGCTGCCCAACGCCTCGCGCGCGGGAGTGGTCTCGGCACTGGGCACGGCCCTCGGGGCGGGCGCGGGCGAGCGGTGGGGCGAGCTCCTGGTGCGGGCGCGCGAGGCCTGGGACCGCACACGCCGACCGCTCCTCGAAGAGCCCCTGTGGCCCAACTGGCAGGTTCTCGCCGAGCGTGAGCCCTATCCGACGGTCAGGCAGCGGCGTCTGCTGCGGACCCGGACGGCGACGACGCTCGCGGAGGTCGGCGCCTGGGAGCTGGGCGACCCACGGCTCGCCGCCCTCCTGGAGAGCCACGCGCTCGCGTATGGCCTCGACCCGCGCGTCACTCCGGCCGCCGCGACCGTGCTGCCGTACATGGAGCACGCCTTCGGGACGTGGTATGTGCGCGGTGGGATGCGGGAGTTGGCGCGGGCGGTGTACGAACGCTGTCTGGCCCGGAGGGTCGACTTCCACTTCGATGCGGCCGTCGAGCGGATCGTCGAGAAGGACGGCCGCGCGACGGGCGTGGAGCTGGCCGACGGCACCGTCGCGGACGCGGACTTCGTGGTCGCGGGAGTCGCGCCCGGAGTGCTGGACCGGCTGACCTCAGGGACCGCGATACGCGGCGGTGGCGAGGTGCCGCCGCAGCGGGGCCTGCCGAGCCGGCTGACGGTTCATCTGGCGCTGCGCGGCGGGCGGCCGGACGGGGTAGCGCATCGGACGGTGGTGCACGCGGCCGATCGCGAGAGGGAGTTGCACCGGCTGTTCGGCGAGCGACCGGGGCGTACGGCTTCCACCGGCCCCGGATTCCCCGCCTCGCCCACCGTGACCGTGCTGCGCCCCGGCGATCCCGCGCTGGTGCCGGACGACGACCACGAGGCGGTCACGCTGAGCGTCACGGTGCCGCCTGGCCTGGAGCCGGCCGAGGACGACGTGCAGGGCGTTCTCAGCGCCGCCGAGCGCGCGATACCCGGCCTCCGCGACCGCCTCCTCTGGCACGAGGTCCGTACGCCGGCGGACATCGCGGAGGCGACGGGCACGGACGGCGGCGCGGTTCCGGCCCCGGCGCTGGCCGCCGCGGGCGGACGTCTGCTGCACCCGTCCAACAGCACCCGTCTGCCGGGCCTGTTCACGGTCGGCGGCTGGGCGCACCCCGGCGGCGGACTGCCGCACGCGGGTATGTCGGGCGCGCTCGTCGCGGGACTGATCGTGGAGGGACCGGACTTCCAGGGCTCGCGATAAGGCCCGGCGGGCCCACATGCCATGGGGCCCGGCGGGCCCACAGGCAAAAGGCTCGGCGGGCCCAAAGGATCCTGCGGCTGTCAGAACCGGTACTGCTCGTCGTACCCGCTGCCGTTCCCGTTGCCCTCGTACGGATACTGCTGCTCCGGCGGCAGTTCGCCGCCGTACGGGTCGTCGTTGGTGCGCTGCTGCGGGACCCAGACGCCGCCGGGCGGGGTGGTCGTCTCGCCGTAGCCGCCGGTGCCGTACTGGTCCTGGGCGTAGCCCTGCTGTGTGTACTGCTGCTGCGAGGCGTCGTAGGACGGGTCGTACGAGGCGCCCCCGTACGTCTGCGTGCCGAGGTACGGGTCGGCGTAGGCGGCGTACTGCTGGCCGTTGTCGTAGCCGTACTGCTGCTGGTCGTAGCCGGAGTAGCCGTCGTAGCCGTAGTTCTGGCCGCTGAAGTCCTGGGACTGGGCGGACGCCGCGTAGGCCGGGTCGGTGGCCGCGGCGTAGGCGGTGTCGCTGTAGACGCCGTAGTTGCCGGTGTCGTCGGGCAGCGGCTGCGGCTCGTAGACGGCGGTGGACTCGGCCGCGGTCTCGGGGCGCTGCCCGAAGACGGATTCCTCACGCTCGTAGGGGTCGCCCTGTCCGAAGTTCCCCTGCGGATACATTCCGTTGTCCGCCGCCTGGAGGTCGGAGACCTCGAGCGTGGGGTCCTGGCGGTCCGGCTCGCCGCGGCGGCGCTTGCTTGCGCCCGGGCGGCCGGCGACGGCCCAGCCGGCCGCGAAGCCGCGGCGGAACGACAGCGTGACGTAGGTCTGGCCGACGGCGAAGGCGGCCGCGCCGAGGCCGATGACCGGCACGGAGGGAATCAGCACACCGAGCACCACGCCGAGGAAGCCCGCGAAGGCCAGCAGCCGCCAGCGCAGCCGTGCCTTGTACTGCAGCAGCACCTCGCCGAGCAGCCACAGCGCGACGATGCCGAACGCGATGTAGAGGACCGTCCAGCCCATGTACGCCCCTCTCCCAGTGGCCGCTACGCAGTGTGTCGTACGACGATGCGTCCGGTCTAGGCCTGCTGTGGGTGGTGCAGTCCCAGATTCTCGTAGATTTCCAGCGTCGCGGTGGAGTTGTTCAGCGTGATGAAGTGCAGTCCGGGGACTCCCTCGGCCAGCAGCCTCGCGCAGAACTCCGTAGCGAACTCAATGCCAATGGAGCGTACAGCCGCAGGATCGTCTTTTGCTGTGAGGATCCGCTCTTTCAGCGCGTCAGGGAACGAGGCGTTGCTGAGCTTCGGGAGCCGCTCCAGCATCTTCACGCTGGTGACGGGCATGATCTCGGGAATGACCGGGGTCTCGCAGCCCGCCGCGTCGACTCGGTCACGCAGGCGCAGATACGACTCGGGGTGGAAGAACATCTGCGTGATCGCGTAGTCGGCGCCGGCGCGGCATTTGTCGACGAAATGCGCGACGTCCATGTCCCAGTTCGCGGACCGCGGGTGCATCTCGGGGAACGCCGCGACGCCCACGCAGAAGTCGCCCGACTCCTTGATGAGCCGGACGAGTTCGGCGGCGTAGGTCAGGCCCCGGGGATGCGGGATCCAGTCGCCCATGGGGTCGCCGGGCGGGTCGCCGCGCACGGCGAGCATGTTCCGGATGCCCGCGTCCGCGTACTGGCCGATGATGTTGCGCAGTTCCGCGATGGAGTGGTTGACCGCGGTGAGGTGGGCGACCGGGGTGAGCGTCGTGTCCGCGACGATCTGCTGGGTCTCCTTCACCGTGCCGGCGCGCGTGGAGCCGCCCGCGCCGTACGTCACCGACACGAAGTCGGGAGCGACGGCCTCGACCCGGCGGAGCGCGTTCCACAGGTTCCGCTCGCCTTTCGGGGTCTTCGGCGCCGAGAACTCGAACGAGTACGTCGTCTTGCCGGTCGCGAGCATGTCGCGCACGGTGCGTGCGCGGTCAGTCCTGGTGGAAGCAGATCCAAGGGCCATACCCGCAGGTTAGTCAGGGGCTGGCGGTCCCCCAACCAGAGAATGAAAATTGCCCGGTTTGTCGGCCAATTGTCCATGCCTCGGACAACTAACCGTGACGCAATCGTTTCGCGAACTCCTGAGCCGCCGCGCCCGGATCGTCGGCCTCCGTGATCGCCCGTACGACGACGACGCGGCGGGCGCCCGCTTCCAGCACCGCGTCGAGGTTGCCGAGGTCGATGCCGCCGATGGCGAACCAGGGGCGGTCGGTGCCGAGAGCGGCTGTGTACCGGACGAGATCCAGGCCGGGCGCGTGGCGGCCCGGCTTCGTGGGCGTCGGCCAGCAGGGGCCCGTACAGAAGTAGTCCACGCCGTCCTGGACCGCGGCGGCCGCCGCCTCCGGCTCGGCGTGCGTGGAGCGGCCGATCAGGATCTCGTCGCCGAGGATCGCGCGGGCGGCGGGAACGGGCAGGTCGCCCTGGCCCAGGTGCAGCACGTCGGCGGCTGCCGCGTGGGCGACATCGGCGCGGTCGTTCACCGCGAGCAGCCTGCCGTGCCGGGCGCAGGCGTCGGCGAACACCTGGAGGTGCTCCAGCTCCTCGGCCGCCTCCATGCCCTTGTCGCGCAGCTGCACGATGTCGACACCGCCTGCGAGGACCACGTCCAGGAACTCGGCGAGGTCGCCCTGGCGCTTGCGAGCGTCCGTGCAGAGATAGACCCGGGCGTCGGCGAGCCGCGCGCGTGCGGTGGCTTCGGGCATGCGGAAATCCCCCGTTGTCGGTGGCGTACGGGCCCTGCCGTTCAGGGCACGGCCCGTACGCCGGACGGTCTGTTCAGGTCAGACGGCGAGCGCCTGCGCTCGGCGCTTCACCTCCGTACCGCGATTCTCGCTGAGAGCCTGCGCGGGGGTGCCGGGCAGGCTCGCATCGGGGGTGAAGAGCCACTCCAGCATCTCTTCGTCTGTGAAGCCGTCGTCCCTCAGGAGCGTCAGGGTGCCGGACAGGCCCTTGACGACCTTGTCCCCGTCGATGAAGGCGGCGGGAACGTGCAGCGCGCGGTTCTCACCACGGCGTACGGCGATGAGCTGGCCTTCCTTGACCAGCTGCCGCACACGGGTCACCTCGACGCCGAGCTGTTCGGCGATGTCGGGGAGGGTGAGCCAGGCGGGGACGAGAGCATCGATTTTTGCGTCAATCTCGGTCACGGGACAAGCGTGCCATCCCGGACTGACAGTCGGAAGTCGTGGCCGCCCCGCCTGGGCCGTTCGCCGGACAACTCGGCGGTCACGCCTTCGCGGCTTTCAGGGGCCGGGACGGGTCAGACAGCAGCTCCGGATTCATCGGGACACCGGCCTCGATCAGCTTGCGCCCCTGCGCCAGGTCCCGCGGGCGCCCCACCGTGAGGACGGCGACCAGCCGGCCTTCCCGGAGCCAGCACACCGACCAGGCCGGGCCCGTCGGGTCGCCGCGCCAGACCGTGGCGTCCGCGCGCGCGTGGTGGCCCGCGTACTGGACGAAGCGGCCGAACTGCTCGGACCAGAAGTACGGGACGGGGTCGTACGCGACGGGTGTCTCGCCGATGATGTTCGCCGCGACCGTGCGGGGCCCCTGGAGGGCGTTGTCCCAGTGGTGGACCAGAAGGCGCTCGCCATACCTTCGCGAAGGGAAGGACGCGCAGTCGCCGACCGCGTACACGTCCGGGACGGAGGTGCGCAGGTGGTCGTCCGCGACCACCTCGTGACGGTCGCCGAGCTCGATCCCGGACCCGGTCAGCCAGGCCGTGGCGGGCCGCGCCCCGATGCCCACGACGACGGCCCCCGCGGGCAGCCGCGAGCCGTCGTCCAGCACCACCGCGCCGGGCTCGACGCGCTCCACGCGCGCGTGGGTGCGCAACAACGCACCGCTGTCCGCGTACCAGGCCGCCATGGGAGCGGCCACCTCGGCGGGCAGCGCGCCGACGAGCGGCCGGTCGGCGGCCTCGACGACGGTCACCGCGCACCCCACCTCGCGGGCCGCCGTGGCGAACTCGGCGCCGATCCAGCCCGCGCCGACGACCACGATGTCGTGCTGCCGGGCGAGCACGGGCCGCAGCCGCTCGGCATCGTCAAGGGTGCGCAGCAGATGCACTCCGGGTACGCCCTCCGCGCCCGGCAGCCGCATCGGTTCCGCGCCGGTGGCGACGACCAGGACGTCGTACGGAACGGGTCCCATGGCCGTGTCGAGCTGGTGATCGAGCGGGCGTACGCCGGTCACCTCGAGGCCCAGGCGCAGCTCGACGCCCAGTGCCTCGAAGTCGACGTCGAAGGCTGAGTCCTCCGCCTTGCCGAGCAGGACGGCCTTGGAGAGCGGCGGCCGGTCGTACGGCTGGTGCGGCTCCGCGCCGATCAGCGTCACGGTGCCGGTGAAGCCCTGTTCCCGCAGGGCGACGGCGGTCTGCACACCGGCCATGCCCGCGCCGGCGATCACGACGCTCCGTCGCACCGCCCGGCTCCGTTCCCGCGTCTGCTCACTCACCGGATCACCATAGACACTGACGTTTCGTCAGTCAGCGGGGGCGATCAGTGACGTGTTGCACAGCCGTCGGCGAACCGTCGCCCACCGCCGTCAGCAGTCGTCGGCGACCTGCTCCACCACGCTCGTCCCGCTGCCCGCCTGCGACTCCCACTCCCACGTCTCCTCCAGGCGCACGCGACCGTCGGCCGGCTCGACGACCCGGGTCACGCAGTGCCCCGAGGAGGTGGTGCCGTCCCGCTTCAGCTGCACGTACCGGAAGTCGAGGCGGTCGCCCTCACGGGTACCCACGAGGTGGCCGCGTACGACATCGCCGCCCGCGTACTCGGCCCAGATCTCGCCGTCCTTCTCGTGGTACGTGAAGCGGGTGCGCGTGCCCACCTGACCTGGGGCCTGGTCCGCGACCGGAGCGAGAACGAGGCCGTCGAGAGAGCGGGCCATGACAAAAGCTCCCTTACTGAGGCGCCGGACCAAGGGCTAGGGTGGCCAACGTAGAGCACTCACGGGAGCCCGGACGCACCGGGCTGAGAGGGAGGCTGTGGCGGCCTCCGACCGTACGAACCTGATCCGGGTCATGCCGGCGAAGGGAGGGGCTGGACGCCCATGTCGCGTACACCATCAGGAACGTCCGACGTCCTGGTCGTCGGGGGCGGAATCATCGGCCTGGTGACCGCCTGGCGGGCCGCACAACGCGGGTTCACCACCGCGCTCGTGGACCCCGAACCCGGCGGCGGAGCGGCCCAGGTGGCCGCCGGGATGCTGGCAGCCGTCACCGAGCTCCACTACGGCGAGCAGACCCTGCTCGGCCTGAATCTGGCGTCCGCCCGCCGCTATCCGGAGTTCGCCGCCGAGCTGACCGAGGCGACGGGCCAGGACCTCGGCTATCGCCAGTGCGGCACGCTCGCTGTCGCGCTCGACGCCGACGATCGCGCCCATCTGCGCGAACTCCACGCCCTACAGGCCCAGTCGGGCCTGGAGTCGGAGTGGCTGAGCGGGCGCGACTGCCGGCGACTGGAGCCGATGCTCGCGCCGGGCGTGCGCGGGGGGCTCAGGGCCGACGGCGACCACCAGATCGATCCCCGGCGGCTCGCCGGGGCGCTGGTCACGGCGTGCGAGCGGGCCGGGGTGGCCTTCCACCGGGTCTGGGCGGAGCGGCTCAGCGTCGCAGGTGACCGGGCCGCCGGAGTCGTCACCACCGACGGCACCGAACTGGCCGCGGACCAGGTCGTCCTCGCCGCGGGCAGCCTCAGCGGGCGGCTCGCGGGCGTCCCCGACGCCGTGCTGCCGCCCGTACGGCCGGTCAAGGGCCAGGTGCTGCGGCTGACCGTGCCGAAGCGGTACGCGCCGTTCCTGAGCCGCACCGTGCGTGCCGTCGTCCGCGGCAGCCATGTGTACCTGGTGCCGCGCGAAAGCGGTGAGCTCGTCGTCGGCGCGACCAGTGAGGAACTGGGCTGGGACACGACGGTGACCGCGGGCGGCGTGTACGAGCTGCTGCGTGACGCCCACGAGTTGGTCCCCGGGATCACCGAACTGCCGCTCACCGAGACCCGGGCGGGCCTGCGCCCCGGCTCCCCCGACAACGCGCCCCTGCTCGGCCCGACGGAACTGGACGGCCTGCTCCTGGCCACCGGTCACTACCGCAACGGCGTGCTGCTCACGCCCGTCACGGGCGACGCCATGGCGCACGTCCTGGCCACCGGTGAACTCCCGGAGGAGGCCCGCCCGTTCACCCCCAAACGCTTCAGCACGGCCCGCACGGAGCAGCCCGTATGAACGTCTTCGTCAACGGTGAGCGGCAGGAGATCGCCGCGGACACCGCACTCGACACGCTCGTCGCCAGCCTCACCACGGCGCCCTCCGGGGTCGCCGCCGCGCTCAACGAAACCGTCGTCCCGCGCGCGCAGTGGCCGAGCACATCCCTCTCCGAGGGAGACCGTGTCGAAGTCCTCACCGCCGTCCAAGGAGGCTGACCCATGGCCGACGACCCGTTCCTCATCGGCGGTACGTCCTTCACGTCCCGCCTCATCATGGGCACCGGCGGCGCGCCCAGCCTCGACGTCCTGGAGCGCTCGCTCGTCGCTTCCGGCACGGAGCTCACGACGGTCGCGATGCGGCGCGTAAACGCTTCCGTGCACGGTTCGGTCCTCTCCGTGCTCGACCGGCTCGGCATTCGCGTCCTGCCGAACACCGCGGGCTGCTACACCGCAGGGGAGGCCGTCCTGACGGCCCGCCTCGCGCGCGAAGCGCTCGGTACCGACCTGGTGAAACTGGAGGTCATCGCCGACGAGCGCACGTTGCTGCCGGATCCGATCGAGCTGCTCGACGCGGCCGAGACTCTCGTCGACGACGGGTTCACGGTGCTTCCGTACACGAATGACGATCCCGTTCTCGCGCGGAAGCTGGAGGACGTCGGCTGCGCCGCCATCATGCCGCTCGGTTCGCCCATCGGGTCCGGGCTCGGCATCCGCAATCCGCACAACTTCCAGCTGATCGTGGAGCACGCGCGTGTGCCGGTCATTCTGGACGCGGGGGCCGGTACGGCGTCCGATGCGGCCCTTGCCATGGAGCTGGGGTGTGCGGGTGTGATGCTGGCGTCCGCCGTGACCCGGGCGCAGGAGCCGGTGCTGATGGCCGAGGCCATGAAGCATGCGGTGGAGGCGGGGCGGTTGGCTCGGCTTGCTGGGCGTATCCCTCGGCGGCACTTCGCCGAGGCGTCGTCTCCTGCGGAGGGCTTGGCGCGGTTGGATCCGGAGCGGCCGGCCTTTTGAGTGCGGGTGGGTTGGTGGAGGGGTTTCTTTCCCCAAGCC
>NZ_JAAKZY010000166.1 GCF_011045015.1 Streptomyces scabichelini | reverse complement strand
CCACCCCACCCCTTCACCCGCTCCATGGGAACCCCCGATCCACGCCGAGCTGATGCCCCGGCACGCCGCCCGCGCAGCGTCTATTTCTGGTACACCGCTCGCCGCGACCGGGTTCCCACTTCCTCCCCACGACTTTCCGGCGGCCCGGAGCGCCCGCTCCCGCCGGCTCCTCGCGCTCGCGTCCCGGCGCCCTCCTCCGGCCTACCTGCCTACTTGCTCAGCGCCCCGAACCTCCGTACCGCCAGCGGGAAGAACACCGCGAGCAGCGCGAGCGGCCACGCCACCGCCAGCAGCTGGGCGTGCTCGGCCGCCCAGGACGTACTCACCACGCCGCCCTCGTTGCCGAACAGCTCACGCACCGCCGTGGCCGTCGCCGACATGGGGTTCCACTCGACGGTCGCCCCCAGCCAGGCCGGCATCGACTCGGGGGTGGCGAAGGCGTTGGAGAGGAAGCCGACCGGCCAGACCAGGATCTGCACGGCCATCACCAGCTCCGGCTTGCCCGCGACCATCGCCAGGTGGATGCCGATCCACAGCATCGCGAACCGCAGCAGAAGCAACAGCCCGAGGGCGCCCAGGAAGGCGCCGAACGAACCGTGCCAGGTCCAGCCGATCGCGAGCCCGACGCCGACCAGCACGACGAGGGACACGGCCGACTGCAGCATGTCCGCGGCCGAACGGCCCACGAGCACCGCACCGCTGACCATGGGCATCGACCGGAACCTGTCGATCACTCCCTTGTTCAGGTCCTCGGTGACCGCGACCATGGTGGCGTCCAGGCCGAAGGCCATGGTCAGCGCGAACATGCCGGGTACCAGGTACTCGCGGTAGTCGCCCTCGATGCCGCTGCCGCCGCCCACCAGATAGCCGAACATCAGCAGCAGCATCACGGGGAACACCAGCCCCACGACGACCTGCACGGGTTGCCGTGCCCAGTGGGCGAGTTCGCGCCGGGTCATGGTCCAGGAATCGGTGACGGCCCAGCTCAACGACGTACTCACGCGGCCTCCTCGACCTTGCCGGTCATATGCAGGAACACCTCGTCCAGCGTCGGCCGCCGCAGGGCGATGTCCTCCGCCTCGATCCCGGCCTCCTCCAGGGCGCGTACGGCCCCGGCGAGTGCCGCCATGCGGTCGGAGACCGGGGCGCTGATGAGGCGACGGTCGGCGTCCACCGAGACGTCGGGCTTGTTGAACGGCAACAGGGCCACGGCGGCGCCCAGTTGACCCCCGTCGCGCAGCACCACGTCGATACGGTCCCCGCCCGTCTTCGCCTTCAGCTCGTCCGCGGTACCGTCCGCGATGACCCGGCCCCGGTCGACGACCGAGATGCGGTCGGCGAGCTGGTCGGCCTCCTCCAGGTACTGCGTGGTGAGCAGCACGGTCGTGCCGGCGCCGGCCAGGGAGCGCACCGCTCCCCACACCTCGGCGCGGCCGCGTGGGTCGAGTCCCGTGGTCGGTTCGTCCAGGAAGAGCACTTCCGGCTCGGTGATGAGGGAGGCGGCGAGGTCCAGTCGGCGCCGCATGCCGCCGCTGTACTGCTTCACCGCCTTGCGGCCCGTGTCCGCGAGACCGAAGCGCTCCAAGAGCTCGTCGGCCCGCACGCGCGCGTGGCGGGCGCCCAGGTGGTAGAGGCGCCCGAACATCTCCAGGTTCTGCCGTCCGCCGAGTTCCTCGTCGAGCGCCGCGTGCTGGCCGAGCAGGCCGATGCGCCGCCGCACCCGGTCGGCCTCCCGCGTCACGTCATGCCCGGCGACCTCCGCGCGCCCCTCGTCCGGCCGCAGCAGCGTGGTCAGCACGCGCACCGCGGTGGTCTTGCCGGCTCCGTTCGGCCCGAGCAGACCGTGGACGGTGCCGCGCCGCACCGCCAGATCCAGCCCGTCCAGGGCCGCCTTGTCCCCGTATCGCTTCCGTACACCCTCGACGACGATCGCGTCGGTCATCCGGCTCCCTTCGGTGCAGCGTAATCAAACTTGACTACTTACTCGCCGGTGGAGGCTATGCCCATCGGGACGTTTAGTCAAACTTGATTAATAACCGATCCGGCTCGCCACACCAAAGCCGCCTCAGCGCGCCCTCTCAAGTGCGCGCCGCCTCAACGCACCTCCAGGTGCGTGCCGCCTCAGCGCGCGCCCTCTCGGACGCACGCCGTCGCAGCGCGCATTCCCCGGATGCGGCTACCCCGTCGCGTACGGGTTCTTCTCGCCCTCCTTGAGCACCCCCACGAACGGCTCGCCCTCCCCCGCGAACGTGTACGCCCCACCCCGGATCCGCTCGATCAGGCCGCGGGTCCACTCGGCGCCCGTGTCGGCCGAATGGACCCAGTAGTTCATGATCTCGCCGATGTGGCCGAGCTGCTCGGGGCCGTCCTCGGGCGTGTAGTACTCGGTGACGGACTTGCGCCACTCCTCCATGGTGCGCACCCGCTCCTCGAGGAGTTCGAGGACCTCCTCGCGATCCAGGTCGACCATGGAGCCGAGCGCGGCCGTGAGCACGTCCGGTCTCTGGTCGTACGCGGTCAGGTACTGGCGGACCAGCGAGAGGTACTCCTCGGTGCCCTTCTCCGTGATCTCGTACTCGGTACGCGGCGGGCCGCCGGCCGTGGACGGCGCGATCTCGTGCGCGTGCAGCAGGCCCTGCTTCGCCATCTGCTTGAGCGCGTGGTAGATCGAGCCGGGCTTGGCGTTGGACCACTCGTGCGCGCCCCAGTACTCCAGGTCGTTGCGCACCTGGTAGCCATGGGCCCGGCCGTGCTGACGGACGGCACCCAGGACGAGAAGACGGATCGCTGACATGGGCCAAGCGTAGAGCCCGTACGGGTCACCCCCAGCTTGTGCCCTGCTCCAAGGCGACCAGCTCAAAGGCCGTCTTCCCGTCCAGGGACTCGCGGATGATGTCGGCGTGACCGGCGTGCCGGGCCGTCTCGCGAATCAGATGGAGCGCGAGCCAGCGCATCGACACCCGCTCCTCCGGCGGGAACCAGGGCGCCTCCGGCAGCGGGAAGGTGTCGTCGAGGCTGGGCACCGACCGGACGAACGCCTCCGTCTCGGCGGCGACCTTCTCCCAGTACACGAGCTGCGACTCGACCGTCTCGTCACCCACGAGCTGGTGACACTCGTGCCAGTTCGACTCGTCCCGGTGCACCGCCGGTGGTTCCTGCCTGGCCCGGGCGATCCAGCCCTGCTCGACCTCGGCGACGTGCTTGACGAGCCCGGCGAGCGACAGCTCGCTGGCGCTGGGCCGCGATGTCGCCTGCTCCTCGGTCAGCCCGAGCACCGCCCTGCGGATGCCGCCGCGCTGCTCTTCCAGGAAGGAGAGCAGTGCCCCGCGCTCGTCGCCGTGTGCCTCCGGGGAGACGTGAGTGACCATGACCGGCCGCCTTTCGTCGGGTCGTCCTCTTGCCTGACACCGACGAAGCTACGGGCCCTTGCGGTCAGGTTCTGTCCGCAAGGACCCGGCGAATTCCAAACGGCCTCGACAGGCCTGACGGCCAGATCACATGCCCGAGAGTGACGGCGCTCGGCACCCCAGGCAGGCGGCCCTCGGGACTCAGAACGGAAAGAAACTCCGCCCGTGCTGCACCGAGATCCACTTCTGTGTGGTGAACGCCTCGACCGTCGCCTCGCCGTTCAGGCGGCCGATGCCGGAGGACTTCTCGCCGCCGAAGGCGACCAGCGGCTCGTCGTGGACGGTGCCGTCGTTCACGTGGAACATGCCCGAGTCGATCTGCTTGGCGAAGGAGACGCCGCGCTCGATGTTGGCCGTGTGCACGGCGCCGCTCAGGCCGTACGGGGTGTCGTTGACGAGGCGTACGGCCTCTTCCTCGCCGTCGAACGGGATGAGGACCGCGACCGGGCCGAAGATCTCCTGCTTGAGGATCGCCGAGTCGGCCGGCACGCCCGTCAGAACGCTCGGCTCGACGAGGTTGTCGGTCGTGGAGCCGCGCAGGAGCGCGGTGGCGCCCTCGGCGATCGCCTGCTCGACGGCGCCCGAAACGGCGTCGGCCTGCGAGGAGTTGATGACGGGGCCGATGACCGTCTGCGGGTCGCGCGGGTCGCCCGCCTTCAGCGTCTTCACCTTGGCGACGAACTTCTCGGTGAACTCCGCCTCGACCGAGCGGTCCACGAGCACACGGTTGGCGGCCATGCAGACCTGGCCCTGGTGCACGTACCGGCTGAAGACGGCGGCGTCCACGGCGTAGTCGACGTCCGCGTCGTCCAGGACCACCAGGGCGCTGTTGCCGCCGAGTTCGAGGACGGAGCGCTTGAAGTTCGAGGCGCAGACCGTGGCGACGTGGCGGCCGACCTTGTCGGAGCCGGTGAAGGAGATGACCTTGGGGACCGGGTGCTCGATGAAGGCGTCACCGATCTCCGCGATGTCGGTGATCACGACGTTCAGCAGGCCGCCCGGCAGCCCCGCGTCCTCGAAGATCTTGGCGACCAGGGAGCCACCGCAGACCGGCGTGTTCTGGTGCGGCTTGAGGACCACGGCGTTGCCCAGGGCCAGGGCGGGTGCGACGGACTTCAGCGACAGCAGGAAGGGGAAGTTGAAGGGGCTGATCACACCGACGACGCCGACGGGGACGCGGTAGAGGCGGTTCTCCTTGCCGTCGACCGGCGAGGGGATGATCCGGCCCTCGGGGCGCAGCGCCACATGGATCGCCTCGCGCAGGAACTCCTTGGCGAGGTGGAGTTCGAAACCGGCCTTCAGATGCGTGCCGCCGAGTTCGGCGATGATCACCTCGGTGATCTCCTGCTCGCGGTCCTCGATGATCCGCAGGGCCTTCTCGAACACCGAACGCCGCGCGTAGGCGTTGGTCGCGGCCCACTCCTTCTGGACACGGGCGGCGGCCTTGTAGGCCTGGTCCACCTCGTCGACCGTGGCTATGGTGATCGACGCCAGCTTCTCGCCGTCGTACGGGTTGAAGTCGATGATGTCCCAGGACCCGGTGCCCGGACGCCACTCTCCGTCGATGTACTGCTGAGCCAGGTCCGTGAAGTAGGACGACATGTGACCCTCAATCCCTTACTGCCGGGGCAGATCCCGCCGATGGCAGACACCCGATCTGTGCGCCAAGGTCTGATCGCACGTCATCGTACTTGTGTTTAAAGGGACTTGGGGAACCACCTGGGAGAACCTGTGAAGACTTTCAGGACAGTTGCAGCAGGCCCCGCAGCACGTCCCGGCTCTCGTCCGGCCCCGGGCTGTCGTCCTGGAGCTGCTGCATCGCCTTCTCGTACTGCGTGACGTCCTCCTGCTTGTCCAGATACAGCGCGCTGGTGAGCTGCTCCAGATAGACCACGTCGGACAGATCGGACTCGGGGAAGCTGAGCACCGTGAAGGCGCCGCTCTCGCCGGAGTGCCCGCCGAAGCTGAACGGCATGACCTGAAGCCGTACGTTCGGCCGCTCGGACACCTCGATCAGGTGCTGGAGCTGGCCCCGCATCACTTCCCGGTCGCCGTACGGACGCCGGAGTGCCGCCTCGTCGAGTACGACATGGAAGTCGGGGGCGTTCTCGGACACCAGGTACTTCTGGCGCTCCAGACGCAGCGCCACGCGCCGCTCGACGTCGGCCACACTCGCGCCCTTCATGCCGCGCTGGACGACCGCGTGGGCGTACGCCTCTGTCTGCAGCAGGCCGTGCACAAACTGCACTTCGTACGACCGGATCAGGGACGCCGCGCCCTCCAGGCCGACATAGGTCGGGAACCAGCTGGGCAGTACGTCGGAGTAACTGTGCCACCAGCCCGCGACGTTGGCCTCCTTGGCGAGGGAGAGCAGCGAGTTGCGCTCCGCTTCGTCGGTGATGCCGTACAGCGTCAACAGATCCTCGACGTCACGCGTTTTGAAGCTCACCCTCCCCAACTCCATACGGCTGATCTTCGATTCGGAGGCGCGGATCGAGTACCCGGCCGCTTCCCGGGTGATCCCGCGCGACTCACGCAGCCGCCTGAGTTGCGAGCCGAGCAGCATGCGTCGTACCACCGATCCCGACTCTTGCGCGCTCACGTTCGTCCGCCTCCCCAACCGTCTTCAGGGGCCGCAGTCTGCCACTAAATCACTCCAAGCTGTACTCGTTCGGTTACACAAACGGCAAGACCTGCAGGGCGGTTGCTCAGGAAGAGGCAAGGAGAAGACAAGCCAGAGGCAGAAAAACAGCAAGAAGGTGGCGGAAAAAATGGTCAAGAAGCGGTACGTCAAGGTCCAATTCAGGCGCGTGCACGTGCATCTGCCCTTGCATCTGCCGTACGCATTCGGAACCATGGTCCCGCGCCACCGCTGCATCGCAACGACCGCGAATTCCCGGGAGTGCCTCGCATGGGGACGAATGGATCGACCATGCTCGAGCCGTTACGGCAGGGGCTTCCGCCGCTGGATCCCGCGGCCGTGTCCAACGCCGCTTCGTGTGCTCTGCCCGCCCGCTACGAAGCGGTGCGCGACGCACGCAAGTTCACGCGCGGAACACTCGACGAGTGGAACATAGGCGATCGCTTCGACGACGTGTGCCTGGTCGTCTCGGAACTCGTCACCAACGCGCTGCGCCACGCGCTGCCCTCCGACACTCCGCGCGGGCCCGAGCAGGACCCGCCCGTGCGGCTGCACCTGATGCACTGGACCGAGAGGCTGGTGTGCGCCGTGCGCGACCCCAGCCATGACAGTCCGGTCGCGCGCGACTCGGACGACTTCTCGGCGGAGTCTGGGCGCGGCCTGTTCCTGGTCGACTCGTTCGCCGACAGCTGGGGATGGCACCCGCTCGCGGGCACGCTCAACGGCAAGGTCGTGTGGGCGCTGTTCCGGCTCGAGTCGGCCCGCTGAGGAACCGCGGCGTTTTTTCGCGCCGCGGTTCTACGCGCGTTACGGTCCGCAAGGGGGCGATCGCCCTCAGTTGCCCGCCACCAGGTGGTCGAACTCGCCGTCCTTGATACCCAGGAGCATGGCCTCGATCTCGGCGCGCGTGTAGACGAGCGCGGGCCCGTCCGGGAAGCGCGAGTTGCGCACCGCCACCTCGCCTCCGGGCAGCCGGGCGAACTCCACGCAGGAGCCCTGGGAGTTGCTGTGCCTGCTCTTCTGCCAGGCCACCCCGTACAGCTCCGTGGCAGCCATGCCGTTGTACACGTCGTGGTCCACAGGTCGCTCCCCGGTGGCGCAGTGGCGTCTTGGTGCCAGTGATGCGATGGTCAACTGACCCGGATCATAGCCCTCTTCACGTGCGGATGCATGGGCAGATGCACGTGCACGCGCGGTGGTCCTGCGGTTACAGCGCCCCACTCACGCCTCACACGTTGACAGCTGTCCCAGCGCCTGCCCCGGAGATCGCATCGCATGCGGCCTCCGGCCCCGTGCCGGCCGAACCCCTCGTACGTAGGAACAGACGTATCCCGCACGGTTTGTGTTCCATTGAACGGCCGTCGAACTGACCGGCCGTCAACGACGGCGGCCCTCCGCCGGCGGCACGAATACCGCTGGTGGAGGGCCGTGAGGTGGTGCGTGGCTACCGTGACGCGTACGGCAACAACGCCATCTCCCGTGCGTTCTTGATCGCGCGGGCCAGCCGTCGCTGTTGCTGGGAGGAAACCCGGGTGACCCGGCGGCTGCGGATCTTACCCCGGTCCGAGATGAACCTCCGCAGCAGGTCGGTGTCCTTGTAGTCGATGTATGTGATCCCGGCCGCGTCCAAGGGGTTGGGGCGGGACTTCTGGGGCTTGCGTTCGGGCTTGCGGGCCATGGGGGGTCAGACCTCCAGGAGGGTGTCGAAGGCGGGCGGGAGCTGTTTCCAGGCGGTGCGGCCTGCGGCGTACTCCGCGTCGGTCAACAGGCAGGATTCGAGGAGCAGTTCAAGGCCGTCGCGGTCGAGGCCCGGGGACGTGAAGACCAGGTGCTGGCAGCAGTCGCCGTGCTCCGGATGCCAGTCGAGCGCCGCCGCGGCGCGTCGTACCGGCGGCACCATCTCCCAGGCCGCGTCCGGCAGCGAGGCCAGCCAGGGGCCCGCGTTCTCGACGCACAGGGCGCCTCCGGCGGCGTCCCAGTGCAGCAACGTGTCGGGCCGGTCGGCGAGCCAGAACCGACCGCGGCTGCGAGCCGCGGCACAGGTCAGGTCCTCCAGCGCCGCGTACAACCGCTCCGGGTGGAAGGGACGCCGACGGTGCCACACCAGCGTGGAGACCCCGCACTCGTCGGCCTCGGCCGGCAGCAGCGCACAGGCCGGGTGCTGGGCGGCGGCCGCGGCGTCCACGTCGAAGCCGGCCAGCGCGGCACCCGCCAAGTCTCCGTGGCCGAGCGGGACTTGGCGGGCGGTCGGATGGAGCTGGGCCAGCAGCGCCCGGTCCTCGTCGTCAGCGTCTTCGGATTCGACGACGGCGAGCACGGGCGCGTACTCCAGCTGACGCGCGAAGGTGTCGGCGATCGTGCGCTGATCGGTGGCGGCAGCGGCGAGCCCGGCCTCCGCGAGATCGTCACCGTTGCCGAGATACGGCAGCACCAGCGCGGGATCGACCGCGGTGATCACTCCGGTGAGCCGCAGCCCGCTGTTCGCCACCACCTCGGCCATCGCCTTGGGCTCGACCGACTCCCACAGTTCGACGACCGCGAGCCGGGTCGTCCCGTCCTCCGCGAGCCGCTCCAGCTCCGGCACCAGGTCCTCGCGCAGCGCACAGCACGCACAGTCGTTGACGAGCGGCGCCTCACCGGTGGAGACGAGACCGCCGCGGTCGCGGATCGTGCGAACGACCGTGCCCTGCACGGCCGTCGCCAGATCATGGTGCAGCGCGACGGCGCCCGGCACGTCCGCGAGCAGCCGCTCCACAGCGGCCTTGCGGGCCTCGGCGTGCAGCCCGCCGACGATGGCGACGGACAGCATCAGCCGGCCTCGCGCTTGCCGTACCGCTTCTCGAAGCGCTCCACGCGCCCTGCCGTGTCCAGCACGCGGGCCGTCCCCGTGTAGAAGGGGTGGCTCACGTTCGAGATCTCGACGTCGACGACCGGATACGTATGGCCGTCCTCCCACTCGATCGTCTTCTCGCTCGTCATGGTCGAGCGGGTCAGGAAGGCGTGGTTCGCGGCACGGTCGCGGAAGACGACAGGGCCGTACGCCGGGTGAATCCCCTCACGCATCGGGATCAGCGCTCCTCTCGGAAGTCGACGTGGCGGCCCACGATCGGGTCGTACTTGCGCAGGGTCATCCGGTCGGGGTCGCTGCGCCGGTTCTTGCGCGTGACGTACGTGTAGCCGGTCCCGGCCGTGGACCGGAGTTTGATGACCGGGCGGAGTTCGTTGCGTGCCATGCGGCTAGTATATGAAAACGGATCCCGTTTCCAATAACAAAAACCCAGAGAGGTACGTCACCATGTCCGCCCACTGCATGCTGACCGGAGCCCAACCCGGCTTCGGCAACACCATCTCCCACTCCCATCGCCGTACGTCCCGCCGCTTCGACCCCAACATCCAGAGCAAGCGCTACTGGCTGCCGAGCGAGGGCAGGTACGTACGGCTGAAGCTCAGCACGAAGGGGATCAAGACCGTCGACACGATCGGCGTCGAGGCGGCCGTGGCCAGGATTCGTGCCCGTGGGGTGAAGGTCTGATGGCGAAGAAGAGCAAGATCGCGAAGAACGAGAAGCGCCAGGAGATCGTCCAGCGGTACGCGGCCCGCCGGGCCGAGCTGAAGGAGATCATCCGCAGGCCGTCCTCCTCGGAGGCCGAGAAGCTCGCCGCCCGGGAGGAACTGCGCAGGCAGCCGCGTGACGCCAGCGCCACGCGCGTACGCAACCGGGACAGTGTGGACGGACGGCCGCGCGGGTACCTGCGCACCTTCGGGCTGTCACGGGTGAATCTGCGCAAGCAGGCGCACGCGGGCTTCCTTCCCGGCGTCCGTAAGTCGTCCTGGTAGACGGTCCTGGTATACCCCTTGGTAGCTTGCTGCGGTCGTCACCCGACCCGGCGACAACTCCGGCCAGACCCTTGGGGGCTTCAGTGACTTCGGCGACCTTCTCGCGCAGGCAGGCGCGGATCGCGGCCGCGGCGGCGGGGCTGGCGGCCGCGCTCGTCCTGACCGCGTGCAGCGGCAGCGGCTCCGACGAAAGCACAGCTGGGGACGAGACCTCGTCGCCCGAGACGAGCGCGGCGGCGACCGAGTCGGCGGACACCGGCGGAAGCACGGCCGAGGCCGACGGTGTGGAGGGGAGCTGGCTCGCCACGAAGGGCGGCAAGGCCGTGGCGCTGGTGATCAACGACGGGCAGGCCGGGCTGTTCTCGACGGGCGGGTCCGTGTGCAACGGCACCGCACGGGAGACGTCAGGCATGCAGATGATCGCGCTGAAGTGCACCGACGGCAACGAGGACCGGGCCGAGGGCATGGTCGACTCCGTCAACTCCACGACCATGAAGGTCACATGGGAGGGCTTCGGCGAGGAGACCTACACGCGCTCGGAGGGCGGCAAGCTGCCTTCGGGGCTGCCCACGGCGAGCTTGGGGTCCTGAGTCCGGCTCGGCCGGTGGTCAGGGCAGTTGCCGACGCGGTTCGACCTGGGCCCGGTCCGCCGCCTCGGCGCCCTGGGTCCAGCCCGCCGCGTCGTTGACCCCGCGCAGGCGGGTCGTGGTCGTCTCCGGGAACATGCGGTCCGCTCGGTCGCTGACCGCGGCCTCGCGGGTGGCGAGGACCGGGAGGAGGTCCGCGGTCACCTGGGTCTCGGCGGCGGACGTCAGACGGGTGGCGATGCTGTGGGCGTACGCCGCCAGGAACGACTGGCGGAAGCTCTTCGTACGACGGCGACCGGACGCGCGGGCGGCTGCCTCCGCCTTCGTCATCGCGGCGGTGGCCTGCACCAGCAACGAGGTGTGGAGGAGTTCGACCGCCTCCAGGTCCGGCTCGAAGCCGACCACCGTGGAGAAGCCGAGCGGTTCGTTCCACACGGCGCGGCAGCGGTTCGCGGTGGCGACCGCGTCGAGCAGCGTGGCCTTGGCCGTCTCGTACGGCGGGTCGATCCCGATCCGGCACGCGCCGGGCGCGTCGGCTGCGGGCGTGCGCGCCGCGAGCAGCGCCTCGTCGATGCTGTGCCGCGCCATCAGCTCCTGCGCCTTGCCGGTGAGCGCCTCCGCCTCCTGCGGGAAACCGGTCGCTTCTGCCTTGGCCAGCAGGGCGCGGATACGGGGCAGCATGCGGGACTCGGGCGCCTGGCGGCCCCCCGCTGTCTTCTGGGATGGCCTGGTGAGCGGGTCGTCGAGGAGTTCGAGGGGTGGCAGGCGTAGGAGGAGGCGGTACAGCTCCAGTACGGCGGTGGCGTGCGCGAAGCGGTCGGTGCGTTCTGTTCGTACGGTGTTGGCGTTCAGCTCTTGGAGTTGCGCTGTCCATCGCGGTCCGCGTGGCTGCTTGTGGCGGGCCTCCGCGCTGAGGATCAGGCGCGACACCAGTCGTACGTGCGTATCGGCCAGCTCGCGTCGCACGATCCGTACGACGTCGGCGGGCTGCCAGCCGCGTCGCCAGGCCGTGGCGATGAACTCCTCGCCGCGGCGGGTGAGTTCGGCGTCCGCCGCGGGGGCCGTGGCGAGGAGGGACGCGGCCGTGTCGAGGGCCGTGTCGGTGTCGGTGTAGAGGGCGGTTTCGAAGGCGCGGTCCACGGGGCCTGGCGTGCTCGTACTCACGCGTCGATCGTGTCACGGAGTTTTCTCGCCCCCGCCGCCCCTACCCGTCCCATCCCGGGGGCTGCGCCCCCAGGCCCCCAGCAGAAAACCCGGGTCGTTTGTCGGCTGCAGCGCCGTCGTGGCTGGTCGCGCAGTTCCCCGCGCCCCTGAAGGGGCGCTCCCGGAGCCGTCAGTCATCATGCTCACCAGCCACAACGTGCCCGCTCCCTCCCACCGGCGGGAGGGGGCGTGGGTCGGTGCGTCGTATGCCCGTCGCGTAGGTTCGGTCTCAGGCCACCCGCACCGTGTACCACCACCGGGCCGTATGCCCACCCTGCGACGGGCTGACGCACCGGCCCACGACCCCGCACCCCAACGAACCCAGGGGCGCGGGGAACTGCGCGACCAGCCACCAACCAACCCGCACTCAACAACGAACCGTCTCAGCACGTGAAATTCGGTCGCACCCCGTAGGGGCAGCGAAAAGCATGCCCCTATGGTCGACACTTCCCTCTACGCAGCGTTCCTGGTCGCCGCACTCGCGTTGGTCGTGAGCCCAGGCCCCGACATGATGTTCATCGTGGCGATGGGCGGCCGTGGCGGTCCCGTCGCCGGGGTGATGGCCGCAGCCGGCGTCGCCTTCGCGATGCTCGTGCATGCGGTGGCCGCCATGCTGGGGCTCTCCGCACTGTTCACCGCCCTGCCGACCCTCTACCACGTACTGCGCTGGGTGGGCGCGGCATATCTCCTCTACCTCGCGATCAAGGCGTTCCGGGACCGCTCGGCGCCGGCCGAGGAGGGCGGCACGGTCGGTCCGGGCCGGCGGCGCGCCTTCTGGCAGGGCGCGGTCACCAACCTCCTCAACCCCAAGGTGATCCTCTTCAACGTGGCGTTCCTGCCGCAGTTCGTGAACCCCGAACTCGGCCACGTCATGGGCCAGTTCCTGGTCCTCGGCGTCACCCTGGTGGTCATGGGGTTCGCCTTCGACGCCTCGGTGGGCCTGCTCTCCGGGCGCCTGTCCAGCATGCTGCGCCACAGCCGCCGGGTGGCCCGGGGCCTGAACATCTTCAGCGGGACGGTGTTCACGGGGCTCGCGGTACGGCTGCTTGTGGCTTCCCCGAAGTAACCGAGCCACACCCAGGAACCCAGGGACCCAGGGACCACCAAACCAAGAGCGTCAACCCGAGGTTGACACCCCCCTGCTGTCAACCTACGGTTGACGCATGACCGAGAACTCACCCGGCACATCCTCCGTACGTCTCGACGACCTCATCGAAGCCATCAAGAAGGTCCACACCGACGCGCTCGACCAACTCCAGGACGCGGTGATCGCCGCGGACCACCTCGGCGACGTGGCCGACCACCTGATCGGTCACTTCGTGGACCAGGCCCGGCGTTCCGGCGCGTCCTGGACGGACATCGGCAAGAGCATGGGAGTCACCCGGCAGGCGGCCCAGAAGCGGTTCGTACCGAAGGCCGAGTCGGACCTCGACCCCAGTCAGGGCTTCAGCCGCTACACCCAGAGGGCCAGGCAGGTGGTGGTGACCTCCCAGGAAGCGGCCAAGGACGCGGGCAACGACCTGATCCGTACCGAACACCTCGTCATCGGCCTGGTCTCCCAGCCCAAGGGCATAGGCGCGGAGGCGATCGTCGCGCAGGGCATCTCCCTGGCGGCCGTGCGCGAGGCCGCGACCGCCGCGTTGCCGCCGAGGGTCGAGAGCATTCCCGCGCTCATCCCCTTCGACGCCGGCGCCAAGAAGGCCCTGGAACTGACCTTCCGTGAGGCCCTGCGGCTGGGCCACAACTACATCGGTACGGAACACATCCTGCTGGCGCTGCTGGAGCACGAGGGCGGTACGGGCGTACTCAGCGGGCTAGGTGTGGAGAGGGAGGCCGCGGAGGCGCACATCGCGGAGGCGCTGCGGGCGGCGGTCGAGGGGCAGGAGTAGCCGCCGGTCAGCCCCCACCCCGTTGTCAGACCCGCCTGCCACACTCGCAGGCATGACCGACCGGTGGGCTCTCGCACCGGCCGAGGACGGCGGAGCCGAGCTCGCCCCCCTCGGCTCCGACGGGCTGCCCGCAGGGCCGGTCGTCAGGGAGCCGGACCTCGTCGCAGCCGTGCGCAGCCGACCGCAGGTCACCCGTTGGGTGTGGCGGGCGACGGGCGAGGTCTATCCCCGGCTGCTCTCCGCGGGCGCGCGCGTGGAGCGGTGCTACGACATCGAGGTCGCCGAGACCCTCCTCCTGGGCCACGAGGGGCGGCTCGGCGAACCCCGGTCGGCGGCCGCGGCCCTGGCGAGGCTGCGCGGCGGCCCCGTACCGCCGGATCC
This sequence comes from Streptomyces scabichelini, assembly GCF_011045015.1. Classification (GTDB taxonomy): domain Bacteria; phylum Actinomycetota; class Actinomycetes; order Streptomycetales; family Streptomycetaceae; genus Streptomyces; species Streptomyces scabichelini. Next base: position 9,201 of record NZ_JAAKZY010000166.1, on the reverse strand, counting down.
GCCGCAGCGCTCCGCCGAACCCGGCTCGCAGTCCTCCCTCTTCGAGCCGCGCCCCGTGCACGTACCGCTGGAACAGCTCATCGAGGTGTACGCCGAGCAGCAGCGACGGCATGACGCGACGGATCACCCGATGGGGGTCCCCCCGCTCGAGCGAAGCCGAGAGTGGGGGAGGATGCGGCTGCTGACCGCCGCCGAGTCGGCGGGCATGCTCGTGGCCGCAGAGATGAACGCGTCCGGGCTGCCGTGGAGCGCGGAGGTGCACCGCGAGGTGCTCCACGAACTGCTCGGCGAGCGGTACACGGGCGGGGGCGAGCCCCGGCGTCTGGCCGAGCTGACGGACGAGGTGTCGGCCGCGTTCGGGCGCCGGGTGCGGCCCGATCTGCCCGCGGATGTCGTCAAGGCCTTCGCGCAGGCCGGGATCAAGATCAAGTCCACGCGTCGGTGGGAGATCGAAGCCGTCGACCATCCGGCCGTCAAACCGCTGCTCGAGTACAAGACGCTGTACCGGATCTGGGTCGCCCACGGCTGGTCGTGGCTGCAGGACTGGGTGCGGGACGGGCGGTTCCGGCCGGAGTACCTGCCGGGCGGGACGGTCACCGGGCGCTGGGTGACCAACGGCGGCGGCGCGCTGCAGATCCCCAAGGTGATCCGTCGCGCCGTGATCGCCGACCCGGGCTGGCGGCTCGTCGTGGCGGACGCCGACCAGATGGAGCCACGCGTACTGGCCGCGATCTCGCGCGATCCGGGCCTGATGGAGGTCGCGGGCCGCGAGACCGACCTCTACCAGTCCGTCTCCGACCGCGCCTTCTCCGGCAACCGCGACCAGGCGAAGCTCGCGGTCCTTGGCGCGGTGTACGGGCAGACGTCCGGGGACGGCCTGAAGAACCTCGCCGCGCTGCGCCGCCGCTTCCCCAAGGCGGTCGCCTACGTCGACGACGCGGCGCGGGCGGGCGAGGAGGGACGGCTCGTCCGTACGTGGCTGGGGCGGACGTGTCCTCCGGCGGCGGGCGCCGACGGCTCGTCGGAGGAGGCGGGGATCCCGCAGGACGAGCCCGCCGGGACCGCCGGCACCGAGGAGTGGGTGCCGGGCTACGCCTCCACGAACTCCCGCGCCCGGGGCCGCTTCGCCCGTAACTTCGTCGTCCAGGGCAGCGCCGCCGACTGGGCCCTGCTGCTGCTCGCCGCGCTCCGCCGCACCTGCGCGGACATGGCCGCCGAGCTGGTCTTCTTCCAGCACGACGAGGTGATGGTGCACTGCCCGGCCGAGGAGGCGGACACGGTGGTCGCGGCGATCCGCGAGGCGGCGGACCTGGCGGGGCGGCTGACGTTCGGGCAGACGCCGGTGCGGTTTCCGTTCACGACGGCGGTGGTGGAGTGCTATGCGAATGCCAAGTAGCTCCGCTGGGGGCGCGGTTCGAAGCTGCGGGTTCGTCGTGGCTGGTCGCGCCCACGCGGCGGAGCCGCAAATCGATGCAGCCCCGCGCCCCTATCGGGGCCTGCGGCCCCTCACCAAGGTCGCCTGGAACGGCGGCCTCAAATGACCGGCGGTCGCCCCAGTCGTGCGAGATGCCACACGGTTCGCCAGCGCATCGGCCGTCGTTCACCGCCCGGCTCCCTCAGACCCTCGACGAAGCCGCCGAACCAGGCGCGCAGGCCGCCGATGGAGCGCGTGCGCAGAAGGGTCAGCGCGATCCAGACGGCCAGGTGGACGGGGATGAGCGGGAGGGGCAGTCGGCGACGGGTCAGCCAGACGCGGTTGCGGGCGGTGACCCGGTGGTAGATCGCGTGCCGGGCGGGCGACGTCTTCGGGTGCTGGAGCAGCAGCTCCGGTACGTAGCGGATGGTCCACCCGGCGTCGGCGGCCCGCCATGCCAGATCGGTCTCCTCGTGCGCGAAGAAGAACTCGGCGGGCCAGTCGCCGATCTCCGCGAGCATCTTCATGGAGAGGGCGTGCGCGCCCCCGAGGAAGCCGGTCACGGGTCCGCCGCGCAGCGGGTCCTTGGCGCCGAGCCGGGGCACGTGGCGCCGCTGGGTCTCGCCGTGCTCGTCGGCGATGCGGAAGCCCACGATGCCGAGGCGCGGATCGGCGGCGTACAGGTCCCGTACCTTGCTGAGGACATCGGTGTCGACGAGCAGGCCGTCGTCGTCCAGCTCGACGACGACGTCCACGTCCCCGAACTCCCGCAGCCGCCGCAACGCGACGTTCCGGCCGCCCGGGCAGCCGAGGTTCTCCTCGACCTCGATGGTGGTGACCTCGCCGGGGAGCCCCGTGAACTCGGGCAGCGGGCAGCCGTTCCCCACGATCACGATTCTCGTGGGCTCGAGGTCCTGCTTGGCCACCGAAACCAGCAGCGCATCGACCTCGACAGGTCGATTCCCCATGGTCACCACGGCAACCGCGATCCGCGGCCCGACCGACACGACGCCCACCCCACCTCATTCGACAACAGGGGATGATGCTAGTCGTTCACGGTAAGGACGCCTTAAATACACCTTCCGTACGGCGTTGCGTGCCGGGACTTCGAGAAGCCCCGGGGTGTCCTCAGTAGTACGTACGTCGATGAAGGTGCGCTCACGGCCGCGGATCGGTCAGCGGGAAGCCATCGGGAAGTCATCGAGCCGAGCGAGTCCGACTTGTCCCTTTAGTTCTTAGCGCGCACGCTGAGGACTATCAGTGACATGACGACATGACTGGCGCGAATTGAGCAGAGATGGACACCGCCACAGCCACCATCAGCCCGCAGGGCATCGTCACGGGCTGGAGCGAAGGAGCTCGTCGGCTGCTGGGCTACAGCGCGCAGGAGGTCGTGGGGCACACCGCGGCCGATCTGCTCGCCACTGTGGGACTCTCCGACGCCACCGGATACGCCCTGGCCAGTTCGCGGGAATGGAGCGGCACGGCAGCCCTCCGCCATCAGGACGGTCACCGCCTCGATCTGACCCTGCACTCCTCCCCCTCGCTGGACCGGAACGGCGAGACGCGGGCGTTCCTCGTGACCGCCACCACGGACGCGCCCAAGCCGGCGTACGACCACGAGGTGGTGGAGTGGGCGTTCTCCCAGTCCTCGATCGACCTGTCCGCCTTCACCAAGGATTCGCGCGGGTGGCACGCCACCGCGTCGGAGCAGCGCACCGACCAGTACACGAACGACGGAGACGAGGGGGACGAGGGGGACGAGGGGGACGAGGGATTCCTGCGGCACATCGAGCAGGTGGCCGAGCAGGCGACGCCGATGCGCTTCGAGCGCCGTACGCCGGCGCCGTCCTCCTTCCGCCAGCACGCCTGGATCACCGAGATGTGGCCCGTCAGGGATCCCGCCACCGGCCGGGTGTGCGGTGTCGGCACTGCCACGTTCAACAGCAGCGAGCAGCACTGGGCCCGGCAGCGGCTGGCCCTGCTGAACGAAGCGGGGGCCTGTATCGGCACCACCCTGGATGTGACGCGTACCGCCCAGGAACTCGCCGATCTCGCCGTGCCCCGGCTCGCCGACTTCATCAGCGTGGACCTGCTCGAGTCCGTGACCCGCGGGGACGAGCCGGTCGCGGGGCCGGTAGACGCCGCCGTGGTGCTGCGGCGGATCGCGCACGCGTCCGGCTCCGAGGAGACGCCCGACGCCGTGGTCGACCTCGGCGAGGCCGACACCTATCCGCCGTTCTCGCCTCCGGCGCGCTGTCTGGCCACCGGGCGGGCGGTGCTCAGCGGGGCGGGCGATCCCGACTTCGTGCGGTGGATCGGCCAGAGCCAGGCCAGGAGCGCGAGCGTACGCGGGCACGGATTCCACTCGCTCATGGCGGTTCCGCTGCGGGCCCGCGGGATCACGCTCGGGGTGGCCGTCTTCGCGCGGAGCAGGTCCTCGGAGCGCTTCGAGCAGGACGATCTGGTCCTCGCCGAGGAACTGGCGGGCCGGGCGGCCGTCGGCGTGGACAACGCGCGCCGTTACACCCGCGAGCGCACCAACGCGCTCACACTCCAGCGCAGCCTTCTGCCGCGCGAGTTCCCCAAGCAGGCGGCCGTCGAGGTCGCGTTCCGCTATCTGCCGGCCGGTTCGCGGGCCGGGGTGGGCGGCGACTGGTTCGACGTGGTTCCGCTGTCCGGCACCCGGGTCGCCCTGGTCGTCGGGGACGTGGTCGGTCACGGCCTGCACGCCTCGGCGACCATGGGACGGCTCCGTACGGCCGTACGTACGCTCGCCGACGTCGATCTGCCGCCGGACGAGCTCCTCACCCATCTCGACGACCTGGTCATTCACCTCTCCACGGACGACGACACCGCCCCCGAGGACATGCCGTACTCCGGTGATTTCGGCGAGATCGGCGCCACCTGCCTGTACGCCGTCTACGACCCGGTCTCCCGCGTCTGCACCCTCGCCAGCGCCGGCCATCCGCCGCCCGCCGTACTCCTCCCCGACGGTACGGTCACCCTGATCGAGCTCTCCCCCGGTCCGCTGCTGGGTGTCGGCGGACTGCCCTTCGAGTCCACCGAGATCGAACTGCCCGAGGGATCCCTGCTCGCCTTCTACACCGACGGCCTGATCGAAACGCGCGACCACGACCTCGGTATCGGCCTCGACCGGCTCTGCGAGGCACTGGCCTCCCCCGTGCCCTCGCTCGATGTCACCTGCGACGCCATCCTCAAGGCGCTGCTGCCCGACAGCCCCGCCGACGACGTGGCGCTGCTTCTCGCGCGCACCCGCGCGCTGCACGCCGACCAGGTCGCCGCCTGGGCCCTGCCGGCCGACCCCGCGATCGTCGCCGCCGCCCGGGCCCAGACCTGCCGCCAACTGGCCACCTGGGGTCTGGACGACGTGGCCTTCACCACCGAGGTGGTGGTGAGCGAGCTGGTCACGAACGCCATCCGGTACGGGGCCGTCCCCATCGGCCTGCGCCTGATCCGCGACCGCGCCCTCATCTGCGAGGTCTCCGACGCCAGCAGCACGGCTCCCCATCTGCGCCGCGCCCGAACCTTCGACGAGGGCGGCCGCGGCCTGCACATGGTCGCCCAGCTCACCCAGGGCTGGGGCACCCGCCAGACCTCCACGGGCAAAACAATCTGGGCCGAACAACTTCTCCCGGTCTCCTGAACATGAGCGGGCGCTCGGACGAGCCGGTGACGGGGGATGGCGGCCCGGAGCACGGACATGGGCATGGGCAGGAGCAGGAGCAGGGGCAGGGGTACGAGCAGGGGCGTCGCCCGACCCATACCCTCGGGCTGCTCTATCCGCCCGCCGGGCGCGACCATCGCTACACCGGGATGCAGCTCGCCTTCATCGGCGGGGTCGCCGAGGCTGCCACGGAGCACGGTTACGATCTGCTGCTCTCGCCCAGTTACACGGAGAGCGAGCCTTCGTTTCAGCGCATTCTTGCCGAGCGGCGCGTCGACGGGCTGATCGTCATGGAGATCCGGCGGGACGACGACCGGGTCGAGCATCTGGCCAAGGTGGGCTTTCCGTTCGTCACCATCGGGAGGAACCGGAAGGCGGAGGAGACCGGCTGGGTCGATATGGACTTCGCCGGGCTCGCGGGCAGTTGCGTACAGCACCTCGTCGATCTGGGGCACAGCAGGATCGCCTTCGTCAATCGGTCGGAGCAGCTCTTCGAGAGCGGGTACGGGTTCGCGCACCTCGGCCTCGAGGGCTACACCGATGCCATGACGCAGCTGGGGCTCACCCCGCACGCGTATCTCTGCGACGACGACACCGCATCGGGGGAGGCGGTGATGGAGCGGATCCTGCGGGACGAACCGGCGACCACCTCAGTGGTCACCATGAACGAGGCGGCGCTTACGGGTCTGTACCGCGGGCTGACGCGGCACGGCCGTGCCGTACCCCGTGACTTCTCGGTCGTCGGCGTGGCGGCCGGGCGCTGGGCGGAGCGGGTGACCCCGCAGCTCACCGCCGCCGAGATCCCCGCCGAGGAGATGAGCCGGGTCGCTGTCGAGCTGATCCTGGAACGGCTCGCCTCACCCGGATCGCCCCCTCGGCACGTCCTGCTGAAGCCCCTGATCTCGCTTCGCGCCAGTACGGGTCCGTGCAGGCCGGTGCCCGGTTCGGAACCGGAGCCGGATTTCCCGGACTTTCCGGATATACCGAATTTCCCGGGTTCCGATTTCTGAGCCAATTGCTGAGCCAATTTCTGAGCCGAGTTCTGATCCGATTGCTGATCCGATTGCTGATGGGAGCGGAATATGCCGTCCACCGTTGACCGCCGTGGCTTTCTGCGTGCCGCGGGCGCGGGAGTCACCGCGCTCGGCCTGAGTGGGGCCCTGGCCTCCTGCGGTTCCGGGAATTCCGAACAGGGAAGCGGTGGCACGACCACCCTCACCTGGTGGGACTACTTCTCGCTGGAGAACTTCCAGCCCGGCATGACGGCCCTCATCAAGGACATCGAGGCCAACGTCCCCGGCGTACGGATCAACCGTCGGACCGTCCCCTTCGCGGACCTCGAACGGCAGCTCACCCTGGGCGCGGTCTCCGGCAAGCTGCCGGACATCGCCATCGTCGACAACGTCGCGATGAACTCCCTGGGCGGCAGCGGCCTCCTGGCCGATCTCACCGACAGGGTCGAGGAATGGGGCCAGGCGGACCAGTACTACGACGGCCCCTGGGCCGGCTGCCAGGTCGGCGGAAAGACCCTGGGCATCCCCAACAACAGCAACTGCCTCGCCCTCTACTACAACACCGAGTTGCTCCGGTCGGCGGGCGTGAAGCCCCCCACCACCTGGGACGAACTGGCCGTCGCGGCACAGCGGTTGACCAGCGGAGACCGGTTCGGCCTTGCGCTGAGCGCGATCAAGACCGAGGAGGGCGTCTTCCAGTTCCTGCCGTTCCTGTGGCAGGCCGGCGGCGACCTGGACACCTTCGCCACCGACGGAGCGACCGCGCTGTCCTACCTCGACGACCTGGTCGCCAAGGGCTCGCTGTCCGAGCAGTGCGTGGGCTGGACCCAGCAGGACGTCAACACCCGGTTCATCGACAGACGCGCCGCGATGCAGATCAACGGCCCATGGCAGATCCCCACCCTCAAGAAGGCGAAGGACCTTCAGTGGGCGGTCGTCGCCCTGCCCCGCGACAAGACGTCCGCCACCTGCCTGGGCGGCGAGAACTGGGTCGTGATGGCGAGCAGCGAGCAGCAGGACAAGGCCTGGGACGTACTGAAGTACACCCAGCGTCCGTCGGTTCTGGTGCCGTACCTGGAGTCGTTCGGCAACCTCCCCTCCCGCAAGGACCTGGCCGACCGGGGCACTTGGGCGTCCGACCCGGCCCTGCGGCTCTTCCTCGGCCAGCTGCCCGTCGCCCGTCCACGCCAGTACGGGCCCGGCTACCCGGACATCTCCCAGGCGGTCGCGGAGGCCGAGCAGGCCGTACTCACCGACTCCGCGGCGCCCTCGGCCGCCGCGAAGACCGCCGCCGCGAAGATCGACAAGGCGCTGGAGCGGCGGTGAGGGCGGTGCGGCCACACCGCCCCACACCGCTGTCCTCGCACCGACGACGCACCGGGTACCTCTTCACCCTGCCCGGACTGGCCTTCCTGGCGCTCTTCCTGGCGTACCCCCTCCTCTACAACGCGTGGACCTCCGTACACGACGTGGGCCTGAGCGGTCTGCTCGGCGGGGACACGCGGTTCAACGGCCTCGCCAACTACCGGGCCACCGTCTCCGACAAGGACTTCTGGCACGCGGCCCGCCTCTCGGCGGTCTTCACCGTGGGGTCGCTGCTGTTCCAGTTCACGATCGGCTTCGCCCTTGCCCTGCTGTTCGCCCGGCCCTTTCCGCTGGGCGGCCTGCTCCGGTCACTGCTGCTGATGGCCTGGCTGCTGCCCCCGGTCGTCAGCGGCACCCTCTTCCGCTGGATGCTCGACGGCGAGTCCGGCGCGTACAACGCCCTGCTCCGGGCGGTCGGCCCGGACGCCCTGTCGCACGACTGGCTGACCGACCCGAGCACCGCCCTCGCCGGTGTCGTCTTCGCCAACGTATGGGTCGGCGTGCCCTTCAACATGCTGCTGCTCCTGGTGGGACTGCACACCATCGACCCGGAGCTCCACGAGGCCGCCGCCATCGACGGGGCGAGCGCCTGGCAGCGGTTCCGCTGGATCACCCTGCCGCTGATGCGGCCCGTCTCGGTGACGGTGCTGCTGCTCGGCCTCGTCTACACGTTCAAGGTCTTCGACATCATCTTCGTGATGACGGGCGGCGGTCCCGTCGACGCCACCAGTGTCCTTTCCCTCTACGTGTACGAGGTCTTCTTCAGGTTCTTCCGGTTCGGCGAGGGAGCCGCCGCCGGCCTGCTGCTGCTCGTCGTACCGCTGCTCGCGGGCATCGGCTACGTACGGCGACTGCGCCGGGAGGAAGAGGCCGTATGACCGGGGAGGGAGAGGCCGTATGAAGCCGGCGCGTCACCCCTGGCTGCTCACCGCGACCGCCACGCTGATCACCGCCGTCTTTCTGCTGCCGGTCTACTGGATGGTCAACACCAGCCTCACGGAGCCGGACCGGATTCTGGGCAGGTCCCCGCGGTGGATCCCCGCGCCGGTCACCGCCGAGAACTACTCGGCGGCACTGGACGACGACGCCCTGCTCCAGGCCCTGTTCAACAGCCTGGTGATCTCCTGCGGTGTCGTCGCGCTCACCCTGCTCCTCGGCGTCCCCCTCAGCTACGCGCTCGCCCGGGTCCGGATGCGCGGCTCCGGCACCATGGTGCTCGCCCTGCTCGTCGCCCAACTGCCGCCCAGCATCGTGCTGGCGGCCCCGCTGTTCATCCTTGAACGCCGGGCCGGCATCGACGACACGTACATCGGTCTGATCGCCGCCGACACCACGCTCACCCTGCCGTTCGCGGTGATCGTGCTGCGTCCTGTGCTGCGCGGCGTTCCGAGAGAGCTGGAGGAGGCCGCCCTGGTCGACGGCTGCGGACTGACGGGCGTACTGCTCCGCATCGTTCTGCCGCTCATGGTGCCCGGCCTGGTGGCGGTGGCCGGGCTCTCCTTCCTGATCGGCTGGGGCGAGTTCGTCTTCGGCCTCACCCTCGCCGAGGAGCCCGGCGTACAGCCCGTCACCGTCCTCCTCAACGCCTTCGTCGGCCAGCACGGGACCGCGTGGGGAGCGCTGATGGCGACCGCCGCCCTCATCAGCGTGCCGGTGGTCTGCGTCTTCGCGATCTTCCAGCGCTTCATCGTGGGCGGGCTGATGGCGGGGAGCATCAAGAG
>NZ_JAAKZY010000165.1 GCF_011045015.1 Streptomyces scabichelini | reverse complement strand
ACTGGGGGCTGTGCCCCCAGGCCCCCCTCGGTCGTCGGTCGGGTGCGGGTTCGTTGTGGCTTGTCGCGCAGTTCCCCGCGCCCCTGACGGGGCGCTCCTCAAGCTGAGATATGCGTCACAGGTCGGCTGCAGTCCCGCTGCGATCTCGGCCGAAGCGGTGGGGTTGACAGTGTCGGCTCGTACACTCACCTGCGTGGATACGACCCTTCAGGACCCGTTGGTCGGGCAGGTGCTCGACGGCCGCTACCGCGTTGACGCACGGGTCGCGGTCGGTGGGATGGCCACGGTCTACAGGGCCGTGGACACCCGCCTCGACCGCGTGCTCGCGCTCAAGGTGATGCATCCCACACTGGCCGCCGACGCCACGTTCGTCGACCGGTTCATCCGCGAGGCCAAGTCGGTGGCCCGGTTGGCGCACCCCAATGTGGTGCAGGTTTTCGACCAGGGCACGGACGGCGCGTACGTCTATCTCGCGATGGAGTACGTCGCCGGGTGCACTCTCCGGGACGTGCTGCGCGAGCGCGGGGCGCTGCAGCCGCGCGCGGCGCTCGACATCCTGGAGCCGGTGCTCGCCGCGCTCGGCGCCGCGCACCGCGCCGGGTTCGTGCACCGCGACATGAAGCCGGAGAACGTCCTGATAGGGGACGACGGCCGGGTCAAGGTGGCGGACTTCGGTCTCGTACGGGCCGTGGACACGGTCACCAACACGACCGGGTCCGTGCTCGGCACGGTGTCCTATCTCGCCCCGGAGCAGATAGAACACGGCACGGCCGATCCACGGGTCGACGTGTACGCATGCGGAATCGTCCTCTACGAGATGCTGACCGGCGACCGGCCGCACTCCGCGGACTCGCCGGCGGCCGTGCTCTACAAGCACCTCCACGAGGACGTACCGCCGCCGTCGGCGCACGTTCCGGGCCTGCCCTACGACCTCGACGAGCTGGTCGCGTCGGCCACCGCACGCACTCCGGAAGTCCGCCCGCACGACGCGGTGGCCCTGCTCGCACAGGTCCTGGACGTACGGAACGGGCTGACCGCCGACCAGTTGGACGCCGTGCCGCCGCAGGCGATCACCGCGGACCACGACATCGCCGAGGACCGTACGAGCGTGATCCCGCGCTCGCTGTCCGTGCCGCGGCCGCTCCCCGTGAACGAGGACGAGGGCGACCGCGGGATCAACCACACGAGCGTTCTGGAGACCCCGCCTCCCCCCATCACTCCCTCGCGCCGCCGCACCCGCAGCCCGCGTCCCCGGCGCGGCACCCTCGCGATCATCGCCGCGGTGCTGCTGATCCTCGGTGTCGGCGCGGGCGTCTGGTACATCAACTCCGGCCAGTTCACCAAGGTCCCGCCCTTGCTCACGATGACCGAGGCCAAGGCCAAGCAGCGGCTCCAGAGCGCCGGCCTCGACGTGGGACAGGTCAAGCGCGCATACAGCGACACCGTCAAGCGCGGCACGGTCATCAGCAGCGACCCCAAGACGGGCGACCGGATCCGCGACAACGACTCGGTGGCGCTGACGATCTCCAAGGGCCCGCAGAACGTACGGGTGCCGGACGTGGAGGGCTACGCGCTGGCCAAGGCCAAGGAGCAACTGAAGAGTGCGGGCCTGGAGGCGGGCATGATCAGCAAGGCCTTCAGCGAAGAGGTCCCCTACGGCTTTGTGATCAGCACGGATCCGGATGCGGGCACCAAGCGCCGGGCGGGTTCGGCCATCGCGCTCACCGTCAGCAAGGGCAGCCCGGTGGACGTGCCGGACGTCACGGGTGACGACCTCGCCGACGCGCGGCAGGAGCTGGAGGACGCGGGCCTGAAGGTCAAGATCGCCCCGAAGCAGATCAACTCCGAGTTCGACGCGGGCCAGGTCGCGCAGCAGTCGCCGCCCGCCGAACGCCAGTTGGGCACGGGCGACACCGTCACGCTGACCATCTCCAAGGGCCCTGAGCAGGTCGAGGTCCCGGACGTCGTGGGCGACAAGGTCGACGACGCGAAGCGGGAGTTGGAGGGCGCCGGTTTCAAGGTCGAGGAGGACCGCGGCCTGCTCGGGCTCTTCGGCGACACGGTCAAGGGCCAGTCGGTGGACGGCGGGGACACGGCGCCGAAGGGCTCGACGATCACCATCGAGATCGAGTGACGTATCGGGATCGAGTGACGCATCAGGATCGAGGAACGCACGGCAAATCGCACGGGAGCCGCACGGGAGCCGCAGGGGAATCGCAGGGGAAACAGCGTGGACATGACGGTGGGCAGGGCGGCTACAGCATCCGCCGACGGGACGCGCAGGACCCCGTGACACCCTGAAGGGGTGAGCACTGAGCAGTCCCGCAACCCCGTCGGCAGCCATGTCCCCGTGGCGGGCGGCCTCGCCTCCGTCGGTCTCTCGTACGCGCGTGATCTGGCCGCCGAAACCGTCCAGGTTTTCGTCGCCAACCCGCGCGGCTGGGCGACGCCCCCTGGGAATCCGCGGCAGGACGAGGAGTTCCGCGCGGCCTGCGCCGCGGGCTCGATCCCCGCGTACGTCCACGCGCCCTATCTGATCAACCTCGGCTCGCACACCGAGGCGACCCTGGAACGGTCCGTGGAGTCGCTGCGGCACTCGCTGCGCCGCGGGCGCGAGATCGGGGCGCTGGGAGTCGTCGTGCACACGGGTTCGGCGACCGGCGGGCGGGCGCGTGCGGTCGCGCTCAAACAGGTACGCGAGCACCTGCTGCCGCTGCTCGACGAGCTGACCCATGACGACGACCCGGACCTCCTGATCGAGTCGACCGCGGGCCAGGGCGCTTCCCTCTGCTCCCGGACCTGGGACTTCGGGCCGTACTTCGAGGCACTCGACGCCCATCCGAAGCTGGGCGTCTGCCTGGACACCTGCCACATCTTCGCGGCGGGCCACGACCTCACCGGGCCCACCGGAATGCACCAGACCCTCGACCTGCTGGTGGACACGGTCGGTGAGGGCCGGCTGAAGCTGATCCACGCCAACGACTCCCAGGACGTGGTCGGCGCCCACAAGGACCGTCACGCGAACATCGGCGCCGGCCACATCGGCGAGGACCCGTTCCGCGCTCTGATGACCCACCCGGCCACGGCGGGGGTGCCGTTGATTATCGAGACGCCCGGCGGGAAGGAAGGGCACGCGGCGGACGTGGAGCGGCTGAAGAAGCTCCGGGACGGCTGATGCCGGACGGTCGGGTCAGTCCTCTGTGACGAACAGCACGTGCGAGGCGTCGACCAGGTGGACCTCGCCTGCAGGAGCTCAGAGCTCGGGCCCGTCCCCGGGCTCCTCCTGGTACGAATAGCGCTGCTCGCGCCAGGGGTCGCCGATGTTGTGGTAGCCGCGCTCCTCCCAGAAGCCGCGGCGGTCGGCGGTCATGTACTCGACGCCCCGGACCCACTTGGGGCCCTTCCACGCGTACAGCTGAGGCACCACCAGGCGCAGCGGAAAGCCGTGTTCCGCGGTGAGCAGCTCACCGTCCTTGTGGGTGGCGAAGACCGTGCGCTCGGAGGCGAAGTCGGTGAGGCGCAGATTCGAGCTGAAGCCGTACTCCGCCCAGACCATCACGTGGGTGACGCTCGGCGCGGGAGGGGCGATCTCCAGCAGCGTACGAGCCGGGACGCCGCCCCATTCGGCCCCGAGCATGCTGAACTTCGTCACGCAGTGCAGATCGGCCACGACCGTGGCGTACGGCAGGGCCGAGAACTCCTCGTGGTTCCAGCAGTGCTTCTCACCGTCGGCGGTCGCGCCGAAGATCCTGAACTCCCAGCGCTCGGGGCGGAACTTGGGTACGGGCCCGTAATGCGTAACCGGCCAGCCGCGCTGCAGTCGCTGCCCCGGCGGAAGCTCCGACTGCGCCGCTTCTCCAGATTCACGCTCCACCGGCTGACCCATGTCTCCATCCTGACAGACCAAGGAGGGTGAAGATGACCAGGCCTGTCCCGATTCGGGCATCTGCTACTAAGCCTGCACTTACTGGACGCCCCTTGGAGCCGGTGGAATCATGCGGCGCAACCTGCCAGTCCCCCCGCGTGGAAGGAGCCTCTGCAATGCAGGGCGACCCCGAGGTCATCGAATTTCTCAACGAGCAGTTGACCGCCGAGCTGACCGCGATCAACCAGTACTTCCTGCACGCGAAGATGCAGGAGAACTTCGGCTGGACAAAGCTCGCGAAGTACACCCGGGCCGAGTCGTTCGACGAGATGAAGCACGCGGAGGTGCTCACCGACCGGATCCTCTTTCTGGAGGGCCTGCCGAACTACCAGCGGCTTTTCCACGTCCGGGTCGGGCAGACGGTCACCGAGATGTTCCAGGCGGACCGGCAGGTCGAGGTCGAGGCGATCGACCGCCTCAAGCGCGGTATCGAGGTGATGCGGAACAAGGGCGACATCACGTCCGCGAACATCTTCGAGTCGATCCTCGCGGACGAGGAGCATCACATCGACTATCTGGAGACCCAGCTGGAGCTGGTGGAGAAGCTCGGCGAGCCGCTCTACATCGCCCAGCTCGTCGAGCAGCCGGACAGCTAAGCGGCTTCGTCCAACTCGGGCAGCCCGGAGAGAGCGGGCTGAGCCTGGTCGGCCAGCTCGGGGCGGGAGCAGGCGCCCCGGCCCAGCAGTGCCTGAATACGCCGGACACAGGAACCGCAGTCGGTACCCGCCTTGCAGGCCGACGCTATCTGGCGGGGCGTGCAGGCACCGCCCTCCGCGTGTTTCTTCACCTGCGCCTCGGTGACACCGAAGCAGTTGCAGACGTACACGCGGTTCACCACCCGACGGGATTGAAAGGCCGTGCCGTCCCGATTTTTCGGTGAGGCAAACCTAACCTTACCCGCCGGGCGGGGGTCGCAAAAGTGGAGCGGGGCGCGGATCGTATGTGATCCGCGCCCCACTGCCTGCATCTGTAACAACCGAAAGCAGCCGCCCCGGCTTACTGGTCCCGGTACATCTCCGCGACGAGGAACGCCAGGTCCAGGGACTGGCTGCGGTTCAGGCGCGGGTCGCAGGCCGTCTCGTAGCGCTGGTGCAGATCGTCGACGAAGATCTCGTCGCCGCCGCCCACGCACTCGGTGACGTCGTCACCGGTGAGCTCGACGTGGATGCCGCCCGGGTGCGTGCCGAGCCCCTTGTGGACCTCGAAGAAGCCCTTGACCTCGTCGAGCACGTCGTCGAAGCGGCGGGTCTTGTGGCCGGAGGCCGCCTCGTAGGTGTTGCCGTGCATCGGGTCGGTGATCCAGGCCACGGTCGCGCCCGAGGCGGTGACCTTCTCGACCAGCTCGGGCAGCTTGTCGCGGACCTTGTCGGCGCCCATGCGGACGATGAAGGTCAGCCGGCCCGGCTCACGGTCCGGGTCGAGGCGCTCGATGTACCGCAGCGCGTCCTCGGCCGTCGTCGTCGGGCCCAGCTTGATGCCGATCGGGTTGCGGATCTTCGAGGCGAACTCGATGTGCGCGCCGTCCAGCTGACGGGTGCGCTCACCGATCCACACCATGTGCGCCGAGACGTCGTACAGGTGACCCGTACGCGAATCGACCCTGGTCAGCGCCGACTCGTAGTCGAGGAGCAGCGCCTCGTGGGAGGCGTAGAACTCGACGGTCTTGAACTCCTCCGGGTCGGCCCCGCAGGCGTGCATGAAGTTCAGCGCCTGGTCGATCTCGCGCGCCAGCTGCTCGTAGCGCTGCCCGGAGGGGGACGACTTCACGAAGTCCTGGTTCCAGGCGTGCACCTGGCGCAGGTCGGCGTAGCCGCCGGTGGTGAAGGCGCGCACCAGGTTCAGCGTGGAGGCGGAGGCGTGGTACATCCGCTTCAGGCGCTCGGGGTCCGGGACGCGCGCGGCCTCGGTGAACGCGAAGCCGTTGACGGAGTCGCCGCGGTAGGTCGGCAGCGTCACGCCGTCGCGGGTCTCGGTCGGCTTGGAGCGCGGCTTGGAGTACTGGCCGGCGATGCGGCCGACCTTCACGACCGGCACGGAGGCCGCGTACGTGAGGACGGCGCCCATCTGGAGCAGCGTCTTGAGCTTCTGGCGGATGTGGTCGGCCGACACCGCGTCGAAGGCCTCGGCGCAGTCGCCGCCCTGAAGCAGGAACGCCTCGCCCTTGGCGACGGCTCCCATCCGGGCGCGCAGCTGGTCGCACTCGCCGGCGAAGACGAGGGGCGGATAGCTCGCCAGCTCGGCGATCACTTCGCGCAGGGCCTCGGCATCGGGGTAGTCGGGCTGCTGCGCCGCGGGCAGGTCTCGCCAGGTCGCCTCGGCGGCGACGGCTTGGGAATCAGCGTTCACGGTCACCTCGTAAACATTACGGGGTCGTGTCGACCGATTTTCGTCCCGCCCGTCTGATGAGACGGATGAGAGGGACCGGAGTACGCCCGCGACCGGTCCCCGGCATGGGATAAGGTGCCGCACATGTTCGCGCACTCGACCCAGAACCAGAACTGGTGGTGGACCGCTCACCCGGCGGCCCACTGACTGCGCGTACGCAAGACTTCGCGAAGGCCGCCCGAGGGGCGGCCTTCAGTGTTTTCACGACCAGGGCCGTTCCTCACGATCACGACGGAAGAGGAACGCCCCATGGACCTGGCCCGGCTCCTGCACGACGACCGCCCGTTCGCCCTGCTGCGCCGCCGTACTCCCGGACACGACCACGACACCGTAGAAGTCCTGCGCGGCCCGGTGACCACGTACGACCGTCTCGCCGACATCCCCGACGAGGGCCTGGCCCTCATCCCCTTCCGTCAGATCCGCGAGCGCGGCTTCGACGTGCGTGACGACGGCACGCCCCTCTCGGTGCTGACCGCCGAGGAGACGTACGAACTCCCTCTGGACCAGGCGCTGTCGCAGCTGCCCGCGCACGACGTGAGCGTGGCGGACGGTGGCTTCGACGTCGACGACGAGGAGTACGCGGAGATCGTCGGACGGGTCCTGCGGGAGGAGATCGGGCGGGGCGAGGGCGCGAACTTCGTCATCCGGCGTACGTACGAGGGGGAGATCCCCGGGTTCGGCAGGGCGGACGCGCTCGCGCTGTTCCGTCGGCTGCTCGTCGGGGAGCGGGGCGCGTACTGGACCTTCATCGTGCACACGGGAGAGCGGACGCTTGTCGGGGCGAGTCCGGAAGTGCACGTCCGGATGTCCGGCGGGACGGTGGTGATGAACCCGATCAGCGGGACGTACCGCTATCCGACCGAAGGGCCGACTCCCGAGGATCTGCTGGACTTCCTCGCCGACGGCAAGGAGATCGAGGAGCTGTCGATGGTCGTCGACGAGGAGCTCAAGATGATGTGCACGGTGGGCGACATGGGCGGGGTCGTCGTCGGACCGCGGCTGAAGGAGATGGCCCATCTCGCGCACACCGAGTACGAGTTGCGGGGGCGTTCCTCGCTGGATGTGCGCGACGTGCTGCGCGAGACCATGTTCGCCGCGACCGTCACCGGGTCGCCGGTGCAGAACGCGTGCCGGGTGATCGAGCGGCACGAGGTGGGTGGACGCGGTTATTACGCGGGTGCCCTCGCGCTAGTCGGCCGCGACTCCGGCGGCGCCCAGACCCTCGACTCCCCCATCCTGATCCGTACCGCGGACATCGACGCGGGGGGCCGGCTGCGGGTGCCGGTGGGCGCCACGCTCGTACGGGGCTCCGATCCGGCGAGCGAGGTCGCCGAGACGCACGCGAAGGCGGCGGGAGTGCTGGCCGCGCTGGGGGTACGTCCCGGACGGCCGCGCGAGGAGCGAGCACGGCCGAAGCTGGCCGATGATCCGCGCGTACAGGCCGCGCTCGACGGGCGGCGGGGCTCGCTCGCGCCGTTCTGGCTGCGGATGCAGGAGCGTTCGGCCGAGCTGGACGGCCATGCCCTGGTCGTCGACGGCGAGGACACCTTCACGGCGATGCTCGCGCATCTGCTGCGTTCGTCGGGTCTTGAGGTGTCCGTGCGGCGGTACGACGAGCCGGGGCTGCGGGAGGCGGTTCTCGCGCACGAGGGGCCGCTGATCCTCGGTCCCGGACCGGGCGATCCCTCGGACACGGCCGACCCCAAGATGTCCTTCCTGCGCGGCCTCACCGCCGAGGTGATCGGCCGCCACCCGCACGGTGTGCTCGGTGTGTGCCTCGGCCATGAGCTGATCGCGGCGGAGCTGGGCCTGGAGATCGTACGGAAGGAAGTCCCGTACCAGGGCGCCCAGACGGAGATCGACCTCTTCGGGCGGAGGGAGACCGTCGGCTTCTACAACAGCTTCGTGGCGCACTGCGACGACGAGACCGCGGCGGAGCTGGCGGCCCACGGCGTCGAGGTCAGCCGCAGTGACAGCGGGGAGGTGCACGGCCTGCGCGGGCCTGGGTTTGCCGGCGTGCAGTTCCACCCGGAGTCGGTGCTGAGCCTCGACGGCACCGCTGTGGTACGGGAGTTGATCGCTGGGCTGCCCCATGGTCAAACGCCGGAGGGGCTGGTTTTCAGCCCGCCCGGCGTTTGACGAAACCCCCAGGGACGCCTCAGCCGAAGAAGACGCTGACCTCGTTGTACAGCTTCGGGTCCACCGTCTTCAGCCTGGCCGTGGCCTCCGCGATCGGGACGCGCACGATGTCGGTGCCGCGCAGGGCGACCATCTTGCCGAAGTCGCCCTCGCGGACCGCGTCGATGGCGTGCAGGCCGAAGCGGGTGGCGAGCCAGCGGTCGAAGGCGCTGGGGGTGCCGCCGCGCTGGATGTGGCCGAGGACCGTCGTACGGGCCTCCTTGCCGGTGCGCTTCTCGATCTCCTTGGCGAGCCATTCGCCGACGCCGGAGAGGCGGACGTGCCCGAAGTCGTCCAGCGAACCGTCCTTGAGGACCATGTCGCCGTCCTTGGGCTTCGCCCCCTCGGAGACGACGACGATCGGTGCGTACGAGGCCTTGAAGCGGGAAGTGACCCAGGCGCAGACCTGGTCGAGGTCGAAGGGCTGCTCGGGGATGAGGATGACGTTGGCGCCGCCGGCGAGACCGGAGTGGATGGCGATCCAGCCCGAGTGCCGGCCCATGACCTCGACGACGAGGACGCGCATGTGCGACTCGGCGGTGGTGTGGAGGCGGTCGATGGCCTCCGTGGCGATGTTGACGGCCGTGTCGAAGCCGAAGGTGTAGTCGGTGGCGGAGAGGTCGTTGTCGATGGTCTTGGGTACGCCGACGCAGGGGATGCCGTGGTCGTCGGAGAGGGTGGCGGCGACGCCGAGGGTGTCCTCGCCGCCGATCGCGATGAGCGCGTCGACCTCGGTCTTGGCGAGGTTCTCCTTGATCCGGCGGATACCGTGCTCCACCTTGAGGGGGTTGGTGCGCGAGGAGCCGAGGATGGTGCCGCCGCGGGGCAGGATGCCGCGTACGGCGGGGATGTCGAGCTGGACGGTGTCGCCCTCCAGCGGACCGCGCCAGCCGTCCCGGAAACCGGTGAAGTCGTAGCCGTACTCCTGTACGCCCTTACGGACGATGCCCCGGATGACGGCGTTGAGCCCGGGGCAGTCGCCGCCTCCGGTCAGTACTCCGACCCGCATGGAAATGTCCCTTCGCCGCGGTTGCCTGATGAAGGTCACGCTAATAGTGATCCAGGTCACTTAGGCATGGTGCGAAGAGTCAATTCCGGTGAATTGTGCGGGGATTGATCAACGACTTCACTCGAAGGTGGGGGTGCGGGTTGCCGGGTTGACTCGGTCCCGGTTGTTTGCGACCACGCGTCTGTGTGTGGCTGCTCACCGTCTGTATGCGGCTACCCGTCGTCCACGTGCCGCTACTCGTCGTCGAGGCCGCGCTCTATCGCGTACCGCACCAGCTCCACGCGGTTGTGCAGCTGGAGCTTGCCCAGGGTGTTCTGGACGTGGTTCTGGACGGTGCGGTGGGAGATGACGAGGCGCTCGGCGATCTGCTTGTAGCTCAGGCCCTTGGCGACCAGGCGCAGGACCTCGGTCTCGCGGTCGGTGAGCTGCGGGGCCTTGGGCTCGTCGGCGCCCGGGGCGGGGGCGGGCTCGGAGGCGAGTCTGCGGTACTCGCCGAGGACCAGACCCGCGAGGCCGGGTGTGAAGACGGGGTCGCCGACGGCCGTGCGGCGCACCGCGTCGATCAGCTCTTCCGTGGAGGCCGACTTGAGCAGGTAGCCGGTGGCTCCGGACTTGACCGCCTCCAGGACGTCGGCGTGCTCGCCGCTCGCGGAGAGGACCAGGACGCGCAGGGCGGGGTTGGCTTTGACGAGTTCCTTGCAGACCTGGACGCCTGGCTTGGCGGGCAGGTTGAGGTCGAGTACGAGGACGTCGGGGTTGGCGGCGTGGGCGCGGCGTACCGCCTGGTCGCCGTCGCCCGCCGTGGCGATCACGTCGAAGCCGGCGTCGCTCAGGTCGCGGGCGACGGCGTCCCGCCACATGGGGTGGTCGTCCACGACCATGACCTTGATCGGGTCCTGCTGTTCACTCATCGCCGCTCCAGCTCTGCCGTGGCTTTTGGTTTTCCCCAGCCCCGCCCCTTCCCGGAACTGGAGGCTGCGCCCCCAGGCCCCCCATTGGGTCGTGTCTCGGCTGCCGGGCCGTTGTGGCTTGTCGCGCAGTTCCCCGCGCCCCTGAAGGGGCGCTCATCCTCTGGTCGCCTTTTTTGGCGCCCTCAGCTCGACCTCCGTGCCCTGGCCCGGGATCGAGATCACCTCAGCCGTGCCGCCGATTTCGCGCAGTCGGCCCCGGATCGAGAGCGCTACGCCCATGCGGCCCTCGCCCTCGGCCTGGGCGAGGCGGCCCTCGGGGATGCCGGGGCCGTCGTCTCGGACGGTCACGATCACCGCGTCCGGTTCGTCCTCGACGAGGATCCAGGCGCGGGCGTTCTCGCCTGCGTGGCGGTGGACGTTGTCCAGGGCGGCGCCGACCGCGGCCGCCAGTTCCTTCGCCGTGGACGGGGCGAGGAGGACGGGCGCGCCCGGCTCGGAGAAGGTGACCTTCGCGGTGGCGTACGGGGCGAGCAGCGCGCGCAGGTCACAGGGGTCGTCCTCGGCAGGTTCGTCGGGTTCGTCCACCGCACGTACCAGAGCTCCCTGGGCCGCGTCCTCCGAGATCCTGGAGGCCGGCAGCCCGCCCGAGACCAGCGTGCGCAGCGCGACCTCCTGCTCGCCCGCCATACGCCCCAGCTCCGCGGCCTCACCGCCGAGCGTCGAGCCGCGCCGCTGCACCATCGCGAGGACCTGGAGGACGCTGTCGTGGATGTCGCGGGCCAGCCGCTCGCGCTCGCGGGTCGTGGCCTCGATCTCCAGGGCGCGAGCGAGGGTGCGCTCGGAGGCGCGGGCGACCTCGACGACGTATCCGATGGCGATGGACGCGACCCAGACGAGCAGCACGTTGTGGAGCGTGTCCTGGCTGAGCGCCCCGCGCTGGATGACGTTCGCGACGCCGACGAGCGTCGACGCGAAGGCCGCCCAGCGCCAGCCGCCCTTGACCGCGTACGCCAGCACGGCACCCGCGGTCCATATCGACGGCAGTGTCGGGCCACCGGCCACGATGCGGTCGTGGGAGTCCGCGACCGGCGTGAGCAGGATGCCGGTGAGCGCGACGGTCAGGTCGGCGGCCAGGAACCGCTTGGTGCAGCTCGCCGCGTTGGCCACCTTGGGCAGCGTCACCAGCGTCCACACGAAGAGCACGGCGAGGTAGACGGCGCCCACCGCGGGCCGCTGGAACTTGTCGTACGCGGAGACGAAGAGCCCGATCGCGTAGCACATCGTCAGTACGCGGTACGCGGTGAGCGCGCGCCACAGCGGCTGCTCGACCGACATCCTCATGACTCGCTCGCGCTTCGGCATGTCCCCCCACCTCGGAATGTCCCCCACTCCACCCCTGACGGACGCGTCTAGGAGCCGGACCGTTCCTTCCCGGCCGCTTTCTCCGCGTCCCGTTCGGCCGTCTTCCCGGCTAATTTCCGATCCTGCTCCGCCTGCTTCTGCGCTTGTTTCTCCGCCTGCTTCTCCGCCTTCGCCGCCTCCGCGATCTGCCGTTTGGCGGCGGTCGCGTAGATGTCGACGTACTCCTGGCCGGAGAGCTTCATGATTTCGTACATGACTTCGTCGGTCACGGCGCGCAGGACGAACCGGTCGTGCTCCATGCCCTGGTAACGGCTGAAGTCCAGCGGCTTGCCGATGCGGATACCCGGGCGCATCAGCTTGGGGAGGACCTTGCCGGGCGGCTGGATCTTCTCGGTGTCGATCATGGCGACCGGGATGACGGGCGCGCCGGAGGCGAGCGCCACGCGCGCGAGGCCGCCGGGCTTGCCCCGGTAGAGGCGGCCGTCGGGCGAGCGCGTGCCCTCGGGGTAGAGGCCGAACAGTTCGCCGCGCTCGAGGACCTCTAGGCCGCTCTTGATGGCCGCCTCGCCCGCGCCGCGCGCACCGGAACGGTCCACCGGAAGCTGGCCGACGCCCTTGAAGAAGGCGGCGGTCATCCGCCCCTTGATGCCGGGCGTCGTGAAGTACTCGGCCTTCGCGATGAAGGTCACCTTGCGGTCCAGGACGGCGGGCAGGAAGAACGAGTCCGAGAACGACAGGTGATTGCTCGCCAGAATCGCCGGGCCCTCGGCGGGCACGTGCTCGAGGCCTTCCACCCAGGGCCTGAAGGCGAGCTTCAGGGGCCCTCCGATGGAAAACTTCATTGCGCCGTAGATCACCCGAGTGCCTCCTGTGTCCGTAGATCAGACCCTAACCCGGAGCACTGTCAAAGGGCCCGACGGCCCTGGTCGGTGTCAGTGCCGTCGCGTACGGTGAAGTACGCCCCGAAGTCTCGGGGTGATCGTCTCATCGCCCTTCAGATGAACTAGATGAACAGGAGACCGAACGTGCCGGTCCTTCCTGGAGCCGAGCCGTACCGCCACGAGGGCGGAGAGGTCGGTGTCCTCCTCTGCCACGGCTTCACGGGTTCCCCGCAGTCGCTGCGCCCCTGGGCGGAGTATCTCGCCGAGCGGGGCCTGACCGTCTCGCTGCCGCTGCTGCCCGGTCACGGCACACGCTGGGAGGACATGCAGCTCACCGGCTGGCAGGACTGGTACGCGGAGGTGGACCGCGAGCTGCGTGCCCTGCGCGAGCGCTGCTCCCGGGTCTTCGTGTTCGGCCTGTCCATGGGCGGCGCCCTGAGCCTGCGGCTGGCCGCGAAGCACGGGGACGAGGTGAGCGGCATCGTCGTGGTCAACCCGGCGAACAAGGTGCACGGGCTTTCCGCGTACGCCCTTCCGGTGGCCCGGTATCTCGTCCGTACGACGAAGGGAATCGCCAGCGACATCGCGAAGGAGGGCGGCGTCGAGATCGGCTACGACAAGGTCCCGCTGCACGCGGCGCACTCGCTGCGGAACTTCTTCCGGCTGGTCGACGGCGAGCTGCCGCAGGTCACGCAGCCGATGCTGCTCCTGCGCAGCGTCCAGGACCATGTCGTGCCGTCGGCCGACTCGGCGCGCATCCTCAGCCGGGTGTCGTCCACGGACGTCACGGAGGTCGTGCTGGAACAGAGCTACCACGTCGCGACGTTGGACCACGACGCGGACCGGATTTTCGAGGAGAGCTTCGCCTTCGTCGAGCGGCTCGCGCCCGGAGCCGGCAAGGAGGCCGATAAGGCCGACGGGGCTCTGGTGGACCAGGCAGGTCAGGTGGGTCAGCAGGAAGGGACGGCCACTGGTGGCTGAGCACGACGCGGACCGCGAGCCCGAGGAGAAGGACGCGCCGCCCGGCGAGGAGCAGGGCCCGTCGTTCGACGAGGCCGCGGCCTGGGCTGCGATTGTCGCCGGGTACGGCGAGGAGCCACCGGACCCGCCGGGCGCCAAGCCCTTCAAGTCGGTGGAGGACCTGGCACTCCTGGAGTCCGAGACGAACGACGCGAACGACACCGCGTCCGAGCGGGACGGGGAGGCCCCCGGGGACACCAAGGAGAAGCCCAGGGACTCCGAGGCCTCCGAGGGCTCCGGCGCCCCGAAGGCGGACGACAGGCCCGCCTCCGAGAAGCCGCTGGGCAGCTCCGTCGCCTTCCCGCCCGGCGTCGGTGGCCCGCGCGACTACAAGGCGCCGGAACCGGCCGAGGAGGACTTCGACGAGGACGACGAGGGCCACTTCGTACCGCCCGAGCCGCCCCCGCTGCCCGCCGCGGACACCACGGCCAAGTTCGCCTGGCTCGCCGTGCTCGGCGGCCCGATCCTGCTCCTGCTCGCCGTCCTGCTCGGCTGGAACATGACCTGGTGGCTGGCCACCGTCGGCATCGGCGGCTTCCTCGGCGGCTTCACCACGCTGGTCATGCGGATGCGCCCCGACGACGAGGACGACGACGACCCGGGACGCGGCGCGGTGGTCTGACACCTCGCGCGTACGTCCCCCACGAGCACACCCCTGGGCAGCAGGAACTCCTAGGCAGCGGGAACCCTGAGGGCGGCCAGCACCGGAAGATGATCCGTGGCCGCCCTCAAGTCCGTCTCCGTGATGCCGGGATGCCCCAACGGGACGCCGCAGCCGAGGACTTCGATGCCCTCCGTGGCGAAGAGGGCGTCGATCCGCTGATGGGGCTCGGCGGGGGTGGAGGTGTACTCGCCACCCCAGGGAGCAACCGCCCAGCAGTCCTGGAGATCGGCACCGAGGCGTTTGAACGTGCGGCCGTTCGGGCGTTCGTTCAGGTCGCCGCCCGCGATCGCGTACGGAGTTCCGAGCGCGGCCAGCCGGTCGAGCAGCATGCCGCCCTGCTCGTACCGCTCGTCCTTCTGCAGCGAGAGGTGGCAGCTCAGTACGCCGAGGCGCGCGCCTGCGAAACGTACGACCGCCGTGGCGAAGCCCCTCCGGTGCAGACCGGGCGTGAGGGGGAGCAGCACGTCCTCGGTGCGTTCGACGGTGGCCCGGAGGGAGCAGAGGAGCGCCGGTCCTGCGGCCGTGGCCCCACCGGAGAGGATCACCTGCCCGGAGGCGGCTGCGAGCCGGGCGAGTTTCTTGCGCCAGCGGAAGAACCGGGGCGCCTCCTGCACCAGCACCAGGTCCGGTGCACAGGCACGGATCACCCGGGCCAGCGCGGAGGTGTCGTCGCGCATGGAGCGGATGTTGTAGCTGAGGACGCGGATGACGACCGAACCGTCGGGCTCGGTGCGGGAGGTTGGGAGCGCCGCTGTCATGCGGTCAATTTACGCAGAGACCGCGGGTCGGGACGCATAATAGCTCGGGGCGCGAAGTTTGTGTGCGACTGACGGTTGTTTGTGGCTTGTCGCGCAGTTCCTCGCGCCCCTAAGGGGCGCTACATGATCGGGTCTGGTTCTCGGGCCAGGTCTGCCGCACCCACCAGGCCCGCCTTGTTGCCGAGTTGGGCGGCGATCACGTCGGCCACGGGGCGCCAGTTCCCGCCGACCAGCCAGCGTCGGTACGACTTGCGGATCGGGTCGAGGACGAGTTCTCCCTCGTCGGAGAGGCCGCCGCCCACGATGAAGGCGGACGGGTCGAAGAGCGAGGCGAGGTCCGCGAGGCCCGCACCTGCCCAGCGGGCGAGTTCGCGGTAGGAGTCGACGGCGACCGGGTCGCCCTGTCTCGCCGCCATCGAGATGTGCTTGCCCTCGATCCCGTCGGGGGTTCCGTCGCCGAGCGAGAGCAGGATCTCCGCGTT
Organism: Streptomyces scabichelini; assembly: GCF_011045015.1. GTDB lineage: Bacteria > Actinomycetota > Actinomycetes > Streptomycetales > Streptomycetaceae > Streptomyces > Streptomyces scabichelini. The sequence goes on along the minus strand of NZ_JAAKZY010000165.1, from coordinate 7,884 downwards.
CTCGGGTGTCGCGTTGGCCCGCTGCTTCGCGTACCGGACGAGGGCGCGCCCGGAGGCGTACTGCTCCCAGCAGCCCTGGCTGCCGCAGCCGCACAGGAGGCCGTCCGGGACCATCCGGATGTGGCCGAACTCGGCGGCGACGCCGAAGTGGCCCCGGCGCAGCTTGTTGCCGATGATGATGCCGCCGCCCAGGCCGGTGCCGAGGGTGATGCAGATGACATTGCGGTGGCCCTTGCCCCCGCCGAACTTGTACTCGCCCCAGGCGGCCGCGTTGGCGTCGTTCTCCACGACGACCGGCAGGCCCACCCGGCGCTCGACCTCGTCCTTCAGCGGCTCCTGCCGCCAGTCGATGTTCGGCGCGAAGTAGACCGTCGAGCGCTGCCGGTTGACGTATCCTGCGGCGCCGATGCCCACGCCCACGATCTCGTGCCCGGCGCGGGCGCCCTCGACGGCGGCGGCGATCGCGTCCACGATGGCCTGCGGCGTGCTGGGGGTCGGCACCTTGAAGGTCGAGAGGATGTTGCCTTCCTCGTCGACCACGCCGGCCGCGATCTTCGTGCCGCCGATGTCGACGCCGATGGTGAGTCCCATGAATCCCTCAGTTTCGGTCGAGCCCCGCTACGGCCAACCGTACCCGAGGGGCTTCAGTCCAGGTCGATGTGTTCCCCGGGACCGGAGTCCTCGTCATCGGGCCTGTGCGGGGCGGAGTCGCGGGTCCAGCGCCGCTCCTGCCGCTCGACGGCGGAGCGGTACGCGGCGAGCAGCTCGGAACCGGCCGCGGCCAGGTGGTCGAAGACCTCGGGGTTGCGCTCTATCACGGGCTCGACGGCGGCCTTGGCCTGCTGCACGACCTGGTTCACCATCTGCTGGGCGGCACCGCCGGCCACGGCACCGAGCAGCGGCGACTGCAGTCCTGACAGGCGGTCGGCGACGGTGTCGACGAGCTTGCGCAGCTCCTCGGCGGCCGAGCCGGGCGGCGGGCCGTATTGGGTGCGGCGGCGGGCCTTCTCCGCGGCCAGGTCCTCTGCGCACGCCTTCGCCCAGGCGTCGGCGTCGGTCGCACGCACTTCGTCGTGCACCTTGTCGAGCGCGTCCTCCGCTGCGTCGGACGTGGGTCGCTCATCGCTCATGGCGGACTCCAAGCATTGGCTCTGTATCTCTCGACGTTACCCGAACGGGGGTATGCCGTTCACCGTGTCCGACCCCACAGGTCCCCCACGGATCGGGACTCGGCCAACCTGCCGCGGGCACCGGTCAGCTCCCCCGCGGCCACAGTTCCGGGTCCGGTGTGAAACGGATGCGCAGTTCGCTGTCGCGCAGGGCGGCGCCGTCCACGGTGCAGCGGCGCAGGGCCGACGGGAGCGGGACGATCCGGTGGAACGGCCCGACGGTGACGACGAGTTCGTCGCCGCGCCGGATGAGGTCGAGCTCATCCCGTACCGCACCGGGCAGCGGGATGTGCCAGACGATCACGCCGTCGTCGGCGAGCCGGTCGGTCATCGGCCACTCGACCGGCCGCGGGGCGTCACCCGCGCCGGGCACGGTGAGCGCGGCGAGATCGTCGGTGCCGCGTGGATCGTGGCCGAGGTGCGGGGTCTCGTGGAGGGGGTATGTCGTCCGCCACTCGTCCAGGGCCTTGCGCTGCTGGGCCGTAGGTGCCGCGAGCCAGGTGTCGGGGGACGCGTCGGGCAGGACGCGGTTGGCGACCAGGGCGTCGGCGCGCAGTCCACGCAGGGCGAGACCGGTGGCGGCGGTGCGCACGGCGTCGGTACCGGCCGGGCCGGGCTCGGCGACCAGACGTACGGTCGTCGCCCGGTCCGCCAGGACCGCCTCGACGGCGGCCAGTTCGAGATCCCAGCGGGCGGCCGTCTCATACAGCCGCTCCGAGGGCATCGGGACACCGGCGAGACGGCCGAGCACGGGACGCAGGGCGCGCGCCGCCTGGCGCTCCGCGGGGAGCAGGCGGCTGAGATAGCGGCGCAGCTGCTCCGGGAGTGCGAGGAGGGCGAGCGCGTGCGGGGTGGGGGGCAGGTCGACGACCAGCAGGTCGTACGTCTCTGCCGTCGCCGCGTCGCGAAGGGCGCGCAGCAGGGCGAGTTCCTCGGCGCCGGGGAGCGGGGTGAGTTCCTCCCCTTCGAGACGGGAGGCGCCCAGCAGGTCCAGGGCGGAGGCCGCGCGGTCCTGGAACGCGAGGAGGTCGTTCCGGAAGTCCTCGCCGGCGTCGGGGCGCCAGGTCGTCAGGTTCGGGGCCGCGTCCGCGGGGGTTGGGCCGGTGGGTTTGCCTAGGGCGGCGCCGGGGCTGTCTGTTCGGTCTGCGCTCAGCAGCAGGGTGCGGGTGCCCTGGCGGGCGGCTTGGAGGGCTGTGGCCGCGGCGACCGTTGTGCGGCCGGAGCCGCCGGGGCCGGTGATCAAGAGTGTGCGCATGCGCTCCGCTCGGGGTTACTTGTCGTTGAGCCTTGTTTGCGGATGGCACCCGGTACTGGTGTGCTGTGCCCACCCTCCCCCACTCTCGGCTCCGCTCGAGCGGGGGACCCCCATCGCCCTGCGGAACGACTGCCCACAGCGGGTGGCGACTACTTGTCGCCGTCTCCCGTCTCCACCCTCTTCTTCAAGCCCGCCAGCGCCCTGTCGATGATGACCTTCTCCGCCTTGCGCTTGATCATGCCGAGCATGGGGATCTTGACGTCGACCGTCAGCTTGTACGTGACCTCGGTGGCGCCCGAACCCGCCGGCTTCAGGATGTACGAGCCGTCGAGGGACCGCAGCATCTGGGACTTGACGAGGGTCCAGGAGACCTCGTGGTCGCCGGTCCAGGTGTACGCCAGGGTCTGGTCGTCCTTGATGGCGCCGGCGTCCATGACGAGGCGTACCTGCTCGGCGCGGCCCTGCTCGTCGCTGGCGAGCACCTCCGCCTCCTTCACCTCGCCGGTCCAGTCCGGATAGCGCGCGAAGTCGGCGATCACTCCCATGACGTCGGCCGGTGCAGCCTCGATCGTGATGCTCGAGCTGGTGTGTTCCGCCATCGCCGTGGCTCCTCCAGATGCGGTCCGGACAAGGGGGGTGGTGCTCAGTGGTTCTCGGTGGTTCTCGGTGCTCCACAGTGCTTCGCAGTGCTTATCGCGTGTCTGCCTGTGGATGCAGCGTGAAGGCTACCGCGCGGCAGCGGGTCGGCCATCGCCGGGAGCCCTCACCACTGAAGAACCCACGGCTTCCCGCTTCCGGCGAAGTGCCCGACGTTGACGCACTCGGTCGCCCCCACCCGCATCCGCCGCACCAGCGGCTGGTGGACGTGTCCGAAGAGCGAGTACCGCGGCCGGGTCCGCCGGATCGCGTCCAGCAGTGCCCTGCTGCCCCGCTCGAAGCGTCGCGCCACCGTGTCGTAGACGAGCTCGGGCACCTCCGGCGGAATGTGCGTGCAGAGCACGTCGACCTCACCGAGGGCCTCGATCTTCGCCGCGTACTCCTCGTCACTGATCTCGTACGGCGTCCGCATGGGTGTGCGCAGGCCCCCGCCGACGAAGCCGAAGGTCCAGCCGCCGATCTCGGCGCGCTGCCCGTCGAGCACGGTGGTACCGGGTCCGGCGTACTCGGACCACAGGGCCGGCATGTCGACATTGCCGTAGGTGGCGTACGTCGGTGTGGGGAACGCGGCGAACATCTCGGCGTACTGCTTGCGTACGGCCTTCTCGATGGCCGGGCCGCGGTCGATGCCCGCCCACAGCCGGCTGCCGAACTCCCGCGCCTCCTCATAGCGGCGGGCGGTGCGCAGTTCGACGATGCGGTCCGCGTTCTCGGTGCCGAACAGGTCGGGGAAGATGCCGCGCGAGTGGTCGGCATAGTCGAGGAAGAGCACGAGGTCGCCCAGGCAGATCAGGGCGTCCGCGCCGGTGCCGGCTCTGGCCAGGTCACGGGCGTTTCCGTGGACGTCGCTGACGACGTGGATCCGCGTCCTTCGGGTGCCGCCTTGTGTGCCTGCCATGGCGATCAAGGGTAAGCCTGTGGAGCAAACGTGTGTAGAGATGGTCGGACCTGCGGCGACTTCCTGCGGTGTAGGAGACTGGATTACGCTCGCCAAAGAACGCCCACACGTGTGACGCAGGGAACATCTCACCGGACCCCCCTGTCGTAGAGGCGTACCGGCGGGTAACGTCCGGGCAGTCCAGTCGTGCTCAGGGTTTCAACAACTGAATCCCCGAGTACCTGCCCGAGCCTTGGACCGCTCCGTCGCAACACAACACATGAGGTCGTGGCGTCGGCGCCCTATGAGGAGCAGCAGTCTTGCGCGAGTTCAGCCTTCCGGCTTTGTACGAGGTCCCTGCGGACGGCAACCTGACCGACATCGTCCGCAGAAACGCCGCGCAGCATCCGGATGTCGCGGTCATCGCCCGTAAGGTGGGCGGCAGTTGGACGGATGTCAGCGCCACCGCGTTCCTCGCCGAGGTGCAGGCCGCCGCCAAGGGCCTGATCGCGTCGGGTGTGCAGCCCGGCGACCGGGTCGGCCTGATGTCCCGTACGCGCTACGAGTGGACGCTCCTGGACTTCGCGATCTGGAGCGCGGGCGCGGTCACCGTGCCGGTGTACGAGACCAGTTCGCCGGAGCAGGTGCAGTGGATCCTCGGCGACTCGGGCGCGACCGCCTGCATCGTGGAGACGGACACGCACGCCGCGTCCGTCGAGTCGGTGCGCGACCGGCTGCCCGAGCTGAAGCACGTCTGGCAGATCGAGGCCGGCGGCGTCGAGGAGCTGGGCCGCGCGGGCAAGGACGTCAGCGACGAGACGGTCGATGAGCGCAGCTCGGCCGCCAAGGCGGACGACCCGGCGACCATCGTCTACACCTCCGGCACCACCGGCCGCCCCAAGGGCTGTGTGCTCACCCACCGCAGCTTCTTCGCCGAGTGCGGGAACGTCGTGGAGCGGATGCGCCCCCTCTTCCGCACGGGCGAGAGCTCCGTCCTCCTCTTCCTGCCGCTCGCGCACGTCTTCGGACGGCTGATCCAGGTGGCGCCGATGCTGGCACCGATCAAGCTCGGCCTCGTCCCGGACATCAAGAACCTCACCGACGAACTCGCGTCTTTCCGGCCGACGTTGATCCTCGGCGTACCGCGGGTCTTCGAGAAGGTCTACAACTCGGCGCGGGCCAAGGCGCAGGCGGACGGCAAGGGCAAGATCTTCGACAAGGCGGCGGACACGGCGATCGCGTACAGCAAGGCGCTGGACACCCCCTCGGGCCCCTCGATCGGCCTGAAGATCAAGCACAAGACCTTCGACAAGCTCGTCTACAGCAAGCTGCGCGCGGTGCTCGGCGGCAAGGGCGAGTACGCCATCTCCGGCGGCGCCCCGCTCGGCGAGCGCCTCGGGCACTTCTTCCGCGGCATCGGCTTCACGGTCCTGGAGGGCTACGGCCTGACCGAGTCCTGTGCGGCCACCTCCTTCAACCCGTGGGACCGGCAGAAGATCGGCACGGTCGGCCAGCCGCTGCCCGGCTCCGTGATCCGCATCGCGGACGACGGCGAGGTGCTGCTGCACGGCGAGCACCTGTTCAAGGGGTACTGGAACAACGAGGGCGCGACCGAGGAGGCGCTGGCCGACGGCTGGTTCCACACCGGTGACATCGGCACCCTCGACGAGGACGGCTACCTCAGGATCACCGGCCGCAAGAAGGAGATCATCGTCACCGCGGGCGGCAAGAACGTCGCTCCGGCCGTGATCGAGGACCGTATCCGCGCGCACGCGCTGGTCGCGGAGTGCATGGTGGTGGGCGACGGGCGGCCCTTCGTGGGCGCGCTGGTCACCCTCGACGAGGAGTTCCTGGGCCGCTGGGCCGACGAGCACGGCAAGCCGTCCGGCGCCGGCGCGGCTTCCCTGGCTCAGGATCCGGAGCTGCTCGCGGCGATCCAGGGCGCGGTCGACGAGGGCAACGCGGCGGTGTCGAAGGCCGAGTCGGTGCGCAAGTTCCGGATTCTGTCGGCCCAGTTCACCGAGGACTCCGGCCACCTCACGCCGTCTCTGAAGCTCAAGCGCAATGTGGTGGCCAAGGACTACGCGGACGAGATCGAGGCGATATACCGGGGCTGAGCCTCTTACCGACGGGGCTCAGCCGCCTCGAACGGGCTCCTGGAACGGCTTCCTCATGGCGCGGTGTCCTCGGCGAGGACCCGCGCCATGGTGCGTTCCGCGAGCGCCGTGATCGTCAGGAACGGGTTGACCCCGATGGACCCGGGCACGAGCGAGCCGTCCGTGACGTACAGCCGTGAATAGCCCTTCACCCGGCCGTAGTTGTCGGTGGCCCGGCCCAGCACGCAGCCGCCCAGGGGGTGGTACGTGAAGTCGTCGGCGAAGACCTTGTTGCCGGAGCCGAAGAGGTCGTACCGGTAGATCGTGGAGTTCGCCGAGTTGATCCGGTCGAAGAGCTTCTTGGCCATGCTCACGGAGACCGCGCTCTGGGCGGCGGACCACCCGAGCTTCACCCCGCCACTGCCCGGGTCGTACGAGAACGAAGCCCGCTCCCTGTTCTTGGTGATCGCCAGATAGAGGCTGACCCAGTGCTCGAGGCCCGTGGGCAGCGGCGCTATTTCGGCGAAGACGGGGTTGGAGGCGTTCGCCCAGTCGTCGATGCCCATGACCGGCATGGTGGCCTGATCGGCCCCGACCGTGTCCCACAGGTGATTGGCGCGCCCGAGCATCACGTTCCCGTTGGTCCCCCAGCCGGTGCCGACAGCGGCGTCCAGGGCGGGCAGCGTGCCCGTCTCCCTTGCCCGGACCAGGAGTTCGGTGGTGCCGAGGCTGCCGGCGCCGAGGAAGAGGTACGTGCAGCCGTACTGCTTGGTCTCGACGACCTTGCCGGTGTCGTCGATCCGGTCCGCGGTCAGCACGTACGTCCCGTCGCTCGCGCGGCTGACCGACTTGACCCGCTCCATGGTGTGGATGGTGACGCGTCCGGTGCCGAGCGCGGAGGCGAGGTAGGTCTTGTCGAGGCTGCGCTTGCCGTGGTTGTTGCCGTAGACGACCTCGCCGGCCAGCGCGGATTTCGTGGCCGTGCCGGCCGCCTCGCGCTGCATGTAGCCGAAGTCGTAGACGTTCGGCACGAAGGTGGTCTTCAGGCCGGCGTTCGTGGCGGCCTTCCGGGAGGTCCGGGTGAACCGGTACCACGCGGTCGACTCGAACCACGCCGGGTCGACGGTGTTGACGCCGAGCATGGTGCGGGCGCGCGGGAAGTAGGTGCTGTACATCTCCGTCGCGTTCACGGTCGGGAACTGCTCGCCGAAGTACGACTGGAGCGGTGTGACCGCCATTCCGCCGTTCACCAGGGAGCCGCCGCCCACGCCCCGGCCCACGTACACGGACATGTGGTCGAAGTGGACGCGGTCGAGGACTCCGGGGTACGGGCTGATGTCCCTGTTGACGACGTCCAGCCACAGGAAGGTGGCCAGCGGGGCCTCGGTGCGTGTCCGGAACCACATCGATCTCTTGTCCGGTGCGCTGGTGGAGCAGAAGATCTTGCCGTCGGGGCCGGGGGTGTTCCAGAGGCGGCCCATCTCCAGGACGAGGGTGCGGATGCCGGCCTGGCCCAGGCGGAGGGCTGCCACGGCGGCGCCGTAGCCGGAGCCGACGATGATCGCGGGGGCGGTTTCGACTGCGTCGGGCTCGGCGGATTGGGCGGACTGTAGGCCGATACGGGTGAAGCCGAGGGTGGCGGCGGTCTGTAGTGCCGCCATCCCTAGGATTTGACGTCTCGTCAGCTGATGCTGCATCAGTTTTGGTGTCATGTGCGCAGCATGTGCGGATTTTTCGGTTCCGCCTAGGGTTTCGCCGGGGTGGGTTTTTCGCCCCCGCCGCCCCTACCCGTCCCATCCCTGGGGCTCCGCCCCTGGACCCCGCTGGGGC
>NZ_JAAKZY010000164.1 GCF_011045015.1 Streptomyces scabichelini | reverse complement strand
CCCCTGGACCCCGCTGGGGGCGCAGCCCCCAGCGGGGTCCAGGGGCGGAGCCCCTTGGTATGGGACGGGTAAGGGCGGCGGGGGCGAGGAACCCTCCTGCTACGTCACACCTGCACAATCGGCTCCCGCGTGAACAGCATCCCCAACTCCGGCGCGTTCACCCTGCGGTCAGCCAGCCGCAAGGCCTCCCAGACCGTGACCTGGTTGGCGGTGAGGACCGGCTTGGAGAGTGCCTTCTCCAGGTCGGGGATGTGGGATGCCGTGTGGAGGGCGGTGTCCGGGAGGAGGACCGCCTCCGCGTCCGGGTGGTCGCCCGACCGGGCGAGGGAAAGGACCTCGTCGGCACCCCACGTCCCGACCTCCGCCGCCGTGATGATGCCGCTGCCCCGGACGGACACCACCTCCACTCCGGCGTCCTTCAAGAACGCGGAGAACAACGCGGCCACGTCCTCCGGATACGTCGCCGCGATCGCGACCCGCCGCGCGCCGATCTCACGGATCGCGTGGGCAAAGGCGAACGACGTGGAGGAGGCGGGCATGCCCGCCGCGAGGGCGAGGGTGCGGACCTGCTCGTGGGCGCCCTCCCAGCCGTACACGAAGCTGCCCGACGTGCACGCCCACACCACCGCTTCGGCGCCGGAGAGACGCAGTTCCTCGACGCCGGCCGCGAGCCGGGCCGGTGAGCCCATCTCCCGCAGCGCGTCCTCACGGTGGGCGTCCTCGCCGATGTCCGTGTGGACGAGCGGGAGGCGGATGTCGCTGCCCAGGAGTTGCTCGATGCGCGGGTAGTCGTCCTCGGCCGAGTGGCCCGGGTAGAGGAATCCGAGTGCCGTCATGCCCAACCTTCCTGTTCTTCCGGCATTACGGGACCCTGTGATTCAGACACTGATCCCGGCATCGCGCCCGGCATCGCGCCCGGCAGTGACTCCGGCAGTACTTCCGGCATCACCGGACGCTGTCGCGCCGACTCGTCGATCAGCGCCTGATAGGGCCCCACGGCTCGCGTACCCAGGTGGCGCAGCGCGGCCCACATCGTCACCTGGTTGGCCGAGATGACGGGGATGCGCAGTTCGGCCTCCAACTGCGGGATCACGTCGTACGTCGGGAGATTGGTGCAGCTGATGAAGAGGGCGTCCGCCCTCCCGCGTACCGCGTTGCGGGCCATGTCGACGACGTCCCGGTAGGGGACCTTCCAGATGTGCCGGGTCAGGCCGAGAGAGGAGGTGCCGATGATCTCGATGCCCGCCTCGGCGAGGTACTCCTCCAGGGACTGCGTCACGGACACCGTGTAGGGCGTGACCAGGGCGATACGGCGGGCGCCCAGTTCCTGGAGGGCTTCGAGCAGGGCGCCGGAGGTGGTCAGGGACGGCACCTCGCCGGCTCGCGTCATCGCCTCGCACATGGCGCGCTCGCCCGCGATGCCGCCGACGAAACTGCCCGACGTACAGGCGTACGCGACGATCTGTGGCTCGACCGCGTTCAGCGCCCGCACCGCCTCCCCGAGCGTCTCGTGCTCGCTGACCAGGCGCGCCAGGTCGAGACTGACCTCGACCGGCACGTACGGAGTGCGGGTCAGATGGAGCGAGACCCCGTCCGGAACCCAGCGCCACAGCTCGCGATCGAGGGCGAAATCGAAGGGAGCGACGACGCCGACACCCTGTTGCGGGTGTGGTCCACCGAGGAAGGAGACGTCCATGAGCAGGCCCCAAACTCAAGTTGTGCGAGTGGTGGAGAACCGGCCCGTGGGCCGGGGGACACAAGCCGGCGCTTGCCGGGACGTCGGGACAGGGTATGGGCTGGTTACGAGCCCATATTGACGAAGGTAGGTTCCGGTGCGAGCGTGGTCAATCCGCGCATCTCAGGCGGGTACCGTCCTTGTCCCGCAAGTGTGCCCAGAGCTCAGAGAACCGGACTTGCATTGCGAAACGGTTTCCCCCCGATGACCGCTCCCACGCCCCCTCATATGGCCGAAAACAAGACGACCCTGGTGGTGCTGGACGCCGACCCGCCGCCCCGGCTCGGCCGGCTCACCGGACGGGTCCGTATCGAGCATGCTGACGAGTCGACGCTGGCGTCGCTGCTGCCCTCGGCGGACGTCCTGCTGGTCTGGGACTTCGCCTCGCACGCGGTGCGCCACGCCTGGCCGGGGGAGGGTCCACGGCCGCGCTGGGTGCACACGGCGAGCGCGGGTGTGGACCACCTCATGTGCCCCGAGCTCGCCGAGTCCGACACGGTGGTGACGAACGCGCGCGGTGTCTTCGACCAGCCGATCGCCGAGTACGTGGCCGCGCTCGTCCTGGCGATGGCCAAGGATCTGCCGCGTACCTGGGAGCTTCAGCGGGCGCGGGAGTGGCGGCACCGCGAGTCACAGCGGGTCGCGGGGACGCGCGCGTGTGTGGTGGGTTCGGGGCCGATCGGGCGGGCGATCGTGCAGACGCTGAAGGCCCTCGGCATCACGACGGCCCTGGTGGGGCGTACGCCCCGCAGCGGTATCCACGGGCCGGGCGAGCTCGACCGGCTGATGGCGCGCGCGGACTGGGTGGTGTCCGTGGCGCCGCTCACGGACGAGACGTACGGGATGTTCGACGCGCGGCGGTTTGGACTCATGCAGCCCTCGGCACGCTTCATCAACGTCGGGCGGGGGCAGCTCGTCGTCGAGGACGCGCTCGCGGAAGCCCTGTCGAAGCATTGGATCGCGGGGGCGGCGCTCGATGTCTTCGAGCGCGAGCCCCTCACCCCCGAGAGCCCCCTGTGGGACATCCCCGGGCTCATCGTGTCGCCGCACATGAGCGGGGACACGATCGGCTGGCGGGACGAACTCGGCACGCAGTTCGTGGAGTTGTACGAGCGCTGGGAGGCGGGCGAGCCGCTGCCGAACGTGGTCGACAAGCAGCGTGGGTACGTACCCGGGAGCTGAACTCTCTTCACCTGGGCACTCAAACCCCGTCGAACCCTGTCGAACCCTGTCGAAGACTCCCTTGGAGGGGTGCATGACCGAACTCACCGAGCTGACCGCCCTACAACTCGTCGACGGATACCGCAAGGGTGAATTCAGTCCTGTGGACGTGGCGCGGGCCGCGCTGCTCAGGGCCGAGGAGATTCAGCCGTCCGTCAACGCCTTCGTGCGCCTGGACGGCGACGGGGCGATCGAGCAGGCGCGGGAGTCGGCCGAGCGCTGGCGGCGCGGTGAGCCGGCGGGGCTCGTGGACGGGGTACCGGTCACGGTGAAGGACATCCTGCTGATGCGGGGCGCACCGACTCTCAAGGGCTCCAACACCGTTCGCGCGGACGGCAGTTGGGACGAGGACGCGCCCTCCGTGGCCCGGCTGCGCGAGCACGGCGCCGTCTTCCTGGGCAAGACGACGACGCCCGAGTTCGGGTGGAAGGGCGTCACGGACTCGCCGCAGTCCGGGGTGACGCGGAATCCGTACGACGTGTCGCGTACGTCGGGCGGGTCGAGCGGCGGGAGCGCGGCGGCCGTGGCCATGGGCGCGGGCCCGCTGTCCCTGGGCACGGACGGGGGCGGCAGTGTCCGCATCCCCGCCTCCTTCTGCGGGATCTTCGCGCTGAAGCCGACGTACGGGCGGGTGCCGCTGTATCCCGCGAGCGCGTTCGGGACGCTCGCGCATGTCGGGCCGATGACGCGCGACGCCGCCGACGCGGCCCTCATGCTGGACGTGATCAGCGGTGCGGACGCCCGCGACTGGTCCGGGCTCGCGCCGCCGGACGGGTCGTTCACGGACACGCTGGACGGCGGTGTACGGGGCCTGCGGATCGCGTACTCCCCCTCCCTCGGCGGCCAGGTTCCCGTACGCCCCGGCGTCGCGGCGGCCGTACGGCGGGGCGTGGAGGGGCTCGCCTCCCTCGGCGCGTACGTCGAGGAGTCCGACCCCGACTTCACGGAGCCCGTGGAGGCCTTCCACACCCTGTGGTTCAGCGGGGCCGCCCGGGTGACGCAGAACCTCGGCCCGCACCAGCGGGAGCTGCTGGACCCGGGTCTGCGGGAGATCTGCGGGATCGGGGCGCGCTACTCGGCGCTCGACTATCTGGCCGCGGTGGACGTGCGGATGGACCTGGGCCGCCGGATGGGCCGCTTCCACGAGACGTACGACCTGCTGGTCACGCCGACGCTGCCGATCACCGCGTTCGAGGCGGGCGTCGAGGTGCCGAAGGGCTCGGGGCACCGGCGCTGGACGGGCTGGACCCCCTTCACGTACCCGTTCAACATGACGCAGCAGCCCGCGGCGACCGTCCCCGTCGGAATGGACGGGGACGGACTGCCGGTGGGGCTTCAGATCGTTGCCGCCCGCCATCGGGACGACCTGGTTCTGCGAGCGGCGCAGGCGCTGTACGAGGCGGGGGTGGCCCAGGTGGCTCCCCCGCCCAAGCGCTCCGCTGGAGGACGGTAATGAACCCGCGGGCCGGTGGGGGCTGGTCGCGCAGTTCCCCGCGCCCCTGAGGGGCGCGCGGTACCGCACCGGACTTCGCCAAGGCCGCCTAGGCCCTCCGGAAGCTGAGCGTCTCCCCCAGCGCGCCCGCCCGCCACAGGTCGTTGCACGCCTCCGCCATCGTCTCCAGGCCCTCCACCACCTGGCCCCACACGATGCCGGGCACCCAGCCCACATCGCCGTTGAGGAGCAGGTTGTTGCGTTCGTAGAAGAGGGCCAGGTCGATCACCGGGGTGCCGGCCTGGACGCCGGAGGCGCCGCCGTAGCCGTACGACTGTGTGCCCAGCTGCGTGCCGGAGAAGGAGAAGTAGCAGAGGTCGCCGGGGATGGGCGTGACGGTGGGGTTCTCCAGGGGTGGCTCGGCGGGGGCGAAGGCGGGCAGGAGGGCGTAGATCTCGTTGCGGGCGTACTTCGCGTGGTAGACGTCGCCGCCCAGGGGGAGCGCGTTCCACACCGCCTCACAGGTGATCGGCGCGCGGTCGTCGAGGAGCTTCGCGGTGCAGTGGACTCCGCGCTTGGTCAGGGAGACATCGATGTAACGGTCGGCCATGGACACACCCGTACCCCCCTGTGGACCCGAACCCACCCGTATGCCCCTCCGATGCCCCTCGGGCGCGTGGGTCAACGCGCGCCCACGGCGGGGTCACGACAGGGTCACCACATGCGAGCAATCCCCATATACGGGGCATCGTGGCATGAGTGGACTCAGTGGCCGGGAAGGAGTGGCATGACTTCCATTGGTTCGGGTAGCCGCGCGCCCATGGCTCGACCACACGCAAACCGATCAGGAACCGACAACGGATCCCACAGAGGACTCAGCCGCCGCTCACTTCTCACCGGAGCGGTGGCGCTGGGCGCTGCGGGCAGTCTCGGGGTGGCGGGCTGCAGCCGCGTCCCCGACGAAGGGAAGGTGCTGGGAGGCAGCCTGCTGGACACCCTGCGGGACCAGGGTTCCGTGAAAATCGGCATCGCCAGCGAGCCGCCGTTCGGTTATGTGGGAGACGACGGACAGGCCACCGGAGAAGCACCCGCGATCGCCAAGGTCATCTTCAACAGGCTCGGCATCGACGAGATCACGCCAGTACCGGTGGACTTCGGAGCCCTCATTCCCGGGCTGAAGGCGCGTCAGTTCGATGTGGTGTCCGCCGGGATGTACATCAATCCCCCGCGATGCGAACAGGTGCTCTTCGCCGACCCGGACTACCTGATGCTGGACGCCTTCATCGTCAAGAAGGGCAATCCGCACGGCATCAAGACGTATGAGGACATCAAGAAGAAGGGTCTCAAGCTCGCCTCCGGCAAGGCCTACGCGCAGATCGACTCCGCCAAGGGCGCGGGCATCAGCAACGTACTGGTCCTGCCCGACCAGGTGGCAGGCCTCGACGCGGTGTCCCAGGGGCGGGTGGACGCCTTCGCGGGTACCCGCATCACGGTCTCGGACGCGGTGAAGGGGTCGAACCGCGCCTCGGCGACCGAGCCCTTCCAGCCCGTGCTGGACGGCAAGCCCGTCTACGGCGCGGGCGGATTCGCCTTCAGGCTGTCCGAGCAGAACTTCCGTGACGCGTTCAACGAGGAGCTTCTGAAGCTCAAGGAGAACAACTACGAAGAGCTTCTGAAGATCGTCAAGCCCTTCGGTTTCGGCATGACCGAGATGACCGACCTCACCGCGAAGGAGCTGTGCGCCGGATGATGAGCTCCGAGTTCTTCACCACCTGGTTCCTGCCGGGTATCTGGGTCACCATCCAGGTGACGGTGTACGCCGCGGCTCTCGGCGCGGCCATCGCGTTCGGAATCGGCCTCGCACGCGCTTCGCGGTACTGGATCGTCCGCTTCCTCGCCGGGATCTATTTCGAGATCTTCCGCGGCATGTCGGCCCTGGTCCTGATGTTCTGGATGTTCTTCGCGCTCCCCTTCTTCGGCTGGCAGCTGGTGCCCATGTGGGCCGGCGTCAGCGCGCTGGGACTGACGTACGGCGCCTACGGGTCCGAGATCGTCCGCGGTTCCCTGGCCGCGGTCTCCCCGGCGCAGAAAGAAGCGGGCATAGCGCTCAACTTCACCCGCTGGCAGCGGCTGCGCCTCATCGAGATGCCCCAGGCGTGGCCCGAGATGGTGCCGCCGTTCAACAACCTGCTGATCGAGCTGCTGAAGGGCACCGCCCTGGTCTCGGTCATCACGGTGGCCGACATGACCTTCGCCGGCAATCTGCTCCGTCTTGGCACGAATGAGACCACTCCGATCTACACGCTGCTGCTGGTTCTCTACTTCGTACTCGCCTTCCTCATCACCCGCGGCATGCGGCTGGTGGAGCGCAGGGCGAAGGCCGGGATCGGACAGCGGCCGGAGAAGCGGGGCGGCATCACCAGCAAGCTCAGCGCCCGCCAGGAGACCCTGCAGGCCGGTTCGCAGTCCGCGGGAGGTATGGGATGACTGACTGGGACTGGCAAGTCGTGGAAGACTTCATGCCGCGGTTCTGGGACGGCGTGCTGGTCACGCTGCAGGCCCTGGCCATCGGCACCCTGATCGCCTTCGCCCTGGGTCTCGTATGGGCCATGGCGCAGCGGTCCACACTGATCTGGGTGCGCTGGCCGGTCATCGCGGTCACGGAGTTCATCCGCAACACCCCGCTGCTCGTACAGCTCTTCTTCCTGTTCTACGTGGTGCCCAACTTCGGCCCCTCGATGTCGCCGCTCACCACCGGCATCGTCGGCCTCGGGCTGCACTACTCCACGTACACCGCGGAGGTCTACCGGGCCGGCATCGACGGCGTTCCCGCCGGCCAGTGGGAGGCGGCCACGGCGCTGAGCCTGTCCAAGGGCCGTACGTGGCGGGCGGTGATCCTGCCGCAGGCGATCCGCCGTGTCGTCCCGCCGCTGGGCAACTACGTCGTCGCCATGCTCAAGGACTCGCCGATGATCGCGACCATCGGCGCCTTCGACATGCTGGGCGAGGCCCAGGCCTTCAGTAACGAGACCTTCACCACGGAGGCTCTCACCGTCGTGGGTGTGGCGTTCATCGTCATCGCCTACCCCGCTTCCCTCTTGATCCGAGCCCTGGAGCGACGTCTTGTCCGCTGACACCCCTTTGCAGAAAGAGCCCGAGAGCCGCGAGAACCCGCCGGTGGACGGCAGCGAGCTGATCCGCTTCGACAAGGTCACCAAGCGCTTCGGCAGCAACGTCGTCCTCGACGAGCTGGACTTCACGGTGGACTCCGGCAAACACGTCACGCTGATCGGCCCGTCCGGCTCCGGCAAGACGACGATCCTGCGTCTGCTGATGACCCTGACCATGCCCGACGAGGGCACGATCAAGGTCAACGGCGACTACCTCACCCACGAGGAGAAGAACGGCAAGCTCGTCCCGGCGGGCGAGAAGCACATCCGCGAGGTCCGCAAGAACATCGGGATGGTCTTCCAGCAGTTCAACCTCTTCCCCAACATGAAGGTGCTGCGCAACCTCACCGAGGCGCCGGTCACCGTGCTCGGCATGTCCAAGGAAGCGGCCGAGGAACGGGCGCGCGACCTGCTCGAACTGGTCGGTCTCACCGAGCACATCGACAAGTACCCGACCCAGCTCTCCGGCGGCCAGCAGCAGCGGGTCGCGATCGCGCGGGCCCTCGCCATGCGGCCGAAGGTGCTGCTCCTGGACGAGGTCACCTCGGCCCTCGACCCCGAGCTGGTCGCGGGTGTCCTGGACGTGCTGCGGGACATCGCCCGCACCACCGACATCACGATGCTCTGCGTGACCCACGAGATGAACTTCGCCCGGGACATCTCGGACGCGGTCCTGATGTTCGACTCGGGCCGCGTCCTGGAATCCGGCCCGCCGGAGAAGATCTTCGGCGACCCGGAGCACGAGCGGACGCGGGAGTTCCTGAGCGCGGTCCTGTAGCGCGGGCATGTGAATACGAGACGTGAAAACGGCAATGTCCGAGGCTGAGCCGTCGTGACTTGACCCTGGCATATGCCAGAGTGGCGCGTTCCTGTTGAGAGCGCCGGAACGCGCCACCATTCTCGTCAACAGCCGCTCCCCATCCGCCTCTTGGCCGCTATCGTGGAAGCAGCCCTTCACCTGAGAACGGCCAAGAAGCGCAGGGGGAACCGTGGCGCTCAAGCACGAGCCGACCGCGCCGTACCACTCGGCCCAGGACGCCCTGCGCGTACTGGAGACCGTGGCACGGCACACCACCGGCGTCACCGACGCCGAGCTCACCCGGCAGACCGGCCTCGGCACGGAGCGACTGACCACGCTCCTGCGGATGCTGCGCCGGGAGGGGTACGTCGAGCAGGTCACCGGCGGTGCGTACGTCACCGGGGCCGCGCTCAGCAGGCTGACCTCCGCGCACGGCCGCGACCGCGCCCTGCGCGAACAGCTCCAGCGGAACCTCGACCGGCTGCGCGACTCGGTCGGCGCCGCCGTCTACATCAGCCGGTACGTCGACGGCGAGATCCACGTCACCCAGTGCGCCGAGGGTCCGGCCACCCCCGCGGTGCACGAGTGGGTGGACTTCCGCTCCTCCGCCCACGCCAGCGCGATCGGCAAGAGCCTGCTCGGCCAGCTCGATGTGAACGCCCGCCGGGATCACCTCTCCCGCCACAAGATGGCCCGCCTCACCTCGCGCACCATCACCAGCGAGCGGCTGCTCCTGTCCCGGCTCGACGCCCAGGCACCCAGCGTGCCGGTCCTCGACCTCCAGGAGTACGCCATCGGCACGGTGTGCGCGGCGGTCCCGATCACGGCCGGCTCCGCCGTGGGCTGCCTGGCCCTCTCCCTCCCGCTCGCGCACGCCCACCGGCTGCGCGCGGCGGCGGACACGCTGAACCGGGGCGCGGCGCCCGTGCTGCTGTCCCTGGCGATCTGAGCCATGGGGCAGTGGTCAGGAGCACCCCTCCGGACCAGGTACTATTTTGTGTGTCGCCGCTCGCGAAAGCGGGAGGCGGGAGTCATGCGCCGCTAGCTCAGTTGGTTAGAGCAGCTGACTCTTAATCAGCGGGTCCGGGGTTCGAGTCCCTGGCGGCGCACATTGCGAAGGCCCTCCACAGAAGTGGGGGGCCTTCAGTCATGTCAGAACGTGACGTCCGAGCAGGCGTAGAACGCGTTGCCCGTGTCGGCGATCGTCCATACCGCGAGGATCACGTGGTGCCCGCTCTTGCCGGACGGCAGCGTGCCGCTGTGCGAGAGCGTCGCGGGCGGCTGGCCGCTGTAGGGGACGGTCAGGAACGGGGTGGTGTCCAGGGCGGCCCGGGTCAGCGGGGCGTTCTGGTTCCAGCCGTTCTTGGTGACGTAGTACCGGAAGTCGGTCGTGGAGTGCCGTGCGGTGAACTGCCAGCGGAAGGTGTAGCTCTGCCCGCCGCTGACCCTGGTGGTGGGCCAGGCGCCGCCTCCCGGGGTCTTCGGCTGGTCGAGCGCGCTGAAGTTGCCGTGGCCCGCGGAACAGATCTTGCCGTCAGCGGGTCCGGCCGACGGGAAGCCCTTGGGGCCCTCGACGCTCTGGGGCTCCCACTGGATGGCACCGCAGTTGGTCACGGTGCCGTTCTGGCAGAGCTTCTGCCGGCTGATGGGGAGGTCGGTGTAGCCGTGGCTGCTGGCGCCACCGCTGGAGAGCACGAACGCTCCCGTGGTGGCGAGGCCGACCACGGCCGCGTACCACTTGGTCTTCTTGCCGGTGCTTTTTCGCATGCTGCCGCTCCTGGAGAACGTGGGGGAAGTTCCGTGAGCTGTGCGTGCGCATCGCGATGCAATGATCCAGGTCTAGACCAAGTACCAGATTATTGCTGACCGTTGAACATGTCCATACCAATCGTGGAGACGATCCGGTGGCAGCGGTCCCACGACTTCTCCACCAGCTCCCCGTTCGGGTCGTCGTTCGTCGCGACCCAGTTGCGGGCCTGCTCCTCGTTCCGGCCGCCCGCCAACTGCCGCTCCACCAGCCGCGTCCGGCGTACGTCCCCGGGCGCCTCCACGTACCAGCACTCCCGCATCAGCGCGTACGCGTCGCGCCAGCCCGGCAGATCGCACGCCAGGTAGTTCCCCTCAGTCACGATCAGCCGGGCGGCGGGCGGCACCAGGTGCCGTGCCGCGACGGGCTCGTCGAGTGTGCGGTCGTAGTCCGGTACGTAGATGTCGGCGCCGGTGTCCGCCAGGATCCGGCGCAGCAGGGCGACGTATCCCCATACGTCGAAGCTGGGTTCCGAGCCCTTGCGGGAGGTCAGGCCGAGCCGTTCCAGCTGGCGGTTGGAGAGGTGGAACCCGTCGAGGGGGAGATAGGCGGCCCGCTCGCCGAGGTGCTCGACCAGGGCGCGGGCGAAGGTGGACTTTCCGGCGCCGGGCGGGCCCGCGAGGCCCAGTACGGCGCGCGGGAGACGAGCGGTCAGTTCCCAGGCGTCCGCGGCGAGGTCGGCCAGTGCGGGGCGGTCAGCGATCTCCATGCCCTGTATAGAACGCCACCGTCAGGTCCTTCACCAGAGCCTTGCGCTCGTAGTCGTCGAGCTCGACGAGGCCGCGCGTCGTCAGCCGGGTCACCGTGTCCTCGACGGAGTCGACGACCGAGGCGAGGGCCTTGTCGCGGTGCTGGGCGTCGAGGGCCGCGATCCGGCGGCGCTGCATCACGGCGGCGACCTCGGGGGCATACTCGGTCCGCACCGGCTGCGCCGTGAACACCTGAAGTCCTGCGGCCGCCGCGTCCGCCGCCACCAGCCGCGTCAGCGCCTCTCCGGCCGCCTCGGTGTCTCGCGGGGCGTTCTTCGCGGGCGACACATCGACCGGGAGGCGCGCGAGCCCCGCCTCCACGCACTCGCGCAGGTACCGCTCATGGTCCTCGACGCCGAGCACGGCGCGAGCGGTGTCCTTGACCCGCCAGACGACGAGCACGACGACACGCAGAGCGACCCCGTTCGCGTCGACGGCCGGCATCGGCTCGCTGCGCCAGTGCCGCAGCCGTACGTCGATCCGGCGGCGCAGCAGCAGCGGGTTCACCCACAGGAGCCCGGTACGCCGGACGGTGCCCCGGTAGCGTCCGAAGAGCCCGAGCACCCAGGCGCGCCCGGTCCGCCCCCGGGCCAGCCCGCCGAAACCGAAGAGCCCGGCCGCCCCGGACGCGGCGAGCGCCGCCCACTGCGAGGCGCCGAGCCCGGCACCCGCGTACCCGGGCAACCCCGCCAACTCCCCGGCGAACGACGGCAGCACACCCGCCCACCAGGCCGCCAGCACGCACCCGGCCGCCCCGGCGGTACCGGCCAGCACCCCGACCGCACCCGGCAGCACGCACGCCGGCCGCTCGGCCACCCCGGGGTCGACGGCCGCCACGGGCCACGGCGTCACCGGCTCCCGCCCGGCGACCCGCGGCTGCTCGCCCGTCCCGCGCCGCCGCCCCACGACGGCGGGCGCGAGCGCCACCGGGACCGGCTCGGGCTCGTCACGGAACAGCAAGTGGACGGGGATCTCGGTGGTCGCCTCGTTGTGGATCAGCCGCGGCGCCCGGGCCCCTTCAGGCCCCGGCTCGGACTCCGAAGTCGTCGTACTCATCCGTACCTCCACGTCAGGAAAACAGCCGCCGCCACGTCTCCGGCCCCGGATAACCGTCCGCCGCCCCACCGCGCCAGCCCTGCGAGCGCTGGAACGCCTCGGCATTGCGCCGGTCGGCCTCGCCCCAGCGCGGTCCGGGGCCGCTCGTGTAGTGCTTGCCGAACCCCTTCTTCACGAGCTGCCTGCCGAGCCGGGTGACGTACTCGTTGACCGCGCCGGGCCCGAAGGCCGCCGCGCCGGGGTAGGAACTCGCGGCCGAAGCCGGGGTGCCGGGCGCCGCCGCCGCCTGCAACCCCTTGTAGCGGTACGCCAGATAGCGGTCACTGTCGCGCCAGTACGCGTACGGAGTGGCCTTCTTGCGGGCGTGCGGGCGGGCCTCCTCGTACGCCACGTAATAGGTCTGCGCGGAGTCCGCCCAGCCGCCGAAAATCACGACGTGCGAGCCTTTGTGAGGGTCGGCCGGATTGTGGAACAGCAGAATGTCGCCGGTCTTGAGCTGCCCTTTGGAAATACGGACGCCGTACCGGTCGAGGCTGCCCGTCCATTCGTTCCCACCGAGGTTCCAGGCCATCGAGACGAAGCCCGAGCAGTCCTGCCGGTACCCGTCGGACCAGTACGCGCTCATGCTGTACGGCACCTGCGCGGCGACCCACTTCTTCGCCCGGTCGATGATCTCGGTCCGCGTCGTCGGGGGCGCCTCGGCCTTCGCCGGAACGCCGCCGGGCCCGTGCAGCGGGGCCTTGGGGCCCTGTGGGGTACCGGGCTCGTCACCTGTGGGAACGCCCGGCCGCTGCGGGGCGTGCGCCGCTGCGGCGACGGCCGGCACCGCCTGCCCGGCGCCCAGCACCGCGGCCGCCAGGACGAGAGCCCCGTATCCGGCACCGTGCCCGGCAAATCCACCCGGCGGGGAATTCGGCGTGACGCGTCGCCGGTGAACGCATCCGGGGCAGTCGCAGTCACTCGCGGGCTCGAATTCCTCGAATGCCGGAGCCGCCATCCGATTCCCCTCACAGTCCAGGTGATGACACTGATGAAACTGATGACTCTGATGACATTCCCGGTGGAAATGCCCAGGTGGAAATGTCCGCGCTTCTGCACGGTCGTCAGTTTCTCAACCGGGCTCGGGTGTCGCATGTTGACGGTCCGAATGATGTACGGCCGGGACCCCTCCCCTGGGCACCCGCTACTCTCTCGCCATGGCGCGCGACCTGCAGGAGCGGATCAAGAAGCTCATCATCGACCGTCGGCTGCCCTCGGGGGCCTCCCTGCCGACCGAGCCCGAGCTGATGGAACTCCTGGGCGCGAGCCGGAACTCCGTACGCGAGGCGCTGAAGGCCCTCCAGGCGATGGGCATCGTCGAGATCCGGCACGGCTTCGGGACGTACGTGGGACCGATGTCGATGGCGCCGATGATCGAGGGCCTGGCCTTCCGCACGGTCGCCGGGCACTACCGGGGGGAAGACTCCCTGGTCCAGCTGCTCGAACTGCGCGAGGCCGTGGAGACCGGGCTCATCTCCCGGCTCGCGGGCCGGGTCCCGGAAGCGGACCTCGTTGAACTGGACGCCCTCGTGGACCGTATGGAGAGTGAGGCCGCCGAAGGGGCGGGCCTCGCGGAGACGGACCGCGCGTTTCACGCCACGCTCTACCGGGGTCTCGGCAACCTCCTTCTCGGTGAGGTCCTGGAGGCGTTCTGGGACGCCTTCCACCGCGTTCGCACGGACCTCGTGGAGTTGCCGCAGGATCCGAAGGTCACCTGCCGGCAGCACCGCGAGATCCTCGACGCGGTGCGCTCCGGTGATGCGCTACGGGCGGAGGAAGCCATAAGAGACCACTTTGGTCACATCCGTACGCGTGTGACCGCAACCGCACCGAATGAGCCCCGCAGACCCCACCATTAGCGCCTATGACCGGTAAACACCTCGTTTCGCATCTTGCGATCATGAGGAACGGCATAGAACTCTTGGCTACAAGAGGCTGCGGTTACGTGGCAGTTGGGGGCTTGGAACCGGTTGCGGTGAGGCGGGGAGTAGGGGCCCCGTGCAGGAGGAGATGTCGAGGGGGGCATCATGCAACCGGAAGGCCACTGTTCCATGTCTATAGGGTGTGGATGGAGTGGTGACGGGGGCCTGCTATTGATACGTCTGTGAAAGTCGAGGGGGACCGGAGCAGGCGAACGGAACAAGGAGCACGCGATGCTTTGCGTGTGGGGGGATGACTCATGACGCCGACGGGCGGCCGGCAGAACTCTGACCAGTCTCAGACGACCCAGCTCAGGGTGCCGTCACAGACACGGACGGGCAGCTTCCGGAGAATCAAGAAAACGCTGCCGAGATACGACTACGAGCACTACAGCAGGCTCGCCGGTCCTCTCACTCAGCCCGATCCGAGCAAGCCCTACAAAGTGCAGTACCGCACCCTGCTGTCGCAGGAGCCGCACCGCATCCGGGCCGCCCTCATGCTGGGCGCGGCACCGTTGCTCTCGCTCGTCCTGCTCGCCTGGCTGCTGCAGCCCACGCACTGGACCGAGCGCGACTACGTGCCCAACGCCTACCTCGAGCACCTCGACGTCGTCATGCTCGTCTCGATCGGTCTGATCGAGTTCTTCCGCTGCATGAACGTGCTGTCCAACGCGCACGCCACGCTGGTCGCCCGCGACCCGATCCCGGTGGTGCCCGAGACCGGCACCAGAGTGGCCTTCCTCACCTCCTTCGTGCCCGGCAAGGAGCCGCTGGAGATGGTGACGAAGACCCTGGAGGCCGCGGTCAAGATCCGTCACCGCGGGCTTCTTCACATCTGGCTCCTCGACGAGGGCGACGACCCCGAGGTGAAGGCGGTCTGCGAGCGCCTGGGCGTTCACCACTTCTCCCGCAAGGGCGTCGCGAAGTGGAACCAGAAGAAGGGCCCGCACCGCGCCAAGACCAAGCACGGCAACTACAACGCCTGGCTGGACGCGCACGGCGACGACTACGACTACTTCGCCTCGGTCGACACCGACCACGTGCCGCTGCCCAACTACCTGGAGCGGATGCTCGGTTTCTTCCGCGACCCGAACGTCGGCTTCGTCATCGGCCCGCAGGTCTACGGCAACTACGACAACCCCATCACCAAGTCCGCCGAGTCGCAGCAGTTCCTCTTCCACGCCCTGATCCAGCGGGCCGGAAACGCCTACGGCGCGCCGATGTTCGTGGGCACCTCGAACGCCGTGCGCATCAAGGCGCTGAAGCAGATCGGCGGTCTGTACGACTCGATCACCGAGGACATGGCGACGGGCTTCGAGATCCACCGCCACAAGAACCCGGCGACGGGCAAGAAGTGGCGCTCGGTCTACACGCCCGACGTGCTCGCGGTCGGCGAGGGCCCGAGCGCCTGGACGGACTTCTTCACCCAGCAGATGCGCTGGTCGCGAGGGACGTACGAGACGATCCTCAAGCAGTACTGGAAGGGCTGGTACTCGCTGCCGCCGAGCAAGCTCTTCAACTACACGATGATGATCATCTTCTACCCGATGTCGGCCCTCAACTGGCTTCTGGCGGCGTTGAGTTGTGCGCTGTTCCTGGGCCTTGGCGCCTCGGGTGTGAACATCGACCCGGCGATCTGGCTGATGCTGTACGGCAACGCCTCAGCGCTGCAGATCGGTCTCTACGTCTGGAACCGCCGCCACAACGTCTCGCCGCACGAGCCGGAGGGTTCGGGCGGTGTGGCGGGCATGATCATGTCCGCCCTGTCCGCGCCGCTCTACGCGAAGGCACTGATCGACTCGGTCCTGCGGCGCAAGAGCAAGTTCGTGGTCACCCCGAAGGGCGATTCCGCGAGCCCGGACCGCTGGTTCGCGACCTTCCGGTACCACTGGTACTTCATCCTGATCTTCGCCGGCTCGATCGGCGCCGGCTTCTACTACGGCAACGCGCACCCCGCGATGATCATCTGGGCGACGTTCGCGCTTCTGATCACCGCCTCGCCGATGTTCGCCTGGCGCTGGATGCTGCGGCAGGACCGGAAGAAGCCGCCGGCCGCCCCGCCGGAGCCGCAGGACGCGATGACGCCACCACAGCCACTGCCCGCTCAGCATGCGGCGCCGCACTCGCCGCAGCACAAGCCGAGTTGGGCGGCCTCGAACGGGGGAAGTGACCAAACAGTGCAGATCGCCCTTGGGGGACGTAAGAAATGAAAGACGGTTCCAGCCGCCGCCGCGCCCGCCGCATCGCGATAGGCGCGGCGGTGGTCGTAGCGCTGGCAGGGATGAACGGGCCGGCGCTCTACCGCTTCGGGTCGGAGAAGTACCACGACTACGCGATCAACAGACCGGAGTACAAGGCCGACAACGGCAAGTGGGAGATCGTCGATTTCCCGGAGGAGTACCGCCTGAACACCATTCACGCGGCGCTTCTGCGTACCGGCAAGATCCTGCTGATCGCGGGCTCGGGGAACAACCAGGAGAACTTCGACGCGAAGAAGTTCGACACCCGCATCTGGGACCCGGTCAAGGGCACGATCAAGGACATCCCGACACCGAAGGACCTGTTCTGCACGGGCCACACCCAGCTCGCCAACGGCAATCTGCTGATCGCCGGCGGCACCAAGCGCTACGAGAAGCTCAAGGGTGACGTCACCAAGGCCGGCGGCCTGATGATCGTCCACAACGAGAACCCGGACAAGCCGATCACGCTGCCCGCGGGCACCAAGTTCACGGGCAAGGAGAACGGCAAGACGTTCGTGTCCAAGGACCCGGTCGTCGTCGAGCGCGCGAAGAAGGTCTTCGACAAGGCGACCGGCAAGTTCCTGCGCAACGAGCCGGGCCTGGGCCGTATCTACGTCGAGGCGCAGAAGAGCGGCCGGCAGTACGAGACGGGCACGGAGGACAACTACCGGGTCCAGGGCCTGTCGGGCACCGACGCGCGCAACACGTACGGCATCGCGCAGAAGCTCGCCCTCGACAAGAAGGACTTCCAGGGCATCAAGGACGCCTTCGAGTTCGACCCGATCGCCGAGAAGTACATCAAGGTCGACCCGATGAACGAGGCGCGCTGGTACCCGACGCTCACCACGCTGTCCGACGGCAAGATCCTCAGCCTCTCCGGCCTGGACGAGATCGGCCAGCTGGTGCCGGGCAAGAACGAGATCTACAACCCGAAGACCAAGGAGTGGACGTACACCAAGAAGGAACGGCAGTTCCCGACGTACCCGGCGATCTCCCTGATGCAGAACGGCAAGCTGTTCTACTCGGGCGCGAACGCCGGCTACGGACCGGACGACGTCGGCCGTGACCCGGGCATCTGGGACCTGAAGTCGAACAAGTTCGACAAGATCCCCGGCATGTCCGACCCCAAGCTCCTGGAGACCGCGGGCACGGTGCTGCTGCCGCCCGCGCAGGACGAGAAGTACATGGTGATCGGCGGCGGCGGGGTCGGCGAGTCCAAGCAGTCCAGCAAGAAGACCCGCATCGTCGATCTGCTGGCGGACGACCCGAAGTTCGTGGACGGTCCTGACCTGGGGAAGGGCACCCGCTATCCGCAGTACTCGATTCTGCCCGACGACAGCGTGCTGGTGTCCGGCGGCTCCGAGGACTACCGCGGCCGCGGCGACTCCAACATCCTCGAGGCGCGGCTGTACGACGCGAAGAGCAACGAGATGAAGAAGGTCGCCGACCCGCTCGTGGGCCGTAACTACCACTCGGGCTCGATCCTGCTGCCCGACGGCCGCGTGATGGTCTTCGGCTCGGACTCGCTCTACTCGGACAAGGCCAACACCAAGCCGGGCAAGTTCGAGCAGCGCATCGAGATCTACACGCCGCCGTACCTCTACGGCGACGCGCAGCCCACGCTCTCCGGCGGCCCGAAGACCATCGAGCGCGGCGAGTCGGCGACGTTCAAGTCCGAGCACGCCTCGTCCATCAAGACGGCCCGCCTGGTCCGGCCGAGCGCCTCGACGCACGTCACCGACATCGACCAGCGGTCCATCGCCCTGGACGTGAAGAAGACGGACGGCGGCATCGAGGTCACCGTCCCGGAGAACCGCAACCTCGTCCAGTCGGGCTGGTACATGCTGTTCGTGACGGACGACCAGGGAACTCCGAGCAAGGCCCAGTGGGTGAAGGTCCCCTGATGCGTTGAGAGCCGGACGGATCGAGAGTTACGTGACTGGGGGCGCCCTCCGCCAAGGAGGGCGCCCCCAGTCACGTACGGCCTGGTCCTGCTAGTTCTTGCTGGCCTTCGCGAGTCCCAGCGCGTACTCGGGCCACCACTCGCCCGCCTTCGGTCCGCCCCTGCATGTGCCGTCGGACTCGCCGGGGCGCTTGACCCACAGGTAGGCGTCGACGAGGTCGTCGCCGGTCTTCGTCGTGGGTTCCTCGCCGAGCGCGCGGTCCGGCGGGTTGCACCAGGGATCTTCGCCTTCGGTGTACGGACCGTTGCCGTTGCGGCTGGTGTCGATCACGAAGGGCTTGTTGCCGATCTTCGCCGACAGTTCCCTGCCGTACGCCGTGCTGTCCTCGGTCGTGTAGAAGTTGGACACGTTCACCGAGAAGCCGTCGGCCTGGTCGATACCCGCCCGCTTGAGCGGATCGTAGAGATTGTCGGGTTTGCTCCCCGCGTTGCCCGCGTCGAGGTAGACCTTCGTGTTCTCCAGGGCCCCGAGCTTCTCGACGGCGCCCTTGAGGAGGTCGTAACGCTCCTCGTGGAACTCCTGGGCCGTGCAGCCGTCCACCACGTGCAGCAGGGCGTCCGGCTCCAGGATCACCGTGGCGCTCCGGTCACCGATGCCGGCGGCGACCTGGTCGATGAACTCACGGTAGGCGTTGCCGTCCGCGGCGCCGCCCTGCGAGAACTGGCCGCAGTCGCGGTGCGGAATGTTGTAGACGACGAGCAGCGCGTCCCGGTCGGCCTTCTCGGCCGCCTCGGTGAAGCCGCGCGCCTCCTGCTCGGCGTTCTCCGGCGTGACCCACTCGCCGGTGGGCTGCTCCGCGATCTTGCGGATCAGCTCGGCCTCCTTGTCCTTTCCGTCCTCCGCGTACGTGGTCGCCTGTTCGGCCGCGTTCCCCTCCGGGTTGACCCAGTACGGGTCGTCGCCCTTGGGCTGCTGGCTCACCTTGCCGGCCGGCTCTTCCTTGCCGTCGCCGTCGTCCCCGGAGGAGAAACACCCCGCGAGCAGCAGCACCGCTCCGGCCACCGCCACGGACGCTCTGGCTCCGGCCCCCCTGCGCTCGTACATCCAACTCCCCCCATGGGTGCACTCTTCGAAGTACCAATCCTGACATACGTGTCGGCAGGCTCACGCGTGCGGCCGATCCTTGTCGGACACCTGTTACAGCCTGCCGTTACACCCTGCCACGGCAGGGTAGGCGCCGAGCGTACGGGGGGCGGGCCGACACTATGTGTGGGGAGGCTGGACATGCACCACCGCACCCGGGAGATCCGGCTGGGGGCGGCCCTGCTGGAAGCCGCGGACACGCTCTCCGAGGCATTCGACACCGGGCGGTATCTGCAACGGCTGTCGGACCACTGCGTGGAGCTCCTGGGCGCCTCGGCCGCCGGGATCATGCTGATCGAAGGCGGCGAGACGGTGTCGTTGGGCGTGAGCAGCCGGCAACAGGAGCTGGCGCTCGACCTGTTGGAGGTCCAGCATCGCGGCGGTCCCTGCCTGGACAGCTACGGCACCGGACGGCCGGTCCCGCCGGTCGCGATCATCGCGGCCCATGCCTCCTCCCGCTGGCCCGACTTCACGGAGCGAGCGCTGCGGCACGACGTCGAGGCCACGTTCGCGGTGCCCCTGCGCCGGCACGAGACGCCGCTCGGCGCGCTCAACGTGTTCGTGCCCGCAGAGCCGGGACACCCGGCGCCGGGCGGCGAGACGGAGCTCCAGCTCGCCCAGGTCCTGGCCGACGCGGCGGCCGTCGGGCTGACCAACCACCGTACGTTCACGCAGTACCGCTCCCTGTCGGACCAGCTGCAACAGGCCCTCTCCAGCCGCGTACGCATCGAGCAGGCGAAGGGCATGCTCGCCGAACGCTGGCGGACCGGCACCGACGTGGCCTTCACGGCACTGCGCCAGTACGCGCGCCGCCATCGCAGACCGCTCAGCGAGGTGGCGTCGGCAGTGGTTCAGGGGGTGGAGGACGCCGAGGGGCTGGCACGTGAGCGTCCCGCTCCCTCACAGTAACTAGGCTGGAGCGCTCATCCGTTCTAAAGTCGTCCCAGACGGCCCCGGCCCCCGGCTGTTACATCATCGACACTCTGACGTATCTGACGTATTGGCTTGCGTGCCTCCCGCGCAGACGCCGGGTTACTCCCGCAGCCCGTGCGTGCGCGGTCGAGGACCGGCCCGGTCGGCGGCCCAGGGGGGAGCGGGTCCGTCGGCCGGGCCTGGTGGGGCCCCGGTGAGCAGCGGCTCACCGTCCGGTTCCCGTCAGATACGCCGACACCACCACGTTCGCCGTGTACGTACGGCTGTCCCGGTCGAAGCGGCCGCCGCAGGTGATCAGCCGCAGTTCGGCGCGCCCCGGCTGCCGTGCGCCGTATACCTTCCGGGCGTCGAAGCGGTCCCGAGCGAAGACCTGTACGTCATCCACGGTGAACTCGGCGACCGTGCCGTCGTCGCGGACCACCCGGACCGTGTCGCCGGGCCGCATCTCGTTGAGGTGGTGGAAGACCGCGGGCCTGCTCCTGGTGTCGACATGCCCCACGAAGAGCGCGGCTCCCTCCGCGCCGGGCCGCACACCTGCCCCGTACCACCCCACGGCACGCGCCCTGGCAAAGGGCGGCGGCTCGATCGCCCCTCGCGGATCGAGTCCGCTGACCGCCACCGGCGCCCGCACCCCGAGCGAGGGTATGTCCAGGCGCTGCGGCCGCGCGTCCCCCAACGGCTCGACCGCGGGCGGCAGTTCGACGCCGACCGGCCGTCCCACGGCCGCCACGTCACCCGTGGTCGGCGCCGACGGCCCGTGGCGTACGTCGGTCACCTCGCGGCCCCACAGCCAGAGCCCGAGCAGCAGCACCACCCAGGCCACGCCCATCATCAGGCGGCCGGTGGCGGAGGAGCGTTCCCGGTCGGACATGGTCAGCCCTTGCCGCCGCGTCCGCGGCGTACGCTGCGCACCGCCACGGCCACCGCGGCGACGCCCGCCAGGATCAGACCGATCACCGTGTGCGGCGTGCCGGGCCCGTCGGACCCCTCCTCCACGGCGGACAGCCGCGCGGTCCCGCCACCGCCTGCGCTCACGGGTGCTACGGGGGATTCGTGGGTACGGGGCTCGGGCCTGCCCTTGTCGCCCTTGTCGTCCCGCTGGTTCTTCTGGTTCTTCTGGTCCTTCAAGACGGTGAGCGTGCCCGTGATCTTGGCGTCGAGGCCGCCGCAGACGACCTTGACGTCGTACGTGCCCGGGGTGGCCGTCGAGCGGACCCGCGTCTCGCCGACCAGGTCGCCGGCCCTCCCGGCCAGCAGCGCGTCTGCGACGAACGCCTCGGACGCGGCCGTGCCCGACGTCCCGGCGCAGCCCCGTGCCCGCACCTGGATGTCGCTGCCCGGGGCCGGGTCCGGCGGTGTCACGGAGGCGCCCGCGTCCGCCGCGTCCACGGCGGAGGCGGAGGTGGGGACGGGGACGGGCACGGGGACGAGGGTGAGCGCGGCGGCCATCACCACCCCGGCACAGAGAGTCAGTCTCAGTGAACCCATCGTGAACCTCCAGATACCTGGAGACTCCTCCACGGGCCACGGAGGCGCATTCGGGGAGGGGGCTGCACTGCTCCGTTCGGGTGCCCGGCGGCTCACACCCGGTCGACGAGGTCCGCGATCGAGTCGACGACCTTGGACGGCCGGTACGGGTACCGCTCGACGTCCTCGGGCGTGGTCAGCCCGGTCAGCACCAGGAACGTCATCATCCCCGCCTCGAGCCCGGCGAGGACGTCCGTGTCCATACGGTCGCCGATCATCGCGCTGGTCTCCGAGTGTGCGCCGATGGCATTGAGCCCCGTCCGCATCATCAGCGGGTTCGGCTTGCCCGCGAAGTACGGGTTCTTGCCGGTCGCCTTGGTGATCAGCGCCGCCACGGCGCCGGTGGCGGGCAGCGGGCCCTCCGCGGACGGTCCGGTCTCGTCGGGGTTGGTGCAGATGAAACGGGCCCCGCCGTTGATCAGCCGGACCGCCTTCGTCATGGCCTCGAAGGAGTACGTGCGGGTCTCGCCGAGGACCACATAGTCCGGGTCGTGGTCGGTAAGGACGTACCCGATGTCGTGCAGCGCGGTGGTCATGCCCGCCTCGCCTATGACGTACGCCGTGCCGCCGGGCCGCTGGTCGTCCAGGAACTGGGCGGTGGCGAGGGCGGACGTCCAGATGTTCTCGACGGGCACGTCAAGGCCCATGCGCTGGAGGCGTGCGTGCAGGTCACGGGCGGTGTAGATGGAGTTGTTCGTGAGGACCAGGAAGGGCTTCCCGGACTCCCGCAGCTTCTTGATGAAGGCGTCGGCTCCGGGGATGGGCACGCCCTCGTGAATGAGCACACCGTCCATGTCCGTGAGCCACGATTCGATGGGCTTGCGCTCTGCCATGTGCCGTCTCCTGCCGTACGTGTGCCGACGCCCAAGGGTAGCCACCGGCCAGATCATGGAGGAGGGGCCGTCCGCCCTGTGAGCGGGGCGGGCCGAGGGCTCAGCGTCGGCCTCGGGCCACGACCACGATGCCGGCGCCGACACCGACGAGCAGGAACGCACCGGCCGCCGCCTCGAGCAGCGCACGCCGCGAGGCCGGCCCCGTCCCGGCCAGTTCGTCGGCGAACGACAGTCCTTTCTCCGGTACGGCTTCGGGGGTGCGCTCGCCTTCTGGGGTGACCTCACCTGGAGTCACCTCACCTGGGAGCTCTTGCGGCGGACCCGCGTCGACGATGCGGAACCGGTAGTCGTTCGACTGCCCGACCCAGTCGCCGTCGTCGTCATGACGCTGCACGACGGCAGCGTTCGCCACGACGTCGTTGGGCACCGCGTCCGAGGCGACCGCGAGCCGCACCTTGACGGAGAGGGTGGCGCCCGGCGCCACGGTGAATCCGGGGAACCCACCGTCGCCGCCTTCGTCGTCGCCGTCGAAGACCCCGATGTTCTCGTCCTCTCCGGTCCGCTCGAAGCGGACGGGATGCCGGCGCTCCGTCCCGCTTTCGCCCTTGCCCGAGCCGTCGCCCTCGTAGAACTCGAGCCGCGACTGCCCGGCCTTCAACGCCCGCTTCTCGTCCACGAGCACGACGACCGGGTGGATATTCGCGCAGACGCTGTCGGTGGTGTTGGTGAGATCGAGATACCAGGTCCGATAACCGCCCCCGGCCTCATACACGCTGGGCCCCCCGTGAATCCGCGTACGCACGGGAAACTCCCGGCTGCCACCCCCTGCCGTACAGCTGGGCTTACGATCCACCGCCGCCCCGGCGAGGGCCTGCGCGGGGACGGGCGTGAGGGCGGCTGCGGTGACTACGGCAAGGGACACAGCCCGCGGCAGAGCCGCATATCGGCACTTACACAGTCGCATGGACATGGGAGCTTGCCAG